>JARRNM010000206.1:0-8947 GCA_037384945.1 Deltaproteobacteria bacterium
GGACTATGGAGAAGTTGGGTCTGGCAGGGATGGGGCGGCAGGATATACTGGATTTCGTCAACAAGGGCGCTCGTTTTTGGGAGTAGGGATGCCTCAGGGAGGTTGATAACTTGATCACAACTCCTCTTGTTCCTTCTGAGGCATAGGCGGTTCCAAGGTGTCCTCAGGTGATCCTTCGAGGCACGGCTCGCCGCGAGTACGCTCGGGACAGGCAGGATAAGATAGCCTGGTGACGGCTTTGCCTTCGGGGGAGTGCCTGGCAGAGGGTGCAATCCCGGGGAGTCGGAATGCGGACGGCACGACCACCTCCATGGTCTGGTCGACAGCAATTCATGTAATGTTGGGCTTGACAGACTGTTAACATAAACACAGAAAGTGGAGGGTCCAGTTATGATTTGCTCAAGTAAACCAACCAAGTTGAATGTCTTAGTTTTTGTTTTGCTGGTGGGCGTATTTGTCGCGGCAAATGCTTTTGCCGCAGATTCTGACGAGGCGAATCCGCTGAGTATCTACAAGGGCGAGAACGGCACCTACCTAAAGGGAACCTTCATGGGCGCAATGGCCTACTTTCAGGAAGGAAAATCCTGGTTCGGAGAATCCAAGCAAGTCCTCGGGCGGCGAGTGAACCAGTGGTGGGAAGGAGTACTCCGGCCGGGGATCGAGGGCAGTTACTTCTCTGAGGCCGGGGAGGTATACGGCCGGTTCGATGCTGTGTTCGCCAACACGAGTGGCACCGATGCCGTCAACTCCAACTTGTCAAAAGGCGACATCAGCGATATGCGCACGGAAGATGCCTATGTCGGCTGGCGTTCCGGAGACCTATTTCCCTCGCTGGGCAAAGACTTTCTCGATATTTCTTTCGGTCGGCAGACGTACACTGCCGGCAATGGTTTTCTGTTCCAGAACGAGTCAGGCAACTACAACAGAAGAGGTGCTTACTGGATCTATGCTCGCTCTGCTGCCAACTACGCCGGTATCATTCGGGTGAAGACCGGGGGATTTTACAGCGACCTGTTGTACCTGAAGGCGGACGATTCACCCAACACCGACACCAGGGCCGGCGGGGCCACGGTGGACTACACCTTCGAAAAAGCGGGAAATGTCGGGGGCGGTGTCTACTACCTCAAATCCGACCTCGACTCGCGGGACAAGATGTATGTTTACGACGCCCGGCTTAGCCTCAATCCGTTTGCACCTTTCGAAGGCTTATCCGCCTTGCAGCCCTTCAAAGTGGAGGCCGAGTACGTTTACGAGGATCCCAGTCATGGCTACAGCAGTGGCAAAGGGTGGTACGTCTCCGGCGGCTACCAGTTCGACGTAACATGGAAGCCCACCCTAACCTACCGCTACGCCAGCTTTGATAAGGATTACGATCCGCTGTTCTACGGCTTTTCCGACTGGGGTTACTGGTATCAGGGTGAAATTACGGGTGAGTTCGTTCTTGCCAACAATAACCTGAACTCGCACATGGTCAGGCTGAACTTTACGCCGGTCGAGCCCATCTCCGTCAACCTCTTCTACTACAATTTCAGACTCGACGATGCCAGTGCCTTTGGCGTGGACAGCAAAGACTGGGCCAACGAGTACAACCTGATTGTGGACTGGAGCGTCAACGATCATCTCTCTTTCAGTTTCGTCGGCGCCTACGCCGATCCCGATAGCGGCGCTAAAGAGTATACGGGCGGCAACGATGGCTGGACTTCCGGGATGGTGTACGGCAGTCTTTCATTTTGATGAACGAACGGCCTGCCCTCCACCAGATAGACGGTTGTCAATTCAACTTAACGCCGGCTGTTAAGCAAGGAAATGTGACACGATTGTGACAGTTCAGAGACTTATATTGAGCTGACGTGGGTACGGAAGACCAGCTTGTTTACATGAGCTACTGCCTGAAGGAATGAATTGATCGTCCAACCTTCAGGGTCGGACTGCTACCAACAGTCATCGGCCAAGCAGTAAAAGACGCTGCTGTGGGCCTGGCCGAAAGGGCATCTGAAAGCCAGAGCGTTAGGGATATAGGTCTGTGAATGTTAACACAAGGAATTGAAGCGAAAAGATTGATGGAAGAAGCAAAGATACGATTCATTGTGCAGGCAGTCATGGCCGAAGTAAGAAGAGGACAAAGCGGTGGTGAGGCCGAGGAAAAGGTCATTGCCTCCGAGGGAAAAGGACTTTTCGCCTTTGGCGACCATAGGACCAAGAAATTCAACCATGAGAGCGCAGCCACTAACGGCAAAGAGCTCGTCGGAGATACCATTAACCTGCGCGCCTCAGCCCCGGCTGTTCAGGCTATCCTAAGGTTCCTGAGTGAGATGGGAGTTTGCCTGCTGCCAGTCCAGGCGTGGAACAGGCACCAATACCATCGGCGGCCTGACTTGGGACGTACGCTGTCCCAGGACTTTTCCGACATAATCAACGAGGATGTTGGCGTGCAAGTGTACGTAGGCGATCGTTTGAATGGCACATTTGTGGAGCACATGTTGCGCCAGATCATGCCCGTCCTCAAAGAGGGTCTTCAATCGGCGAGTCGGTCTAATGGGAGATCCTTTCTGGTAAAAAATGTGCGTGTGGGTTTGTTGAATGATGCAAGCGATTCTGGGGATGCCAAGGTTTGCGTAATTCTTGCGGGAGAGCGACCACTCCTGATGGGCGCTAGGAATATGATCATTTTCCTGGCTTACCAGCGTGTTTCCCTGGATCCCAGCATTGACCGAAATGCTGTCTTACCCATTTATGACGGTAGCTTAGGTCCTCTGGAACGGACTGTTCTTACCAGGCTACTCGTGGAGAAGGTGAGGAAACAGCAGCAGAAGAATGGGGTTTGACCGATCGTAGAGAACTATTATTATAATCTGATAAACAGCAGATGGCAAAGCCAGAAGACAAAGAGACGGACGTAGCTTCATCCGATGACAAAGGCACCGCGGGAAACTGCAAGAAACAGCGGCGGGCAGAATTGTAAAGACGAAGCAGACAAAGAAAGTGGCAATACCCAGAAAAGCTGAACCTGCCAGCGCAGAATCGGCTGTTATGGCAACTCAATTTAGAGAGGAGAAGAAGATGGTAGACATTCAGATGATTGCATTGGGAATGGTTGAGACCAGGGGTTTGATTTGCTCCATCGAGGCCGCAGATGCCATGGTCAAGGCGGCCAACGTGCACTTGATCGGCAGTGAATACATCGGCGGCGGCTATGTGACGGTGATGGTTCGTGGCGATGTGGGTGCGGTAAAGGCGGCCACTGATGCCGGTGCGGCTGCTGCCAAAAGGGTGGGTGAGTTGGCTTCGGTCCATGTGATTCCCCGGCCCCACTCAGACGTGGAGATGGTTTTGCCCAAGGAAACCAAGGGCAGTTACAAATAGTTTGGCGAGTGCATGCTGTTACGGTGTCCAGGGTTCATGCGCCGCTCCTTCTCTTGGTTGAAGCAGCAGAGGGATAGGCCTCTGAGCATAGCATACCCCGCCATGACTGAAGAGGCATGGTAGGTGGCGGTTGGCGGTGAATCCCTGAGGCTTGAAGGAGTCTTGGATCCCAGACTTGCTATCTCGGCCCTCCGCAAGGAGATATTCGTGTTTCTCCTATAGGGGAAGGTTGATGAAAACCTTTTATACAGAACGGGATATCGAAAACCTGGTGCAAGCCGGTGTGAGCGAGCTCGAGATAGATGAAGATACCGTACTCACCGATCTGGCCCGTGAAATGGTGACGACACTAGGATTACGTTTGAAGCCTGTCGCAAAGAGGAGTGTCGGATTGCCGCAGCCCAGACCCGGCCGGGCAGGTGGGCCTAAAAAGAAAGTGTCTCCGGCCGGAGCCAGCATTTCGCCTGCTGCTTCTCCCTCTGATGAAGCCCGCAGAGTGGGTCCCGAAGGGGTCTCCCGTAAAAATTCCACTGCAAGAGGGACGCGGGAAAACAAGATGGATTCCGAAGCTAAGGGAGCAAAAACAATGAATCAGGAATTTGACTCAGACCTCCGATCTATGCAAGAAGCACGGGATTTGGTTGAACGAGGCTATAAGGCACAACAGGAGTTTCTTGACTTCAGCCAGGAACAGGTGGACCGGATTTGTGAGGCGATGGTTGAGGCTGCCTACCGTGAATCGGAACGGTTAGGACGCATGGCCTTCGAAGAATCAGGATACGGCGTGGCAGAACACAAGACCTTGAAGAACCAGTTTGCCAGCCGTACCCTTTGGCGGGCGATCAAAGACGTGCGTACTGTTGGGGTTATCCGCGATGATAGAGCCAACGGTATAATGGAAATCGCCTGGCCGATGGGAGTGGTGGTTGCCTTGATTCCCAGTACGAACCCCACTTCCACCATCATGTCGAAGACGATTCCTGCGGTCAAAGCCAGAAACGCTATAGTCCTGGCGCCGCATCCGTCGACCGTCCACTGCTGCGTTGAGGCACAACGGGTGATGGTCGAGGCAGGAGAAGCGGCCGGTATGCCACCTGGCCTGGTCTCCATAATGACCAGGATTAGCCTGCCCGGTACGCAAGAATTGATGCGCCATCGCCGGACGAGTCTCATACTGGCGACGGGTGGCATTGAAATGGTAAGGGTGGCCCACAGCATGGGTAAACCGACTATTGGAGTCGGGCCGGGGAATGTCCCTGCCTACGTAGACCGTTCCGCTGACGTGAATAAAGCTGCTAACTATATAGTTTCCAGCAAGTCTTTCGACAACTCACTCATATGTGCCTCCGAACAAGCGGTCGTTGCGGACAGACCTATTGCAGCTCAGCTGAAGTCAGAGATGGAGCGATTGGGGGCCTATTTCGTCACGCCAGAACAAACCGAAGCCCTGCGGCGGTTTCTGTTTTTGCCCAACGGAGCCATCAATGTTCCCTCGGTGGGACTGCCGCCTCAAAGCCTTGCTCGCAAGGTGAACATTACGGTTCCCGATACGGCCCGCATACTGGTTGCCAAATTGGACAAAGTGGGCAAGGAAGAGCCGCTTTCCGCTGAAAAGCTCACGACGGTGCTGGCTTGGTACGAAGTTGACGGCTGGGAGGCTGGGTGTGAGCGCTGCGTTGAGATACTTAAGTTTGGCGGGTTGGGCCATACCTTGGTAATCCACGCCACTGATGAGAAACCGATTATGGAATTCGGTTTAAAAAAGCCGGTCTTCCGTATACTGGTCAACACTTTGGGGACTACGGGAGCCGTCGGCTTAACCACCGAATTAATGCCCACCATGACCGTCGGTTCTGGTGGGGTCGGGGGGTCCATCACTGGCGACAACATAGGTGTATATCACTTATTTAACATCAAGCGAGTAGCTTATGAGACGAAGTCCCCTCCATCTCAGATTATGGCTGCTGCTGGCCGTCAGCTGGCCCCACAACCGACGGGCGTTAGGGAGCAAGACCGGTCTGAGGTAGAACGGATTGTGCGAATGGTGCTGACAGAGTTGGATCAACGGCCATGATAAAAAGGAGAGCATACCATGGCAAAACCAAAGCAGACAGATACTGCTTCCTCTGACGAGAAAAAAACCGCAGGAACCCAAGCGGAGTCTGGTCAGGGAGCAGGAGCTAAGAAAGAGCAGACAAAAAAAGCGGAAACAACAGAGAAAACCGAACCGGCCAAGGAAAAAACGGCTGGTGTGACAACTCAAGCTAGAGAGGAGAAACGCATCATGGCTGATATTCAGATGATTGCATTGGGAATGGTTGAGACCAAGGGTTTGATTGGCTCCATCGAGGCCGCAGATGCCATGGTCAAGGCGGCCAACGTGCACTTGATCGGCAGTGAATACATCGGCGGCGGCTAAGATGATTTTGCCCAAGGAAACCAAAGGTAGCTATAAATAATTTCAGCGCGCCCATGGTATCGCAGGAGTGGGGAAGTTGAGCGATTGCCAGCCGGCAGATTGACGCTGCTTTCTCCTCAAGGGTTGCGCTGAAAAACGTTATGAGCCGAGTATTGAAAGGGACATTTTATCTGGCGGATGGCAGAGCCTGTTTGACTGTTATTGCTCAGGGAGCGGAAAAGGCGAACGGCGAACGCAAGTTTGTCCCGGGTCAGTTTTTGGGTAGCAAACCGTTGGAGATACTTAAGTAAAGACAAGGTGGGCACACGATAGAAAGGGGAAGGGTCTATGAGTACCGGTGATTTTCAACTGCGAGTTTATTCTTATATCGACCGCATGCAGCCGCAATATGCGGGCTTTATGGGTACGGTTACTCAGGGTGACCTGCCCACTGAGGGAATGGCCTCCCTTTTTATTGAGGTGGCACCAGGAAATGTGGTTTTTCAGCTGGTGGATATAGCAGTGAAGGCCACAGAGGCGAGACCGGGCGCACAAGTAGTGGAACGTGCTTTCGGCATGTTCGAGATTCACTCTCATTCTCAAGAGGCTGTTTTGCAGGCAGGTAGCGTTGTCTTACAAGAATCGGGTTTGAAGGAAATCGATCGCCTTAAACCCCAGGTTGCTTCTTTGCAAGTCATAACCAACGTGGACCCGTATCAGGCACAATTACTGAACCGGTTTCGAAAGGGATCTATGCTGGTTGCCGGGGAGACCTTATTTGTAATGGAGGTTGCTCCAGCTGCTTATATAACCGTCGCTGCCAACGAAGCGGAAAAAAGAGCCAGTATCAAGCTTATTCACATCGTTGCTGTCGGACGTTTCGGCCGCATGTGGATGAGTGGTACGGAAGCCGAGATGTTGACTGCCAGGGCTGCTGCCGTTTCTGTCATAGAGAACATGGAAGGAAGAGAAGAAAAGTAGAAGACTGGCGGAAGCCCCCTTGGAGGATTAGGTTTATGGCAGAGGAAAGACGTTCGGGCGTCTTCATTGATGCTGATCATCCTTTGGTAAGACAGGTTAAAGCAGCCGGTGTGATTGGATCTGGGGGTGCGGGTTTTCCCACTCACGTGAAGCTGAGTGCCCAGGTTCCTAATTTCATTATCAATGGTGCTGAGTGTGAGCCGCTGATTCGCGTGGACCAGCAGCTCCTGGTAATGTATCCGGATAAGCTAAATCGGGTGTTGCAAACCGTGGTAGAATGTGTGGGAGCCGAATGTGTCTACCTAGCCGTAAAAGCCAAATATAAAGAGGTCGTGGAGGAGTGGTCCGACCGCCTCAATCCTCCCGATCAGGTTTTCCAGTTGGATGATTTTTACCCTGCCGGTGATGAGCAGACGCTTATTTGCGAAATTCTGCAGAGGATTGTGCCAGAAATGGGCATCCCTACAGACGTGGGGGCCTTGGTCCATAATGTCGAGACGCTACTGAATGTCGCTGCTGCCATGGATGGTCACCCTGTCACCTATAAATACGTCACCGTTGGCGGAGGGGTACAGAATCCCATCACTGTGAGAGCCCCGGTAGGTACACCTTATAGGGACCTAGTCGAAATTGCGGGGGGCGTAACCATCGAGGACCCTGTCTATTACGATGGGGGCCTGATGACCGGGCGACACATCGCCTCTTTGGATAATCCCGTGACGAAAACGACTAAAGCAATATTAGCGATTCCCTCTAAGTTAAGGTGTGTTCAGATGAGGAGCCTTGATCGCCGGTCTGCTTTGCGGCAAGTGCGTGCAGGCTGTGATCAGTGCCGCATGTGCACGGATCTATGCCCCCGCTATTTGCTGGGCCATACACTTGAACCGCACCTGATTATGAGACAGGCTGCCTTCAACGAATTAAGTGAGAGAATAAAAGACATGAGCCTCTTGTGTTGCGATTGCGGAGTCTGTGAAATATACAGTTGTCCGGTGGGCATTCCGCCGCGTACATTTATCTCTCACATCAAGAACGAAGAAATGGCGGCCGGACGCCGATTCGAGGAAGAGAAGAGGTTGCCGGAATACCATGAGCGTATTATCCGCAGAGATCGAAGAGTGCCAGCAAAGCGACTGATCGAAAAATTGGGAGTAAAGGAGTTCGATAAGCCCGCTCCGTTTCTGGACCAGAGTATCCAGCCAATCCATTTGCGCTTGTTGATGAAACAGCACATTGGTCGGCCGGCTGACCCTCGGGTGCGAGAGGGGGACAGGGTGGAAGCCGAACAAGTCATTGGAGAGATTCCGGAAGGTGAGTTTGGTGCCCACGTACATACGCCTCTGAAGGGGATTGTCCGTGAGGTCACCGAGAAAAGTGTCTTGATAGAAGTAGCATAAGAGGGTGTGTTATGGAAGCAGCCATTGGCATGATTGAAACCAACAGCATCGGCACGGGTATCGATGCCACGGATGCGATGCTTAAGCGTGCAGACGTAGAAGTGATTCTTTCTGCCTCCTGTTGTTCAGGCAAGTACCTCATATTGATAACAGGCCTGATCTCGGATATAGATGCAGCGCTGGAGGCCGGCAAGGAAAGGACCAAGGGAACGTTAGTGGACAGTATGCGTTTGCCCAATGCGCANCCCAATGCGCATCCCAGCATTGTGCCGGCTTTAAAGCAAACGACTCCCCTGGTGGCGCTCGAGGCTCTAGGAGTATTGGAATCATTTTGTGTTGCCTCACTGATCGTAGCCGCCGATATCGCGGCGAAGGCCGCCATGGTAAATCTCATAGAGATACGTATGGCCATGGCCTTGGGAGGTAAAGCCTTTTGTACCTTTACCGGCGACGAGGCTTCCGTGGTGGCGTCGGTGGCAGCCGGTGGCGATTATTTAAGGTCCGAGGGAGTGCTGGTTTCGGAGATTGTGATCACGGGTCCCCGCAAAGAACTGGTAAACTTTCTCTTGTAGCAGAAGGGTAAGGCAAACCGTCTCAGCGGTCTGTGGAGGTGATTACGGTTTGACTAATTGTCATAATATTATGAGCATGAGAGCTTTTCACGCTGGAGACGATCTGGTGCTCAGCCTTTGCGCAGTTAGTAGAAGGAGGGAGCCGATATGCGGATAGCCGTTTTAGGAGCAGGCCATGGAGGATTGGCGACTGCGGGACATCTTAGTTTAAAGGGCCACTCGGTCAATCTGTTTAG
>JARRNM010000207.1:0-5739 GCA_037384945.1 Deltaproteobacteria bacterium
GCCGACCATGCCTGAAATCAACCATATTAGCTATCACCTCCATTTTATCAAATATTACTATGCCTTACTAGAAAAAAGCGACACCGAACCATTCAATCTAAGCTCCAAAAAGAATAGTGGAACATTGGTTCCATTATGCAATTAATTGTCTTCTTCCATGATGATCCTGGCGTCTGCCACCAGGATTCCCTCAGGGTAAGCGAACACGGGGTTCAAATCAATCTCCACTATTCTTGGATACTCCTCGGCTATTTGGGCAACCGCTAGCAGGCATTCAGCCAAGGGTTGGAGATCCACTACTGGTTGTCCTCGATATCCAGCGAGTATAGGATACCCCTTTATTTCTTCGATCATCTCCAAGGCATCCTGCCGAGTTAAGGGCAAATGGCGCAGTGCCACGTCGCGGAAAATCTCCACCAGGACGCCACCAAGGCCAAAAAGGATGATTGGGCCGAACTGGGGATCCCGGTTCATGCCTATGATAACCTCCTGTCCAGGCGGGGCCATCTTGTTTACCAAAACACCATCTATCTGAGCCTGGGGAAATGCTTTGCCGACCCTTGCCAACACTTGGTCGTAAGCTTTTTTTACGGCAGCAGGGGTGTTCAGGTTGAGCTCTACCCCGCCGGCATCGCTTTTGTGAACTATATCGGGAGAGCTGATTTTAAGCGCTACCGGGAATCCTTGCTGCTGAGCAATTTCGCTGGCTCTCTCTGGGCTATCTGCCAGGCCGAAAGCAGCGCAGTTTATCTCTTTTGCCGTAATGAGCAAAAGGGCTTCGTGGAGCGGCAACTGCCTCCCAGTAGTGACCAGGGTCAGGGTAGGTTGTTGGGGAGAAGAAAGGGCGCTGCGATCCAAGACCTGAGCCAGTGCCCTGACACCCCGTTCCGGGCTGGGGAATACTGGTATCCCCTTTAGGTGCATGAGTTCACGCTCCCGTCTTTCCACATCCGCACCGCCCAGAAAAATCACCAGTTCATTGGCATAAGGAGTCACGACCTCCGAAGCAGCTTCCACGGGATCGCCGAAAATCACCCCCAAGGTGTCGAAGTAATCCCGAGTTTGTTGGATAACCTCTGCAAACATCTTGGCAGTGGCGTCGCCGGTCAGGTCAATCGGGTTGGCCTTGATGGCATGGGCCGGTATTAGAGGAGTAATGGCCTCAGCCACTTTGGGCGGTAGAGGAGCAGCGTCAATTCCTTCCTGCTCTGCTTGATCCGTGGCAAGGATAGCGGCGCCGCCAGAGGTGGTGATAAAAAGAATCTTGTTGCCCTTTGGTGGTTTGAGATAGGCGAATGCCTTGGCGTAGTCGTAAAACTCCTCGATGGTGTAAGCCCGGCACACGTGATGTTTTCTAAAAAGAGAATCGTAGATGGCATCTGCACCAGCAAGGGCCTTGGTGTGCGATTCTGCGGCAATCTTTCCTTTGGGTGTGCGCCCGGACTTAAGTACAACCAATGGTTTTTGTAACCTATCCATCACTTGCACGAACCGATCAGCGCGTTTTATCCCCTCGATGTAAGCGGCGATAACCTTGGTGCGGTCATCTTGGTTGAAGTAGTCGATAAGATCGGTCTCATCCACATCGGCGCGATTGCCCATACTGACAAAACTTGAAACGCCGAGCCTTTCCTCGGAAAACCAGTCCATCATAGCGGCTCCCACGGTGCCGCTTTGAGAGATGACCGCCACCTTGCCGCGATAGGTGAGCAGGGGCCAGGAAGCGCAGATTGGGTGGTGAGGATTGTTCACTCCCTGACAGTTGGGTCCTATAACCCTGACCCCGTATTTGGCGGCTATTTCCGCAGTCTGGTTCTGCAATTCTTCGCCTTCTCGT
Organism: Deltaproteobacteria bacterium; assembly: GCA_037384945.1. Lineage (GTDB taxonomy): Bacteria > Desulfobacterota > Syntrophobacteria > BM002 > BM002 > BM002. The sequence continues at coordinate 1,838 of JARRNM010000207.1, forward strand.
CCAGCCTCGCTGAATCCACCAGTTATGATCACCACACCCTTGACACCTATCTCGCCACAATCCTGCACTGCCTGAGGGACAAAACGCGCCGGGATTATGACTACGGCCAGATCGGGCGGTTCCTGCAGATCCTTGACATTCCCATGGCAGGAAAGGTTGAGGATCGCATCAGCTTTGGGGTTGATTGGATAAACCCCACCTCGGAAACCGCCATCCAGAATGTTTTTCAGAATCTCATGGCCCAGCTTGTCAGGGCTGGTAGAGGCTCCAATCACCGCTACACTCTTGGGCCTGAGGATGCAGTCCAATTGGCTAACTGAGTCAGATGCCATGATAATGTCTCCTATGTGATCTGCCCATTAGATAGCAAGTACTAGGAACTAAGAACTAAGCACTAGGCACCAAAGCACTAAGAGGTCAGAAGATAGAGGACAGACGATAAAATATTTCGAAATTCGAATTTCGAAATTGTATGCCTTGCGACTTGCGCCCTGAGCCTTGAGCCTTTGGCGCTATGCGCTCCGCGCTTAGCGATCTTTCATTTGCCTTTTTCTGCTATCTTGCTATTGAACTTCTCAGCATTAATGATGAAACGCTCATGGGTAGCTTGGCCGATCTTTTCAACTTCGTCGAACCCCTCTACTTCGAAGGTGAGTTTTCTGCCCTCGACCTCGACTAGTTTAGCGGTGAAGCGCACTTTCATTCCAATTGGTGTGGCCGCGGTGTGGACGAATTTCATGCCAATCCCCACAGTCTGTTCTCCTTCGCCTAGGTAAGGATGGACCATCTCAGCACACACTTCCTCGAAATGCCCCACCATGGCTCGGGTAGCGTAAACATTGGGAACATGCGGAAAGACCTTCTGCGCCGACAAATCCTCAGTGACCTGTCGTTCCGTCTCATGGGTTAACCCTGCTCTCAATTCCTCGCTCATACCTTTCCTCCGTAGCTCGTTAAAGAATTATAAGAATTCTACTTCCACTAGTTGGTTAAAACCATATTGATTACACGTAACTGAAGAGTGGAAACCGGTGAGTTGACGGTAAAAATCCGATTTAATTAGAATTATTGCAAAAGGGAAAATAGCTGAAAAATCTGAGACGACAGTCTATCAAGAAATATTTTAGAAAAGCAAGCACTATAGATCAGAGATGCCGTAGAATCTTTCTGCATTTGCCGCAGTGATCGAGCCTACTTTTTCCACGGGATAGTCGAACAAACCTGCCAGCCGTGAAACGATGCTTTCCAGGAAAGCCGGTTCATTTCTACTCTGGCTGCGTCGGGGTGATAGGGCGGGGCTGTCAGTTTCGGTGAGAATGAGTTCGAGGGGAACTTCAGTGGCGGCCCTCTGTAGTTCAGAACTGAAAAGGAGAATGGCAGAAAAAGACAAGTAGAAGCCTTGGGCGGCGATCTCTCTGGCCATCTGCCTGGTCCCGGCAAAACAGTGGAATAAAACATCGGTTTTACAACGGGCAACCACTTCCAAGGCGGCTTTTTCTGCCTGGCGGGCATGAATAACCAGAGGAAAGTTCATTGCCTCCGCCTGCGCCATGGCATCCTCTAGAACCGATAGTTGTCGTTGGCGCAAACGATGATCCTTAACCCGATAAAAGTCAGGTCCTACCTCTCCCAAGGCCACAATTTCCTCTTTGACGGTACGGATTTCCTGCCATAATTCGGTTAGCTCTTCTTGGTTGAGTTTGGCAGCACTCCTGGGATGTACTCCCGCCGTCACCTTGATGAAGTCAGGATATTTCCGACGAATGGCCAGGCTTTTCCGCAGAGTTTTCTGGTCGACCGCAGATATCACCACTAACTGTAATTTTTCTTGGGCCCGCTGGATTACCTGGTGAAGGTCGTCATGGTATTTGTCTGAATATAGATGACAATGGGCATCAATCATGGTGTCACTAAACAGCCGTTCAAGTCGCCTGCCCGCCATCGGCTTCGCCTGCAGGCGAGGCGGGCGGGTTCAAATCGTTAAAACCGTTCAATTCGTAAAAACCGTAGAAACCGTAGAAATCGTAGAAGTCGTAGAATTCGTAGAGATCGTTGAAATCGTTCAAGTCGCTAATTCGTCAATTGGTCAAATCGTCAAATCGTTGACTCGTCATTGAGGCCATTCATAACCATTTGACTTGCTGTCCTCTGTCTTCTGACTCCTGACTCCTGTCTCCTTATCCTTATGCCTTGCACCATGCAACTTGAGCCTCTGCCCCTATGCCCTTTGCTCTATGCCTCACCAAATCCCCAATGAGTTTTATCCAGTTTCAGCTATAATGCCAAAAAGGCTCTCTTGCAGATGGGGGTGGTCACGTAGCTGTTCGCCGCTGCCGGAGAGAGTGATTCTGCCTTCCTCGATTAGGTAGGCCCTGCTGGCTACACTCAAGATCCTGCGCACATGTTGGCCGGCCAAAAAAAGAGTAAGTCCTTGGCGGCGTATTTGCCTCAGGGTATGGCAAAGTCGATTTATGTCCCTGGGAGCCAGGCCCAAAAAAGGATCATCGAGCATGAGCAGACTGGCCCCACTCATGATTCCCCTGGCAAGAGTAAGCATTCTCTTCTGGCCGCCACTTAGAGTCTTGGCCGATTGGTGACGTTTGTTAGCCAGGACTGGAAACAAAGTGAACACAGAATCCAGGCGGTCGGCTTTTCCCTCACGGGATATATAGGCACCCACCTCGAGGTTCTCCAAAACCGTCATCAGGGGAAAAACCTTCATGCCTTCGGGGACATACACCAAACCCCGCCTTACCACCTGGTGCACGGCAAGGTCATGGATGGCCATACCTTGGTAGCTTACTTCTCCTTGAACAGGCCGTAAGAGACCGGCAACTGCTTTCATCAAGGTAGTTTTTCCGGAACCGTTCGGCCCCACAATGGAAACAATCTGACCTGCACACACCGTCAGGTTCACCTGGAAGAGGGTTTGGGTGTCTCCGTAAAAGTAACTCAGGTTGCGTATGGCCAATAGGGGCTTGTCTGATTCCATAGCAAGAACCTCTTTGCGCTGTTAACCTAAAACATGCAACCGCTGTTCTCTGAGCGTAGTGTCCGTCGTCCGTCGTCCGTGGCCCGAATCGTAGAAACCGTAGAAATCGTAGAAATCGTAGAAGTCGTAAAAATCGTAAACAGTAAACGGTAAACGGTGAACCGTACTAGATGTTATCCGTTATTCGGTATTGGTTATACGCTACACGTTATAATCAACTAATTCTCTAATTCTCTAATTCTCTAATTCCCCAATTTCCAAATCCGCAATTCTCCTCGCTGCCTGCTGCCAGTTGCTAGCTGCCAGCTGTCTTTCCCTATGCCCCATGCTCTATGCTTCATCCTCATGCCTAATCCCCAAATAGGCCCGAATGACCTCCCGGTTTCTCATAACCTCCTGTGGTTTCCCTTCAGCAATCTTCTCTCCATGGTCAAGGGCCAACAGCCGATCGGACACCCTTAGGCTAAGGCTCAGGAAATGATCGACGATAAAGAGAGTTACGCCGTGCTCCCGCACCCTCTGAACCAGCTCCGCTGCCTGTCTCACTGCAAGGGGACTGAAACCAGCTACCACTTCATCAAGTAGCAATATCCTTGGCTCGGTTGCCAAGGCCCGAGCCAGGTCCAATCTGCGACGCTCACTGAGAGTGAGTTCCGCTGCCATGCTGTCCCCTTTGTGACCCAAGCCCACCAACTCTAAAAGCTGTCTGGCCGTCTGAATGTCTGTAGCACGAGGAAAAAGGCGAAATTTCCCCTTGAAGCTGCAGCCAACCACAACGTTTTCCAGCACACTCATCTTGGCAAAGGGGCGGGATGACTGAAAGGTCCTGCCGATGCCAGATCGTCGGATCTCGTCAGGCCTCAAAAAGGTGATATCTTTGCTCTCTAACCAGACCCTGCCGCTGCTGGGT
>JARRNM010000208.1:0-8315 GCA_037384945.1 Deltaproteobacteria bacterium
GAGGTTCCAACAGTTCACCGGACCGCTCATGGCCAAAGGATTTGAAGACACAACCCTATACATCTACAACAGACTCCTTTCCCTCAACGAAGTGGGCGGATTCCCAAATATCTTCGGGATTTCTTTGGAAGAGTTTCATGATTTCAACAAGAACAGAAAGGATTTCTGGCCCCATTCATTGAACGCAACTTCAACCCACGATACCAAAAGAGGCGAAGATGTGCGGGCAAGAGTCAACGTCCTTTCCGAGCTGCCCGAAGAGTGGGAGAGCAATATAAAAAAATGGAGCAAAACAAACAGCAAGAAAAAAAGAACAATGGGTGGCCTGCGAGTCCCGGAAAAAAACGACGAGTATTTCCTCTACCAGACCCTTGTTGGTGCCTACCCATTTTCACCAAAGGAACAATCCCTTTTTATGGAAAGGCTAAAAAGCTATCTGATTAAGGCCGTGCGCGAGGCCAAGATTCACACTGCCTGGCTAAAGCCGGATCACCAGTACGAGGACGGTTGCCTCAAGTTTATAGAGCAGATAATGAACAACTCCACAACAAATGAATTCCTCGAGACATTCATCCCCTTCCAGAAAAAAGTAGCCTATTACGGTATTTTTAATTCCCTTGCTCAGACACTCATAAAAATAACCGCTCCTGGTGTGCCAGATTTTTATCAGGGAGCGGAGCTGTGGGATCTCAATCTGGTGGACCCTGATAACCGCCGTCCTGTAGATTTCAGCATACGAGAGAGTTTGCTGAGAAATATCAAGGAGGAATCCCAGGCGGACCTCTTGAGCCTGGTGGCCAAATTGCTTCGCAACCGGGAGGATGGCAGAATTAAGCTCTTTTTGATCTCCATGGCCCTCAAAGCAAGGAAGCAACATGCTAATATTTTTCAAATGGGCACATATACTCCCCTGGCTGTCTCCGGCAGCTTAAGGGAACACCTCATCGGTTTTCTCAGGGAGTATGGTGAGAAGCGGGCGGTGACCATTGCCCCCCGCTTCCTGGTCACCCTGGTTGAAGAAGGGAAATTGCCACTGGGTAGCGAGGTATGGCATGACACTACCGTGATCATGCCTGACATTTCCTCGACAAACTGGACCAATGCTTTAACCGGCGAGGTGATTCCCGGCGAGAAACACCTGTCCGTTGGCCAAATCCTCAAACATTTTCCCGTTGCCTTGCTGGTGAGTGCTTAGCCCGGCTATGGCCGGCCGCCTTTGCCTTAACCCGGATATTTCATGAATTAGTTTCCATCCGGAAACGGATTTTTTTGGGATGTCATTCTGAGGAGTCCCGCAAATGGCGGGACGACGAAGAATCTCGAGGTTATTGGCTTTCCGGGAGATTCTTCGCGCAGTTTAGCCTGAGCTTGCCGAAGGGCTCAGAATGACAATGTTGAGTTTCCGGATGGACACTAATTACTGTCGCGAGGCCAGGGAGAGGGTAGAGTGAGTTTAGACAAGCTCAATTCTTTCTTCGGTTCCCCGAAGTATGGCCAGCATTAAAGTAAGGTATTCCCTTATATGGCGGGTTATGAGAAAGTTTTCCAGGATCAACTGGCGTGCCTTGCGACCCATTTCCTCCAACTTATCCCTGTGGGTAAGGAGATATCTTATCCGCAGCGCTGCCCCTTCCGGAGTATTGACCAGGAAACCAGTTTGATGATTGTGCACCTGGAGCCGGATGCCACCCACTTCTCCACCGATAACCGGTTTGCCCTTCCACATCGCCTCGGTCACTGTCAGACCGAAGCCTTCCTTGGTGGATTTTTGCAGAACAATGTCCGCAATTCTCTGGAGCCCGTTGATGGTGCGGTGCGCATCAGATGGCAAGAGCATGACGTGGATGTCCAACTCGCTCATTGCCGCTGCCTTGACCTCAGCGAGAACCTCCTCCCCCTCGGGGTCATCTGTGGCCCCACCTCCTGCGAGGACCAACTGCAGGGGAACAAACTTCTTCGCCAGTCGAAAGGCCTGGATAACTCCCAGGGGATCCTTGAAGCGATCAAAACGGGAGATCTGCACAACAATTGGGCGGTCAGGGTCGAGCTTGGAGCGCTTCAAAACCTCCTGGAGTTCTGCTTTGGAAAGTTCCAGATTTTTGTCACTGAGGGGATCAATGCTGGGGGCGATTAGGTAAAGAGGGTGGTGCAAGGGTTGGGCAAACTCTGCCAGAGACCAAATGCTGGCATCATAGGGTTCGACGAATTTGCGCAGGTACTTCCACACGGGGCGGTATGGACGGCTTACGTCTATGTGGCAGCGCCAGATCCACTTTCCCTTCCTCCCGGAGCAGAAATTTAACAGGGGTGCAGGTTGCGGGTCGTGGATAAAGACGAAATCAGCCTCTTCCAGCTGGCCTCGCAATCTCTCTGCGTTCTCCTCGTTAGTCTCTTCATACCCATTGAGCAGGGGTTGGGGGATTTCGAAGCGATTCCCCTGTAAAGTATTGTGCATATACTTTGTACACTGATAAAATTCCCCTTCTCCGGCAATAACTTCCCAGCTGGGTTCAAGGCCCAGCTCCTTTTTCAGAGGGATCATTCGATGAAGAATCTCGGCAACCCCACCACCATCCCTGGTAGAATTCACATGCACCACCCTTGTGCCCCTGAGTGGCTCGGCTAGCTGGCGCAGGCTGTTAATTACATCCTCACCGACTATCTCTTGGTACTGGTCGAGCAGCTGATCTGTCACTTATGAATATTCTCCGCTAATATCTGACTTAGCTGGGACCTCAACTCTGTCAGAGATTTGAAATAGGGATCCAGGGCCGCTATTTGTTGCAAAAGTCTTTTGTGACTATTGCCAAAACCCTTGAGCCACTCACTGAAATCATCGCTCCTGTTGGCTGTTCTCCGGCGAGCATCCACAAAGTGATAGAAAATACTACCTACGGTGAGATTGGGAATGTACTCCTTTAGATGTTCCGCTTTAGTAAGCCGGATTCTTGTATCGAAGACGACGATCTGTGAACGAATGAAGTGAAACTGTTGATGTGCCGAGGACCAAGGCACCATCTCATTTTCATCTAGCCTCTCCTCGATAACCTCTATCAATTCTCGCCTTAACCCTTCCAGGTCGGCAAAGTCGGTGGGATCGATGAGGGCGAGTCTCTCAGCAAGAAACCTATCGTGTAGGCCATGATACGCCCAAACGGCAAAGTCGTTTTGATATTCGGGATCATCAAAGCTGGGCCGCAGCAGCCCGCCCCAGAAGTGGTAATAGATACAGCCTCGAGGGGTTGTTTCCAGTCGATCCCGCAACTCTCTCAGATTGTGGGCTCGCTCGCCGGTGGCGATGGCAATGAGGGCGCAGTCTTTCACCGCAAATGGATCAAACACAAATATCTGCTCCGCAGCAAAAATTAACTGTAATCTTAAGGTCTTTCTGCTTGTGACTGATTTCGTCACCCTGAAAAACAGCAATATGATCCAGACATCTACCTAGTTTCCCCGGAATGGCTGCACATCTCGGGCCAAAATTGGCTTTTACACGGAATGACATTTAGGCTCTACCGCCCTAAAGGCCAAAAGGGGAAGCTGCGAAGCAACGAACATCTGAACAACCGATCTTCGCCATCTCAGCCCTGCGAGGGCCAGCATGAAGATATGGTGCCTTTTAAACAGGAACCCTGCCACTAGATGGAGCGAAAATGCCTCAGCGAGCACCAAGCCGGTCCCGCTATGCGGGACTGGGGGCTGCGAGCGAAGTACAATAAGATCCGCTACCTTCCTTACATGCCGAATCCTGCTTTAGCAGGATTCAATCATGCCCGTTGTGGAGTAACTTCCCCTGGCCTATCCCGGCTATCTCATGAATTACTGTCGCGAGACCAAGGAGATGGGCGGACCACCTGGCAACCGCAGGGGATTGGTTCCGAGACGTACCTGAACGGTACGTCGCAGGGGCCGACGCCCGAGGACGCCAGGAAGGACGGCCATATCCGTGGTCGCAGCAGGTAATTCATGAGATATCCGGGATATGTTTCTAAAATATTTTTGGGGCAACTTTTGAAAAAATCAAAGTTGACATGGATAGAAGGATCAAGATAAGCATTAGCATCTAGGATAGAGCCGAGAAAATCCAAACCTAACCCGGAACAACTTTAAAAATAGTAGGAGTTGTACCTCATGAGTTATCTGGTAATTGTATCAAATAGGGGACCCTTCAGTTTTTCGGAAGAATTCCTAAAAAATGCGCAGGCCTGCTTAAAAAAGGGAACTGAGCCTGAGGCTCCGAGCTTTGGCGAGGGAGGCCTGGTTCAAGCCATGGCAGGTCTCCTCAAACCCGGGAGATGGGACACCACCTGGATAGGCGCTTCCATGGGAGATTGCGACATCGATGTGGCCAGAGGACACTACACTGGGCTATTCAGAAAGATGAAAAAGGCTAAATATGCCCCCGGCCATTTTCCTCACATCGAGATCCAGCGCGAGGGCAGGATGCACTTCAAGTTCAAAGACTATGACTTTTACATGAGGTTCGTTTTTTTCGACACCAAGCATATGCACAGTTACTATAGCAAATTCGCCAATGGATTTCTTTGGCCCCTCATGCACCTTACCCGACCACCGCTCTTTTACAAAAAAACACCCGTGTTTCCCAGACCTCACTTTGTCAAAAATGATTTCGTTCAATACACCAGTAGCGGTGTCACTTTCGCCAATACCATCATTGATGAGACTCGCAAAAGCATGGCAGTGGGGAGAGATAAAGACAACATTGTCATTTGGAATCAAGACTACCATCTCATGCAAATTGCCGAGGTATACAAGGCACTTTTGGTGGAAGAAGGTCTATCCGACGGAAAAAGAAAGAGGATACACGTGGGTCAATTCATCCACACACCTCTGTTCAACATCCACGAGATTCAGGGTCTCATCAGGGAGGACAAGAGACAGAGAGTGAGAGCGCAGATATACGATCCATTTGGAGAAACCATTGAGACAGCATTGCAGAAGTTGACCTGGGGCATGCTTTCCAATGATTTCATCGGTTTTCACACTAAAGAATATTGTGACCACTACCTAGAGGCCTTACAAGAGTGGTTCCCTGTGGAAATAAGGATCAAGGACCAATTCTACGAGGTCATTCATCAGGATTCGGTGACAACCATTGGCGCCTTCCCGATTGGATTGGATGTAGACCACATACTTTCTGAGGTTGCCAAGGGTGAAAGGTTGAACTATGAACTGGGCGGAAAGAGCCTTTACCGGCGGATCAGCAATGACAGAAAGGCAGGAAGATATATCTTTGGCGGTCTCGAGAGATGTGATTACACCAAAGGACTCCTCGCCAGGCTGAGTATCTTTGAGCACGCCCTTGCCAAATTAAGGGCTTTGAAAAAGGATAGCCGCTTTTACCAGGTGACCGCCCCAAGCAGATCTGAAAGTCCAGACTACCAACAACTGCATGCCTTTCTGGAACAAAGTGTGACCAAGAGTAACCAGAGGATCCAAGGTGCTCCCATAATCCACATTGATCAGGGCATCACGGCGCCGCAAAACTATAAATTCATGAAAGAGATCGATGTCATGTTGGTGACCCCCCTGGAGGACGGGATGAACCTGGTCGCCTTCGAGTACATCCTTTCGCAAAAATACAGACGCCCGGAGGAGCGAGGCATTTTGGTTCTGAGTACCAGTGGCGCAGCAAGGGTGCTCAAGCAGCAAGGGTTTGGAGTGGAAGACGGAATAGTTGACGTCAACCCCATGACTGCCAAAGCTGAAGCAACTGTAGAAAGGCTCCCTAGCCCAAGTACAGCAAAAGCAATAAACCTCTGTAATAATTTTCCCCACGAACAATTACATCTAACAGTAAAATAGTCAACAGTATTAATCAACATTAATAGATAAGAAATCTTGATCAAAGCATGACTACAGAAAAATTACCCCTTTGACTAATTTATTTGACCAAGTTTATTGACATCTCCTAAATTATTGGAGTAATTTTCTGGGATGTTGATAATCAACTATGAGATTTTATTTCGAGTAAACTAATGCTGACTTGACGAAATAGGTTCACCTGCCTTTATTCTTCTGCCCTGGCGAAATCCAGGATGAAAGGAAAGGCTAAACATCTGGACTGGGAGGATAGTGCATGAGCAGTGACGGCGAATTCGACGACAGCGTGAAGAAGGCAGTCGCCAAACTTTATGTATTGAGGGACTCCTGTACGGGCATCATCCAGGCTGAAAAGTCTAGGGAAAACCTTGCCTGGTTTCAGGGGGCGGAAGCTATGCTGCGAGAGGCTTTAGCGGTCTTGCAAAAAGCTCTTTTTGACCAAGAGGAAGCGATTTCGAGGCCAGAGAGGAGGGGAAGAGACTGGACCGATGTAGAGCGGCTAATCAGGAAGCTAGATAACTCTGCCGTATCCCAATCCCTCTATTCATAGATAGGAGTGAAAATCCAGCAGGCAAAGGCCGCGAAGCATGGGGCTTGAAGCGATTTGGCTGAATTTAGTCTTTCAGATGACATTTATTACAGAGTTGCCTCTGGGTTCTGCCGAACTCCGCCGCCATATCCCTGCCGTAGTAACTGTTCACAACATCATTGCCACTCGCACCGCCATCGCCAAATTGGGGATGAGAATCAGCAATAAACGCGGTTCCGAAATCCCATCTGCCGATATTTTTAAATGCTGAGGCGTGAGCCCGGTGACAGGTCAGACACATGACGTTGGCATTTCCAAGACCAGGGCCGGAAGAGCTTGAAGGAGAGAGAGAGACCTCATCGGAGCTACCTACCTCGAAGGGTACCAGAGCCAGGTAGGCACTCGCCTTGGTCCCGTTTATATCCCCCGTTTTTGTATAAGAGTTGTAGTTCCCGGCAATGTCTGCATTTAGATTCGCACGCTTGCCTGCAGGATGCTTTCCTCCTACCCCGCCGGTGCTGCTATTCAGGAAGTCCGGGTGGCAGTTTGCGCACCATTCGGACATGCCCGAACCGTAAGCCGGGTGGCTCGAGTCGGTCTCAATCCAACTTGATGAATCGGCCACGGCAACGGGGGGTCCATAAGTAAAAGTTACACAGGATTTCTGCGAACTACCTCGATACCCTGCTCCACCGAGGAGCCGATAGTTTCCTCCAGTCGTGCCCTTGAAATGTTCCCCACCATATTTAGTTAACAACGAGGCTACACTCCCAACTCCTCCTTTTGTCCCTATCGTGGCGTGTGGGTCATGACAACTGGTACAGGCCAGGGACGAGGCAAGGTAACTGCCTCCTGGTGCGGTGTGGTGTGCCGAGTCTTCATGCAAACCATACTCTAGGGCCACCACATTGTGACCGTGGGAGTCAGCCTCGCTCCGAGAGTAAAGGCTGTTTTCGCTCCAGGTGAATGTTTTTCCCAGCCAATAGAAGTCTCCCCCTGGAGTGAACTTTGAACCATCACTACTCAACACAGAATGACTTGCACCACTTGCGGCATGGCATCGCAGACAAGTAGAACTCGGGTCAGACCCTTTGAGAGTCATCCTGGGAGGCAAAGTAGAGGATTTCTTGTCCCGGCGATGGCGGTGCCTGCTCCCGGACCTGTGTATGTTGTGGCATCCGAGACAGTACTCCTCCCCGCCACCTTCATGGAACCCGTGGGCAGCGGGGGAGAGTAAAAAAATGATTAATAAGGCGTGCGCCGCCGCTGTTGCAACTCTGAACCTATCCATCTCCAACTCTCGATTCCAGATTCCGCAGAACGGTGTAGGCTAACAAGCATATAGCGTGCCAGGATGGGGACAATAGATTGCCACCAATTCCATGGTTCATGCCGCCGGCCAGAGACCCGGTGGCAATTCTGCAAACACAGCACCCCTTGGCCTTTTTGGGCCTTTGCGGTATGGAATGTGCTGGGAATCTCCGCTTGAATGTTAGACTGGGAAGTTTTAGAGATCGTGCCCCGTCTCTTATGGACCACCTTAGCCTTGTCTGGCGAATCTGTCAAGATTCCCCCAGACAGGAAATCCCCCAAAAATGAATAAACCGTTCTTGTAAATTGTTTTCAACAGCCAGTTTGCATTTGTGAGTAAATGAAAATGGCCTAGCTGATGTCTCTCCTGTCGTTCCAGGGGCTCACGGTCTGGTCACTTCTAGCCCAGCTGTGGCCGGGGGAAGGCGCCCCCTCCCTGTTCCCCGTTCCTGCGGAACGGGGCCAGGGGCTCCCCCAACCACAGCCGTAGAAGTGACACAGACCTTCCGTCAGCCCTGTTGAATTCCGCTGCGCGGACCCACCGAAGGTGGGATTCAACAGGGCAGGTCACTCAGAAGAGACATCAGCAAAGGCCAAAAGGGGAAGCTGCGAAACAACGAACATCTGAGCA
>JARRNM010000209.1:0-5696 GCA_037384945.1 Deltaproteobacteria bacterium
ATGCCAAAGTAAGAGAGGAGGGAGTATTGGAGTGTTGGCGTGTTGGCGTGGTGGAATGATGGAATAATGGGAGGATGGAGGTGAGAACCTTTTAGGGCATCACTCCATTACTCCAACACTCCAATCCTTTCTTCCTACCAACGTCCCCTATTGTTTGGCATTGATCTCTTTGATGGTAACTTCACCGCGGTCAGAGAAGACCACATTATTGGGATTAATGCGGAGAACTGTTGCCTCACCTACCAGATCACCCTCATGAAGAAGCCTGTCACCTATAACCGCCAACCTTTTCTCCGGGTTTTCATCCCAGGCAATGGCATTCAACTTAGAAGTGAATAGCTCAGATAAAGCCGGGACTTCAGATGCAGGCAAGATCCCGGCGGATGTCGAAAGATTTGTGGGCGAAGAGGGCTCAAACTCGGGAGTCACTTCAGCGTTGCCCACGCCCTGCGGATGCAACCCTAAGACCTGTGCTTGCCTGTCGATTCCCACTGCTCTCAACTCACTTGATTTTTCTATGATCGAATTTCCCACGGCTCCCACTTTGGCTGGCTTGGCAGGGGAGTTTTCACTGCGGCTTAGCATGATTGCCCGGGAGTCCAACTCGAACTTGTTCTTGAGGAGGTCAGAGTAATTAAGGGTGAAGAAAACTCCAGACAAAATGAACCCCACAACTAAACCGGTGAGTGCCGGTATTAAGGAAGAGACTTTCTTTGGTCCCCAGTGCACGGCACGGTGCGTTTCTTTAATTTCTTTGACGATTTCCTGGAGTGTGGTCTCCACCCCTTCAAGGGATAGCGAATTCGGGTCAGACTTTTCCGGCTGAAGCTTTTTTTGCTCTGGAGTCCCACTATTGGTTGGCGAAGAGGGTTTGCTCTCGTACTTTGCCAGCAGGTCTCGAATAGACTCTTCCAGGAGTTGGTTTAGCCGCTTGTTCTCCTGAACAGCGAGAATCTTGAACTGTTTGAGCAGATCTTTCTCTATGGTGGTGTTCAAGCGGTTTTTTCTCTTTGACTTTGGCATTGCGTCAACCTTCCTATTTCTCCCGCCCGAAACGAGGTCGAATTTGAGGAGAGCGACATTATTGCGAAGTGAAAATCAGGGAGATGCAGTGGCGTTAAGTGTGAAAATATCTGCCAAGGATTGGCAAAAAATTACATATAACTTGCCGATATTATTGCACAAAAATGTAAGATATGTCAAGGACTAAGATGGCCTTGCCCTGAAAATCTACAAACTTAATCAACGTTCCCTTTACCAAGAAACTAAAGTCACCCTTTTTCAAAGGAAAGAGTTAGGAGTCGGGTGGTAGAGGACAGAGGACAGAAGTCAGAGGTCGGAAGGCAGTAGGACGACTCAACGAGGGAGTGATACGGAGACACGGTAAAAAACCGTAGAAATCGTAAAAATCGTAAAAGTCGTAGAAACTATTGAACTCGGATAACGAATAACGAAAAGCCAGAGGACAGATGCCAGAGGGCAGCAAAAAGCTAATTCGCAATCTGTAGGGCGGGCCACCGTGCCCGCATCTAAAGGGAGCGGCTTTCCCCGACCTGAGCCTGTCGAAGGTTAGCCGCGACTTCTCTTTTCCCTACTGCTGCTCTTTCAAGAAAAACATTTTCCGCCAGAGATGACGGCCGGTAAGGGCGTGCAATAGGACGGCTCCCACGTGTAGGGCTAAGAAGATGGGGATAACTGATTCACCAATCTCATGGAGTTCTTTGATAAAGTGCAACACACCGGCCGTCTCCTGTCCCGGCTGGAGGTAGAAGAACATTAAACTTCCCGTAAAGGCCAACCAGGAAAATATGAGGAGTCCGAATGACTGCACGAGGCCGGCTAAACCTTGATGGGATTGTCGATATGGCAGGTGGAATTTCAGTAGGGTGACGATGTCTTCCCAGACGAGAATTAATCCAGCTTTATTGTAGGGCACCCAGTGCTTGAAGCGGACCTTGGCCGGTCCGACGAAACCGTAAAACAAGCGCAAACCAATGAAAAAAGCAAGGCCGATCCCCAGCCACTTGTGCAGGTTGAACCCCAGGTGTTTGGCGTGCTCATAGTCACCTGCCCACTCGCTGGTTAGATAGGCCAAAAGGCCACAGGTGAGAATCCCCAAATGAAGAAATCGTACAAAAAAATCAAGATTGTCTTTTTTGTCTAATTCGGCCATTTTTCTTTGTGGGACCAGGGCCGCCATCCGTGTCGGCCAAATGAGAAATCCCCCTTCTGCCCCAATCTACCGAGGCGGACCCTCCAGAAACAACGTTCCCAGGCAGAGCCTGGGAACGAGATCAAACCGTATAACAAATAACGAATAACAAAAAAACAGCAGACGGCCGCGATGACTACTTCGGGGTCTCCTGGAAAGAAATCAGTTCCACCTCAAAAATCAGGGTGCTGTTGGGGGGGATGCGGTTTCCAGCACCACGCTCGCCGTATGCCAGGTTCGGCGGAATGTAGAGCATCCATTTGGAGCCCTTTTTCATAAGCTGGAGGGCTTCGGTCCAGCCAGGGATGACACCTGTCAAGGGAAAGGTTGCAGGTTCACCTCTGTCGTAGGAGCTGTCGAACTGGGTGCCGTCAACCAGGGTACCGCGGTAGTTAACAGTGACAGTGTCGCCCACTTTGGGACTGGGTCCCTCGCCTTCCTGTAAGACCTTGTACTGGAGGCCACTGGCCGTTGTCTTGACCCCTTCCTTGGTCTTGTTTTCGGCAAGAAACTTTTCACTCTCAACCAAGTTTTTTTCCGCTTTTTCCTTTAATTCCTGCTGCACTGCAGCCATGCTCTTTTGTCGAAGATTCGAAAGGGAGGAACTCATTTCTTCCTCACTTAAAAGGGATTCTTTTCCGCTGAAGGCGTCCTCAATTCCTTTGCTGAGCACTTTAGCGTCCAGATCCGCATGCATCTTCTTGAGGTTCTGGCCGAACTGGTACCCCACGCTGTAACTCGCTTTGTCCTTGTCGTCCTTCAGTTCTATCTTCTTCTCCTGCGTACAGGTAGAGAGAAGTAGGGCGAGACTGATAGCAAGTATGGGCAAATAAGTGTTTCCAAATCTTCTTCTTGGTTTACTTTTCATTAAATTCTCTCCTATGTGCGCCTTTTCTTTTCAGAGTTAACTGCTTGTCCTCAGGCCATGAGGATGAAAATCTTTATGACACTACATCTATCTGAGAATCGGTGTACACTCTCACATTAACCGGGGCTATGCAAGGGAAAATTGCAGTGATGGAGTGATGGAGTGATGGAGTGGTGGAGTGATATGATTTTGGGCTCGCTATCCCTTCTGTCCACCTTTCACGACGGAGTTTTTCCTGGCTCTTTCGAGCTCAATCTCCACATCAGCCTGAAATTCTTCCAGGGTCCTGGCCCTCGAGAGACTTCCATTGATGAGAACGGTTGGGGTCGCCCTCACTCCCAAATAGTGACCGAGCCTTATATCCTGATTTATTCTTGCCACTATCTTCAGATCGTTCAAGTCCCTCTTGAATTTCTCCATATCCAAACCGATTTCGCGGGCGATATCCAGAAGCTTCTGGTCGTTTACCCTCTCGATATTCTCGAAAAGCCGATCGTGGTATTCCCAGAATTTACCCTGTTTCTTGGCAGCGAAGGCAGCGATTGCGGCTTTTTTGGCGAATCTGTGATTGGCAAGGGGGAAGCTCAGAAAAATCAGTTTCACTTGATCGGGGTATTTCTCGAGCACCTGCTCGAGCACGGGCGCGAGCCTCGCACAGGCAGGTCACTGAAAACAGCTGAAAACAGCTATCTCCACCGGTGCATCATCCGGGCCTCTGGAAGGTGAAATGGAAAGGTCGGTCTCCTTGGCCGAAGTGACTATATTCTGAGTTCTCCACTGGGCAAAACCTTGATCAAAGGGAAGCAAACTAAGAGCGAGAGCAAATACCAGATTTAGTATAATAGTGATATTCTTGCGCTTCATTTCCAGAACCGTGCTTATTTTAAGTTAATGCCGCTGAGTCTAAATCTTATTTTTCAAAATTTCAAGACAGGGGACGTTGGTAGGTTTTGAAGGTTATCTTAATTTCGTTAATTGGCAAGACAGGCGGGAAAAGCGGGAAAGACGAGAAAGGGTAAAAAAGGGCAAGAGAAAGAGGTTGAGAACTCTTTTCTGGCGCCAACCTCTGCCTCTGTAGATTCAGGCAGAGCCCGGAAACCAGAAATAGGACAGAATCCTAACTTTCCAGGGTCCCATTATTCCAACATTCCATTATTCCATCTATCCCTTACCTTACTACTGGATCGCAAAGCGCAACTCTCGGGTGCTCTCGCCGCGCTTGATCTCCAAGGTGACCGCCCCACCTTCTTTGAGGCTGTTGTAAAAGTCCAGAGCCTGCTGAGTTGTCTCGATGGGCTGGCCGTTCACACTCTTGATCACGTCCCCATTCTCCAGCCCCATTTTCGCATAGATTGAGCCAGGGTCTATATTGTATATCATGAACCCGCCTGGCTTTCCCGCTTCGAAGTGAGGCCGCACCCGTATTTGCTGCATCAGGTTCCTGTACTCGGGAAGTGCAGACTCTATCTCCTCGCGAGTCAGCTCATCGGAATCTGCTGGAGTGGGTGGCAGACTAGTGAACGGTTGCTGTCGAGCCAAAGAGCTTCCCGCTTTTTCCTCAAACTCCATGCTGAGCACTTCATCACCCTTGCCGGTGTCGAGGACCACTTTGTTGCGAAGGATTTTCTTTACCAGGGCCTGACCTACCTGGTCGCCCTCGCGGTAAAGATCTTGTTTTCGGGTGGACGGGTCATCGATAATGGCCAGGTTCGCCGCGGCATCTTCTCCCACCACCGTGCCGACCAGTTTTAAGCCCAGGACCTTCAGGGCCACGGGCAGACCTGCGAGAGAAACCTCCTCCTGGGGGGGAGGAGCCACCCCTTTGGAACCTCCGAAAAGGTTGCGCTCGGAAATGATATTGTAATCTTCAAGAGGGCGAATGCTGACTTCCGCTTTAGAGGCGGTCTCTGCTGGTGCAGGTCGCGGTGCGAGAACAGGTTCGCGCTTAGCTTGGAGCAAATTGGCCGTGGCTGAAACCAATAAATACGCCACCAGCGCGAGGACCAGAAGGCTGGGAAGGGTGAACGACCGGAAGCGCCGGCCGGTAAATTTTGAAAGAGATTTGCCTGCTTTTGACATGCGGGAATCTGGAGTGATTTCGCCAGACTGTGCAGGAGCCGGTGATCCTCTTTCTGCAGGGAGTCCTGTGTTTTTTTCTGGTTTCTTAGATTCTCCCATAGATCAGACTGCCATCTCGTTTTCAACCCACGCCGATCTACACTCTAGTTTCCAGGCTTTGCCTGGGAACGGAATTCCTTGAGGCTCAGCCTCGGCTGATTCGGGCAGAGCCCTAAATCCCCCTTACATCCCCCTTTACGAAAGGGGGAGATTTTGAAGTAATTCCCTTTAGTCCCCCGTTTAAAAAAGTTGAAAAGCCCCCTTTTCTAAAGGGTGGTTTGGGGGGATTTTGAAATTGGCTCTAATCTAATGGAATTACTTGGACGACGCAAATAAAACCTTGCTTAGAATAAATTTCAAAACCTACCAGCGGCAATTATTTCGCGGAGGACTCGATCGAAATCAGCTCGACCTCGAAGATCAGCGTACTGTTGGAGGGGATGCGGCCCATGGCGCGCTCTCCGTAAGCCAGCTGGGACGGTACGAAGAGTTCCCACT
>JARRNM010000210.1:0-5677 GCA_037384945.1 Deltaproteobacteria bacterium
TCGGGTGATCCGTGACCATAGCCCTGGGTCATTGGGTTCAAAGGTCGCCGCTGTCATGGCGTGTTCGAGCCAACGACCAGCAGTCAGAAAAAGCCGTCTCACGCTGACATACTGCCAGGATGGGACAGTGCTCAGGGTTCGGGCGCCCCACACCCGAATTCCGCGCCCTGGAAAGGCTCGCAGACAATTCACCCCAGCCGGATTCAGTATCTCCTGCTGGGCATCGTTGACACTCACCTGCACATCAAGTACCCCTTCAAGGATTTCGTTGGCCGGCGCCTTGTGAACCCCAATGCGCTGATCGCTCCGGGCATAGACTCCAGCAATGTGGCCGGAGGGCGGCACGAACCCGGTCTCTACAGTCCGGATCCACGGGTAGTAGAGCGCGCCGCTGGTCCCTGTGAGTCCCCGTCGCTGTGCTACTACGGCATCAACGTCCGCGCCGGGCAAGCTGTCCAGAATGGCGAAGCGGTCACCCGTCTTGTCGCAGTGGTTCAAGATGTCTGACTGCATGGTACGAATCTCCAGCTCACCAGGGTGCGGTCCCCCTTGCTGGCGTGGAAACATGATGTCCGGTGCACAGACGAGGTCTATCTCATCCAGAGGAGCTAGGATGGAGAGACCCTCGCGCACCGCCTCGGTTAGGGCGACATTCTCACCAAAGCAGACAAGCGCCACATAACAGGTGCGGCCGCCATTCTCGAAGAATCCGCGAACTGTGGTGGCAAGATAACCCAGGTGAGAAAGCTCACCGAATCTCTCTTCAAATTGAGGCCACATGGTGAACTGATGTAGACCAGGTGACCGGCTTGTCTCATTGCCTGAAGACCTCTTATGGATTATCCAGAGGCCGGCCTTCGCCAGTGAGACCAAAAGCAAGCCATCACCCGCGGGCTGGCCTGGCCTCTTGTCGAAATCGGCTCTAGCGACGAGTCCCAAAAATGCAGGCACTCCCGTGGGCAGCACTGAGATTCCGGCTGGAAATACCACCTCTTTGTAGACCCCGGGCGTTTTGTATTTCACCATCTCACGCTCCACCAAATGCGTCTGCCAGCTGGTTGGTTCCTAACTCCCCGGCCCAGCCCACTGGCTGATCCGGAAGATAACGAATTCAGCCGGTTTGACTACTGCCACACCTATCTCTGTGACCACTTGGCCCAAATCGCGAACCTCAGGTGGGTTGGTCTCCTCGTCGCACTTGACGTAGAAAGCCTCCTGGGGTGTGTTGCCAAACAGGGCTCCGGCGCGCCAGACATTGGTGAGAAAAGCACTGACATTGCGGGTGATCTTGGCCCACAGGTTAGGGGTGTTGGGCTCGAACACCACCCATTGAGTGCCCTCATCAATTGATTCACGCAGGAAGAGGAACAATCGCCGTACGTTAATATATTTCCATTCGGTATTGGCGTCGCCGCCTAAAGTCCGAGCGCCCCACACCGTGATATTGCCATCGAAGGCACGAATTACGTTGATTCCGCTCGGATTCAAGCCATCCTGATCGGCCTTGCTTAGCCGTGATTCAACGCCCACGCAGCCACGGATTATCTCGTTAGCCGGTGCTTTGTGCACCCCTCGCTCGGTGTCCACCCGAGAATAGACGCCAGCCATGTGTCCACTCGGAGGAACGTAGTCGTTCGTGCCAGATACTGGATCGAATACATTTATCCAGGGGAAATAGAGGGCTGCATAATCACTGTCGCGCACACCCCCTTGAATTTCTGCGGGGGTGAAGCTGGTGGCGCGTTGTCCGTCCAGAATAGCGAAACGATCGCCGGCATTCTCGCAGTGGTCGATCACTGCCCCCTGAATATTGGCGTCCAGAGTACCGGGCACGGCGACAAGGGCGATTTCGTCTATCGCATTGAACCCGTTCAGAGCGTCGGTTACCGCATCGGCATCCGTGTCATCAGTGAGGCGGGTTACCCAGCATCGGGTTCCTCCGTTGTTGAAAAAACCGTACACCCCATGTGCAAGGGTCTTGTTGCCTAACTGGAAGTCGCCAAAATTGTTCTTAAATTGTTCCCAACTGGTAATGAGCTTGGGCTCCCCCTCTTCGGCCACGTTGTAGGGTATGGGCGTGGGATTTTCCTCGGCATCGAGGACTGGCTCCCCAAGGCTATCGAGGACGAATTTGCCTGGCTGAGGTGGCATCTCCACATCATCGGCAACCTGACCGATGAATCCTGCAGTGCTGGTGCCCACACCTGCGATGGGCTTCACCGCTGAGGGCACCTCCTCAACATAGACTCCAGGTGATAGATACTGTGGCATGGTGCTTATCCTCCTTTTTTCATGGTGAAATGAAACTCATTATCTCATTGCATCGCACATCACTTGCGGCAGGGAAACCGAGCCTTAAGTGCGTCGCGCCCTGTAGACTCATGCACCCCTGTCATCCTCTCCTTTTGAAATCGACACTTCTTGCTTGCTTGTTCCTTCTACCTCGGCCATCCGACTCATGCCGACGTTGGTGTGAGGGTGAAGTTCAGCGTTTCCACATCGCCTGCCTGTCTGAGATTTACTGTTTGGGATGCAGACTGGAAGCCCTTGGCGGAAACCAGAACCGTGCGGTTGCCGGTTTCTACGCCCGCAATCAGGTATTGCCCCCCACTCTCGCTGAAAACGCGCTCTCCGCTCCCTTTTATCCGTATTTCGGCCATGATCACCGGAGAAGTGTCAGGTGCGGTAATCTGTCCCCTCACCGTGGTGGGCGGCAGCGCAATCTCTACTGATGCCATAGCTGCATGACCCTCAGCGTCCCTGGTCACCGTGACCCCTTGCTGACCCGCCCCGTAACGGCTCCCGGAACCTGGGAGCGTAGCGGTAAGGCTGTAGGTTCCATCTGGCAAATCCAGGAAATGGAAGTGACCGTCTGGATCAGTTCGAGTCCGATCGGGCCTTTCCGCCATTCGTTGCCAGCGTTCTCCAAACTGTTTTGCCCAAGTCGCCAGCCAGTCGGTGAAGGCCGAGGGCGCGGCGGTGATCGCCACGCGCGCTCCCTTGATGATTTTGCCCCTCTGAGCATCGCTTACCCGACCAGCAACAGCTGCAGAGTGACGAACAATCACCCACTCTTTCAAACGGCCACCTCCTTTTCCACGCGAAACTTGAGCATCTTTTCGGTGACCACCTCTGTCTCAACAGGCGCATGAATCTCTGCACCGATGGTGACCGTGTAGTTCAAAGCCGCTTTGGGCTTCCCGCCCAAGGCCTGCCAGAATTCCCCCAAACTCTGCAACCGCCCTGGCAGCAGTGTGATTGCCGGGAGTGGAGGCTCTTGGCCCTGCAGGCTTCCCTGAAGCGCCTGGGAGGGAATGGTGGGATGCCGCAGGAGTACCATCATCACCTCTCCTAACAGACGATGCTCGTCGAGTGCCGGCGTAGTGGAAGCATCGCTGGCCCAGGCGGTGACCAGGTAGGAACATTCAACCCGCACCGGCGGCCGTCTTTTGGTGGTGGTGCCGTCGGCCCGCCTCTCCAAGATCCATTCGTTGCTCCGCAGTTCCCGGTTCTCCCGCACGTCGTATAGGAAAAGATCTATAGCTGGCAGGGTCACCGACTGAGGCGGGAACTGATCGTCGGGGGTGGCGAAACTGATGGTCACCTGGGAGATCAGATCCGGTGGCATCTCCCTCTCGAGCAGCTTTTCCAGGGTTCTATCAAGATCATCGATCATGGGTCACTTCGTTGCGTGATCAGCTATCGGCCTTCAGCCCTCAGCTCTGAACCGATAGGTGAATGCCGATTCGTACGAATTTTACGGTCCTCCTGACCCTCATCGGCCACAAGACACTGGGGCCAATCAGTTCGAAGAATATCTGGATTAATCTTCATCTGGTTAAAGTCCAGCCAGATGCGTTCGTCATTTCTACAGTCAAAGGCCCGACAGGGCACGGGGCGATTGTCGTACACGGTGCAGCCAAGAGTGTCCCGATTTAGATGGGTGCAGTAGCCGTCCCTGCCCTGGTCGATCAAATAGGGCTCACCCAAACTCCAGTGGACAATTCCTTCTCGAATATCTTGCTTGGAAAGGGCAAAGGGAATGCGACAACAGGAGCCCCGGCAAAGATGGAGTCTTTTGTGGCAGTCCATTCCCACTTCCTGTTGAAAAGAGTACTTGTCGTATTCCGGATCCTGGAGCATGACCCCGTTGCCGCTTTTACGGAACTGCTCAGCCAGACGTTTCCCCACCTCCAGCTTGCGTTTGTCCAGTTCTTCGATACTGAGCAGTCCCTTCTCGTTCAGCAGTTCAATAAGCGCATAGAGAAAAGATGCTGCTTCCAAAGTTTTCCTGGTGTTGGCGTTGATCCGACCGTGGGTGTAAAGCAGGCCCTCTGTTACTTCTTGGCGTAACTCGCTAGAGAGGTCTCGGTTGTTATACTGATGATTACTTTCCATAAGTCTGATTTCTGTCTATTAAGAAAAAATATGTTTACGATAATATCTGTCAAACAATATTTGACTGGATATAAATAAGCTCAAAATATGAGATTGCATAATCTTAAGAGTTATTGTTGATTATTACAGATTTAACGATATGTTCTACTAACTCCTTAGTCTCAGGCGTATAGATTGCAAAATTCTCTTCATCAGTAGAGCACCAATATTCAATAAGCCATTCTGATATTGTCTTGTCGTAATACATTTTTCCAGTGGCATTCATCAACGTACCGCACTCCGGACATGTTCTTGTCAACTTCAATAATCTGTCGCTATACATCGTTTTTCTCTCTTCAGAGCTCATTGTTTACTCATTTTAATGATAGAACTGCTTGAGCCAATCTGGGCCAAATTCATCAACTAATTTCTGCAAATGCATTGCGGCATCTTCGTGTAGTTTAACTATTTTCTTCTTCAGGTCTGGCGTCTTGGCTCCTTTGCGTCCAGCTTCCGCCGCCACCGCGTCCACCTTTTTGTGGAATTCTGGAAGACCGTGCCTCTTGTGCACTTTGGGATATTTGCGCTTTATACCTACTCTGAATATGTCATACTCAATGTCGTGAAGATCATTTTTCATCCCCGGTCCAAGCTTTACTCCCTCCGGTAGTTTTATGCCAGGGGTCTCGAACACCTCAGTCACTGCTCGCGTTCCCACCTGCCATTCATGCGTCAATCCAGTGTCGGGGGCCTTTACGATGATATGCCACCGCGGATAACCAAACCCGCCATCTTTCTGAGGTCTTCTTGGTGCGATTATTTGTGTTACAGGATATTTTGACTGATCTTTCAAAGCGGCAGCAATGGTGTTGACATCCTTCTCAGTTCGCAGATCGAACCGTCCACGGACGATGTCGTCCATTTGCCCAATCCGGGTATAGCCATTCCTTTTGCACTTGGCGACAACCCCTTTTACAAACTCGTCAAAATTGTCTCTCTTGAGGATTGATTTCGCTTTTCCGCCTCTTATTTTGTTTTCTGAAAGAAGCGTATCCGCAAAACTCTGTTGTTTGCCTCTTAGATCCTTGGCCATCGCAAACAACGCCCTCTGGGCTTCTTTATCCTTCTCGAACTCCTCAGGGGACATGTCGAGAACCGTTTTGCGGCCATTCTTGGCGACTTTCTCAGTTTTAATATCAAGTCCTCTCAGGAGTCTGATGCCTCCTGTTATTGTCTGTCCTCCTTTCGTTATCACACCATCCCTATGACTGATTAAATCGACAGAACCCTCTATTAGATG
>JARRNM010000211.1:0-5673 GCA_037384945.1 Deltaproteobacteria bacterium
GGTATCGGGGCGACCATTGACGAAGAGAGATTCATCGGCATCGATGGACGAGAGCTTATCGTGGAGGTTGCGGGGGTTCCGGTGAATTACCAGGGAAAACCTGCGATTCAGGTGGTTTTTCGAGATAAAACCGATCTCAAGATGAAAGAGAAGGCCTTGAGGGAAAGTGAGAAGCGATATCGGCTCCTCATCGAAAGCATTCCCTCCGTTGTCTGGGTCACCTGTCAGGATGGCCGAACCGTATTCATCAGCTCAAATGTTGAGCAAGTATACGGGTACACTCCTGATGAGATTCTGGCAAAAGGCAAAGAACTGTGGTTTGACAGGATCCACCCCGATGATGGAGTTCGGGTGCAAGAAGCCTTTCAAAGGCTATTTGATCAAAAAGTTCAATTCAATGTCGAGTACCGGATTCGGCGAAAGGACGGACAATGGATCTGGATCCACGACAGGGCAAACATTGTTGAAGAGCAAGACGGCGACCACTTTGCCTATGGCGTGTTTTCAGATATCACCGAGCGCAAGCGCGCGGCGGAGGAAAAAGAGAACCTGCAGAGCCTGCTGCAGCAAGTTGAGAAAATAGAGGCAATCGGAACGTTGGCTGGCGGAATCGCGCATGATTTCAATAACTTGTTGATGGGAATCCAGGGTCGTGCCTCACTTATGTCGGTGGGGTTGGCTCCTTACCATCCCCACATGGAACATCTTAATGCCATTGAGGAGTATATACAGAGTGCCGCGAATTTGACCAAGCAATTGTTAGGTTTTGCCCGCGGCGGGAAATACGAAGTAAAACCCATTGATATGAACGAAGTGGTGCAAAACAGCGCAACCATGTTCGGCCGAACAAAAAAAGAGATCAAGATCCACACCAAATTGTGTCATCCCTCTCCCGTGGTGGAGGCCGACCGAAGGCAGATCGAGCAGGTCCTGCTGAATATGTATGTCAACGCCTGGCAGGCCATGCCTGATGGCGGAGAGTTGTATCTGGAAACAAAGATCGTCGCATTGGACGATGAATACTGCCAGCCACATCAGGTAGAAGCGGGAGGGTATGCCAAAGTGACGATCACGGACAGCGGCACCGGCATGGATGAAACCACGCGTCAGCGAGTTTTCGACCCGTTTTTCACAACCAAAGAAAAGGGCCGCGGAACCGGTTTAGGACTGGCCTCGGCTTACGGGATTATCAAGAACCACGGCGGCATCATTAGCGTCTACAGTGAGGTAGATTACGGGACTTCGTTCCACATCTTTTTGCCGCTAACCAACAAGGCGGAGTACCGGGAAACTCCTGCGGAGGAAAAGCTGATCCAGGGAACGGAGAACATTCTCCTCGTCGACGATGAAGAGATGATCATCGAAGTGGGCAAAGCCATGCTGGAGGAGCTCGGCTATCGTGTCGTAGTTGCCAAAGGCGGTCGGGAAGCCTTGGATGCGGTTACCAATATGGGATCACAAATTGACTTAGTGATCCTCGACCTGATCATGCCCGGATTTGACGGCGGCAAGACCTTCGATCGCATCCGCGAGATTCAGCCGTTGATGCGGGTGATGCTTTCCAGCGGATATGCCATCAACGGCCAGGCGGAAGAAATCATGCGCAGGGGTTGCAACGGGTTCATTCAAAAGCCGTTCAACATCTCCGAGCTTTCCAAACAGGTTCGAAGAATTCTGGATGAGAGAAAAGCCTGAATCAAAATTACTGCAACCCATAAAACGATCTGGCACTCTCGCCCAAACTGTTTTCCATATCCACATCGTATCATCAACCAAATCCTAGCCCGGATCTTTCATGAATTCACGCCCTGGCGTGACTGCGACCCTGGATATGCACGTCCTTCTGGGCGTCCTCGGGTGTTGGCTCCTGCGACGTACCGTTCAGGTACGGTTCAGAACCAATCCCGCGGTACCGCGGAACGGCTACCCAGTGGCCCGCCCGGTTCGCCTGAGCGAGCAGGCTCGCGATGGCGGGCAGGCAAGCCCATCTTCAGGGTCTCGCCACACCAATTCATGAAATATCCGGGCTAGATAAAACCCGATCGGCGCAATTGATTTACATTCCCCTAAGCTCTGCGCCCTGAGCCTTCTGCCCTTATCTCCATGCTTTTACGCTATGTGCTTTGCGAACTTGGTGTCTGGTTCCTAATTGCGTTGCAAACGCTCTGGACAATAATCTTGACAGACAACAGGCGGCAAGGTAATTTAGCTTTTTAACTTATATCGCCATCCTCTCTTCAAGGAGTCCCCCATGACCTTTCAGGAATTGATTCTGGCTATTGAAAAATATTGGCACGATTACGGTTGTATCATTCAGCAGCCATATGATATCGAAGTGGGCGCCGGGACCTTCAACCCGGCCACCTTGCTCAGATGTCTGGGTCCCGAACCTTATAAAGTCGCTTACGTGGAACCCTCCCGCCGGCCCACAGACGGACGCTACGGTGAAAATCCCAACCGCCTCCAGCACTACTACCAGTATCAGGTAATCCTCAAACCATCTCCCATGGATATCCAGGAACTGTACCTGCAGAGCCTGCGGAGCTTCGGCATCGATCCATTGGATCATGATATTCGTTTCGTGGAGGACGATTGGGAATCGCCCACCCTCGGTGCCTCAGGACTAGGTTGGGAGGTCTGGCTGGACGGCATGGAAATCACCCAGTTCACTTACTTCCAAAATGCCGGCGGTATGCCACTGGATCCCATCTCAGGAGAACTCACCTATGGCCTTGAACGGATCGCCATGTACCTCCAGGGAGTGGACAATGTCTTTGACCTGCAATGGAACGATGAGATCACCTATGGAGATGTCCATCATAAATGGGAAGTCGAGTTTTCTTACTATAATTTCGACGAAGCAGATGTGGACATGCTTTTTAAACTGTTCAACATGTACGAGGCCGAGGCCATTCGGATGAATGAGCGCAACTTGGTACTGCCGACCTATGACTATTGTCTCAAGTGTTCACATACATTCAACTTGTTGGATGCCCGTGGAGCCATCAGCGTGGCCGAGCGCACCAACTACATAGGTAGAGTACGAAATCTGGCTCGCCTTGCAGCGCAAGCTTACCTGGAGCAGCGTAAGGAGATGGATTATCCCTTGTTGCACCGCTGGGAGAAATAATAGAGTGGACGACCTGAACTAGTGACCATCAAGAGGAAGCAGGGGAGTTTTTATGGCAAGCGACTTTTTACTAGAGATCGGCACCGAGGAAATTCCAGCCAGTTACATCCAGCCAGCTCTGGATACCATGGCTACGATGATGAGCAAATTCCTCTCGACGCAGCGGATTGACCACGGAGCCATCCGCACCATGGCCACCCCAAGACGGTTGGTCTGGGTGATCAAGAATGTGGCTGAAAAACAAGCAGCTCAAACTGTTGAAATCACCGGTCCACCCAAGGATGTGGCCTTTGACGAAGCAGGAAATCCCACCCAGGCCGCTCTGGGGTTTGCCAAATCCCAGGGGGTGAGGCCGGAAGAACTTCAGGTGAAGCAAACCAGCAGAGGTGAGTATTTGATAGTCAGCCGGCACGAGGCCGGCGCCCCTACTGCTGAACTCCTGAGTGGTGCCCTTGCAAATCTTATAGGAAACATACCCTTTCCCAAATCTATGCGCTGGGGCGATTTAAAAGTTACTTTTGCCCGGCCAATACACTGGATAGTTGCCCTGTTGGGCCAAGAGGTGGTCCCTTGCAGTTATGGCAACATCACCAGTGGCAGTACCTCTTACGGGCACCGCTTCATGAGCCCCGGCCCCTTCGAGGTTACTGAGATCAACCGCTATGTGGATGGACTGCGCGACAGGTTTGTAATTGTGGACATAGCGGAGCGTAGGGAAAGAATACGGCAGATTGTTACTGCCTGCGCTGAGGAAAAGAACGGCCATATTCGTGAGGACGAAGATCTATTGGCTGAGGTGGTGCAGTTGGCGGAGTATCCCACTGCAGTCTGCGGCAGTTTCGACCAGCACTACCTTGAGCTGCCGCCGGAAGTTTTGATTACTGCCATGCGAGCTCACCAGCGCTACTTTGCGGTCCTCGACGATGCGGGTAAATTGATGCCCTATTTTGTCACAGTCAACAACACCTTGACCCGGGACCCTCAAGTTGTCGCCTTGGGAAACGAACGAGTGCTCCGTGCCCGTCTGGAGGATGCCCGCTTCTATTACGTGGAGGATCAGAAGGTCTCCCTTGATGACCGGGTCGAGGAGCTAAAAGAAGTGGTCTTTCACTCCAAGCTCGGGACTTCTTACGAAAAGATGGAGAGATTTAAAGCCTTAGCTGAATATCTGGCTGATCAGGTGGCACCGAAGGACAAAGCCACAGTTACCCGAGCTGCCTATTTGTGCAAAGCCGACCTGGTGACCGGCACTGTAGGTGAATTTCCTGAGTTGCAAGGAATCATGGGCCGGGCCTACGCCAGACTTGCCAAGGAAAACGAGGCAGTGGCGCAAGCCGTTTATGAGCACTATCTACCAACCCATGCGGGTGGCCAACTCCCCTCTGGTATGGCTGGCGCCCTGGTGAGCATCGCTGATAAATTAGACACCGTTGTTGGCTGTTTTGGTGTTGGTCAGATTCCCACTGGAACCGCCGATCCCTTTGCTTTGCGTCGCCAAGCCTTGGGAATTATTCGCATCGTCTTGGAAAAAGACCTCTCCATCTCCATCTCTGACCTCATAAGCAAAGCCATCGACGGATTGAATGGAAAGCTCACCGAGCCTGTTGAGCAAACCCACCAAGCCGTGCTCGATTTCTTCAAAACGAGGTTACAGCACTTTCTCATCGGCCAGGGATACCCGCAAAATGTCGTGGAGGCGGTACTTGCCCACCATCTCGATCCCTTGGTGGAGACGGTGGCAAAGATGAAGACACTCGAGACTTTCAAAGAGAGAGAGGACTTTGAACCCTTGCTAGCCACAGTTAAGAGGGTGGTCAACATCTTGAAGGAGCCCGTCGACGCTCCCCCAGATCCGCAGAGGTTAGTCAACCAAGCAGAGAAGAACTTGTATGAAAATCTGATTGCCTGTGAACAGGATCTGGAAAAGCCTCTGGCAGCACGGGATTACCCTGCTGTGTTGAACCGACTGAGTCAACTGAAAACTCCCATAGATGGTTTCTTTGATGAGGTCTTGGTTCTGGACCAAGACCTGGCATTGAGGCAGAACCGGCTTGCTCTGCTCACTCGCATCGCCAACCTTTTTCAACAAATGGCGGACTTTTCTCGCCTCGCCTTGTAGACCTAGCCGGAATTTACTCTCGCCAGCCGCGCCAGCAGGATGGGGGTACCCTTGCCCTCCCCCCGCCGTTTACCATTAAGCAGAGACCAGGAAGAATCAGGCGTTTCCCCAAAAATATTATGGCGACATGTGGGCCAAAAGGGGAAGCTACTCCACAACGCGCATGATTCGCGCCATTAATTGGCAGGATTCCTGTTTAGTCTGCACCATATCTTCATGCAGACTCTCTCGAGGCTGAGAGAGTGAAGAGCGGTTGCTCAGATGCTCGTTGTTTCGCAGCTTCCCCTTTTGGCCTTTGCTGATGTCTCTTCTGAGTGACCTGCCCTGTTGAATCCCGCCTTCGGCGGGTCCGCATAGCGGAATTCAACAGGGCTGACGGAAGGTCTGTGCCACTTCCCCGGCTGTGGCTGGGGGAGCCCCTGAC
>JARRNM010000212.1:0-5639 GCA_037384945.1 Deltaproteobacteria bacterium
GGGATTCTGGCCCATGAGTTCGGCCATTTCTCCCAAACCACCGGAATGCGGATCACCTACATTATTCGCTCCATCAACCTGTGGTTCGAGCGAGTTGTCTATGAGGAGGACGAGTGGGACGAGCGCATACGTCGCTGGAGTCGGGACTGGGATTTCCGCATCTCCATAATCTTGTTGGTAGCCCGGCTGTTCATCTGGATTACTCGCAAGATCCTCTGGGTGCTCATGCTCTTCGGTCATGTCATCAGTAGTTTCATGCTTCGGCAGATGGAGTACGACGCGGATCGATATGAAACCCATCTGGTGGGCTCTGAGGTCTTCGAATCCACCACCCGAAGAATAGTAGAGTTATCCCTGGCCCATGAGTGGGCCTTTCAAGATCTGGGAAAGGCTTGGGAGGAAGGGCGTTTGGTTGACGACCTCCCAGCCCTGATTCTCGCCAATGAAAGACAAATACCCGAAGATGTCAGGGAGAAGGTCTTGAAAATTTCCCTGCAAGACCATCGCACCGGCCTTTTTCACACTCATCCCTGCGATTTAGACCGTATCAGCAGCGCTCGTAAGCTCAAAGCCCAACCTTTATTCAAACTGGATATCTCCCATGGGAAAATTCAGACTCATATTGAGCAGGCCAAGACAAGGAACAGAGCAAAGATCTTTGCTTCCTCTCCCCCCGCCTCAATCCTGTTTAGAGACTTTAGTGCTCGAACCAGCAGGGTTTCTCTGGATTATTACCGCGGTGTCTTCGGCAAGGAGGTCATGTCAAGAAATCTCGTCAGCGTGGAGGCCATGATAAAAAGCCATGACCAGGAGGGGGAATATTCCAGAGCTTTGGACCGCTTTTCCCAAGGTCAGTTTACCGTGCTAAGACCAATAGGCCTGCCGCAAAACTGCTTTCAGACGGCAGTCGATTTCCACAACATTCCCCCAATGCTCAAATCTACCCGAGAACTCATGGTGAATTCCGCAGGGGATTACCATCGGAGTCTCAGAAGATTCAATACTCTGGAAATTCGTATAATGGAGGCTTTCCAGAATCGAGCCCTGCTGGAAGGCGGCATCCTTCTCTCCGCCGCTGAGGTTAAAGCAATGGAAACAGTTTTTCAGGAGGTGGAGGAGGGACGACGCCTGGCCATCATAGATGAACTCGATCCTTTTGAGACGCTCCTGCGTCGTCGCCTAACAGGTGCGCTCCAGCTACTCAACGTCAACAGCGTAGTTGCCAAGATTGACAATGGTAAAGATGCAAAACAGACAGCCGAAAGATTTATCAAAACTGCCCATGCTCTGGAAAATCAACTTTCGGCTGTGCGAGATCTTCAAATTGTATATCAGCAGCTGGCAGTGCTTGTAAACCGCTCGCAAGAAGAAGGGGACAACGAAAAATTGATGCGACAAGTGCGGTTGAAAATGGAGGATCTGCGGGAGATCCTCGCTCGTTTCAGAAGATTGCTCATGGATATAACGTATCCCTTTGAACACAGTCAAACTCAGATGACCCTGGGTGAATTCGCTGTCGCCAATGTGCCCGGGAAAGACGAGTTAGCACCACTTCTTGATGGGGCCTACGAGGCGGTAGACAGGCTTTTCAGGGTCTACGCTCGCCTCATGGCTAGACTAGCTCACTTGGCGGAATTGATAGAGAACGCTCTCGGTTTGCCCCCTTTGCCGGAACCACCTCAACCATACAACTAATCTAACAATATCAATAGTCTCACAAAATTTTTACCCATTTCTTACACGGTAAGTTTTGGGTAAAGTTGGTTTTTTGCTTTCCCTCTAAACTGGCACGGCTATTGCACTATTACACTCCGGCATAAAACACCTTGAGCAAGGCACTAGCTAACCATGAAAAAGACCCTATCCGCTACGGACGTCTTTACTCGCACCTTTGGCGCAGATGATCCCCACAGGGAGATCAAAGCCCAGCTCGCTCACTTCCTCCTCGCCCTAATTCAAGCCTTTCTCCGCACTGGCTACTATACTGCAGATCATCCTGAGGCGCACAAAGCCAAGATAGGACTTTACGAAGAATTTCAAGGTCTTTTCTCTCAAAGGGACGAACTCACCTTTTTCGTCCGCGAGGAAGCCACAGGGAAAAACATCCTAATCGAAGGGGTGTTACCGGAGGTCCAAGACCTTAATAGTCTCATGATAGAGGGGATGGCAGAGATGTATGTCCCCAGATTCGCCAAGTTCCTCGAAGATAAAGACCTTATCAGTTTAACTCTCAAAAACGCCATGACTCCGACGGAATTCACCAGTTTCGTCGACATCATGAGCGAACCAACTTTTGTTGATACCAGAGGCAAGGGGGATAAAGAACGATTCAGTCGAATCTTACAAGAAAAGAAAATTGTCAATATCTCTTACATTTACAATGAAGAACTGGTAACGGTACGTAACATCCCTTGGCGAGCTCAAATCGCCCTCACTCGTCTCAAGAAAGACTTCAGTATAGTCCCCTATTTCACCGATCTTGATCGTGAAGGGCTGAAGAAAGTCAGGAGGCAGATAATTCAGGATCTCGTTCGACCTCTTAGAAACGCTGAGGCCATCTATTACATTTTGATCAACAGCGATCTCGCCGTAACCGAGGAATTCAAGGAGGCTGAGATCGACCAAGAGATATTAGAGTGTCTGTCTGATGATATTCTCGCTCAGGTATCCCGGGCACTGCTCAAGGAGACCTTCCGTCTGGGCGACACAGAACCTGAAAAAGGAAAACCGCTAGAACTGGCCAAAGACTTTGCCCATATCCTCAATCTGAGGAAAATCAAGGGCAGAGAGTCCATCCTCGAAGAGTACGTAAGGCACAAGCTCATTTCTGCTGATCAGTTGCCAGCGGAGATGCGGCATCAGATCAGGCTCGAGCAGCTAACCAAGAGAATTCTTCAAGACAGCAACTCTATCCTCTCCCAGTTAGACAAAATTGAGGACGAAGAAAAATATCTGCGAGCGGCCAGAACTCTTGTAGCAATTATGCCTGAACTGACCCGGAGAGATCATTATGAGCCAATCCTCGAAATCATCAAATTTCTTAATCAGCACCTAAGTGAGAAAAGGAAGTTTTCCAACTGCGCCGCCCAGATTCTGGATGAAATCTGCAAGGGGGAAATCATTCTGGCACTGAAAAGCAAATTTCTTTTGGGCAGAAAAGAAACCTGCCAAGCCATTGGGTCAATCTTCCTTGAACTGGGGAGCAGAGCTTTATCTCAAATTGTCTCTATTCTGGTCAGGAGTCAGGACCATCTCGTCCGCAAAAATGCCTGCGAGCTGGTAGCTCAGATCGATCCCTCAGCCATTAACTTTATCCTCAGCAAACTAAACGATAAGGGAAGCGAAACCAGATCCATAATCGACATTCTCCGGATCTTGGCAGAATTAGACTCGGAAGGGGCGAAGCATCCTTTGGCCAATAGCGTCTTATCCTATCTAAATCATGAAAATCCCCACATCAGGGCGGAAGCTCTGAGGGTATATTACCGAGTGAAAGGGGCAGAGGGGAAAGTCCTATATCTCGACCTCCTGGGTGATAGTGATGTCAATGTCCAGAAGGAGGCGATTGAATGTCTTGCCCGAGTGAGGAGTGGAACTGCCTTCGGTAAGTTCATGGAAATGCTGAAAAACGCCGACGATATTCCTTCCGACAAGAGAATACAGATTGAAGCCTGCCTATACAGGTCCATGGGTTTTTATGGTAACATTGAACAACCCGAAATAGGAACCCTTGAGGATTTCCTTCTAGCAAGACTCGATAGCAAAGTCGGCTCAGGAAGCCTCAGGTGGACCACCATAAGAAAGAAAGCCATCCAGCCTGAGATAATAGCTGCAATCTGCGAGTCTTTAGGAAAAATCGGCACTCAGAAGTCTCGTGGAGTTTTGCAAAAACTCAAAAAGCACAAGGACAGCCCCTGGCAAAACAAAGCCGAAGAGGCCCTCTCAAAAATAACCGAAAGAGAAGCAGCCTGAGTGCCAGATCTCATATTTCCGATTGCAGATTGTAGATTGCCCGGAAACCACTAGGCACCAAGACTCAAGGTGTCAGGTTTCAGTGTTCAGGTTTCGGTTTTCAGCTGTTTGTTTCACTTTCCTGACACCTGACACCTGAAACCTGACACCTTCGTCCTGGTTCCTTGCCCTTCGCCCTATGCCTTTTCAAAGCCAAAACCCCCAAACTTAAACGGTCGCCTAGATCACCGACGAAAAGCTTGCCCTTTTACCCTTTTTGGTGTTATAGAAACAGACTTAGTCTGGATAGTTAGGAAGATTCATGGAATACGAAGCAGTTATCGGCCTGGAAGTACACGCCCAACTTCTCACCGAAAGCAAGATTTTTTGCGGTTGCTCTACCGAGTTTGGTGCGGCCCCGAATACCCTCACCTGTCCCGTTTGTCTTGGTATGCCCGGAGTACTTCCGGTCCTTAATCGCAAGGCAGTGGAGTTCACCATCCGCTTGGCTTTAGCTGCCAACTGCAAGATAGCCAACACCAGCAGGTTCGCCCGAAAAAACTATTTCTATCCCGACCTGCCCAAAGGTTATCAGATCTCCCAGTACGAACTGCCTTTAGCCCAGCAGGGCTGGATAGCTATAGAGGTCAAAGGGAAGAGCAAACGAATTGGTATTACGCGAATTCATCTTGAAGAGGACGCTGGCAAGCTGGTCCATGATGAAACCCAGTCACTCAGCTATGTAGACTTCAACCGGACAGGCGTGCCTCTTGTGGAAATAGTTTCCGAGCCGGATCTAAGAAGCCCGGAGGAAGCATCCACTTTTTTGAAAAAGCTGCGGGATATTGTCCGTTATTTGGACATATGTGATGGCAACATGGAACAAGGGAGCCTGCGCTGCGACGCCAACATCTCCTTGCGACCTGCGGGGTCTGAAGGTTTCGGCGTCAGGACCGAACTGAAAAACATGAACTCTTTCCGTTTCGTCCAGAGGGCCCTAGAGTATGAAATTAAACGGCAGCGGGCAATACTTGAACAAGGGGGCACCATTGTCCAGGAAACCCGCTTGTGGAACAGTGACGCAGGTGTAACTCACGGCATGCGCGGCAAGGAGGAAGCCCATGACTACCGCTACTTCCCGGATCCGGACCTGGTGCCGGTAGCGGTAGATGAGGAGTGGATCGACAAGGTCCGTTCAGAGTTGCCCGAACTACCTGAGGCTAAAAAAGCCCGGTTCATGAAAGACTATGCCTTGCCGGAGCAAGATGCAGTGGTGCTGACCGGCAGCAAAGAACTGGCGACTTATTATGAAGCTTGTGTGGCGCGGTTTCCTCAACCAAAAAAGGTTAGCAATTGGATCATGGTGGAACTTCTCAGAGAGTTGCACAAAGATGGGCGAGAAATCGACCAATGCCCGGTGACGCCGGAGGATCTCGCCCAACTTCTCAAGCTGATAGATGATGGCATTATCAGTGGTAAAATCGCCAAGACCGTTTTTGAAGAGATGTACGCCAGTAGAAAAAGCCCCAAGGTGATTGTTGAGGAAAAGGGGTTGGAACAGGTGGCGGATGAGGGCGCAATCTCTGAGGTCATTGACGCGGTACTGGCTGCTCATCCCGACCAGATCAGTGATTACCGCAGGGGAAAAGAAAAACTCTTGGGGTTCTTCGACGGCCAGGTTATGAAGC
>JARRNM010000213.1:0-7530 GCA_037384945.1 Deltaproteobacteria bacterium
CCTGATCGTCGCACGCGGATCACGTCCAAGACTGAGCGGGTCTTCTTCACGGTATACGCCCCACCTGGGATTGGAGAGCAGGGCGTTTATGAACATCTGCAGGACGTGCAAGCTAACGTCTTGCTCATCGCACCGGAAGCGGCGATTGAGCTAATGGAAGTGTATAGTACGGATTAGTTCTTGAGCCGAGATTCTCTAACGCTATGAGCTCCTCAAAACTTCCACATTTCCCAGATCTTAAAAGATTCCCAATGTCTCGGGCTATTATGTTTGGCAAAATGTATACAGTTTAATCGGTTTGCAAGTAATCCGAGCGTCTAATGCCTGATTGAATTTCAGCCAAGGGGAGTTTAGAGACTTGACATGTTCCGAAGCAGCATTAGGTTTTAATCATTAGTTACATACTAGGGATAACACTTCAACTCAGTTTTTGTAGTAATATACGCTAGGTTAGCTGTTACCCAGAAGCTTAGGAGACAAGCATGTCCCTTCCAGGTCACGACATTTCAACTGATTCGCCCTCTCATCCACCGAAAGTGCTTTTGCCTGGGGAGGGTAGATCAGTCGCCATTGGTAGTGATGCCCGCTGTACTTTCAAGGTTGTCGGCAAAGACACTCACGGTCATTTCGGTCTATTCGAGTATGAGATGGAGCCAGGAACTGCTGGACCTAAACCGCATATTCACCAGGAGATGGAGGAGATTTTCTATGTAGCAGAAGGGGAGGTCGAACTTCTCGTTGGTCATGAGAAAATAACTGGACGAGCCGGTACGCTTGCACTGGTTACTAGAGGGACGGTTCACGCCTTTTCCAACTCAGGTAAGGAGCGTGCTACGTTGCTCATCATGTTCTCCCCGGCAGATTCACGGGAGCAATACTTTGAGGGCCTGGCTGAGTTGACCAAAGGGGGGAGGAAACCCGATCCGAAAGCGCTCCTGGAGTTGATGCGAAGGCACGACCAGGAACCGGTGGAAATGGAGGGCTGGACCTTTTAACCTTCATGAAAGAGATTCTTAAGCCAAAATCTCATCATTTACCATAAGTCGAAATAGGAAATGGAACAGACGATAATTCTTGAGATCTTTTCTGATTACCTCTGACCGTTCTGTTGGCTGGCGGAGCCAGCCTTGG
The DNA here is from genome assembly GCA_037384945.1 of Deltaproteobacteria bacterium. Taxonomy (GTDB): domain Bacteria; phylum Desulfobacterota; class Syntrophobacteria; order BM002; family BM002; genus BM002. The sequence continues at coordinate 1,132 of JARRNM010000213.1, forward strand.
CGGAAATGACTCAGCTGGAACCGGCGGCAGAAATTGTCTGGCGCGCCTTTGAGCTGCGACCTGAGCCGGTGCCGACCCTTGATCCGCAGGGAGAGTATCTGAGCCGGGTGTGGCGTGAACATGTCTATCCCTTAGCTGCAAGAATGGGTATGCCATTGCGGCTACCGCCGGTGCAGCCCCGTTCCCGCCTTGCCCATGAGGCGGCCAAATGGGCCAGCAGCCAAGGTCGATTTGGAGAGTATAATATTGCTATTTTCCGGGCCTTTTTCGAACACGGCGATGATATTGGCCAGCCCGATGTCCTTTGCCGGCTGGCAGCGGACCTCGGCCTCAATTCCCAGGCTTTGCACGCATCTCTGGATAACGGCGAGTTTACCGACCAGGTCTTGGCGGACGAAGATGTAGCTCAAAAGATCGGGGTGCGGGCAGTGCCTTCCTTTGCTGCCAACAGTTTGATACTGGCTTCGGGGGTTCAGACTGCGGCAAGGCTGCAGGAGCTGTTTAGGCGGATGGCCGGTCTGCAAAGGGGCAGGCCCTTGAGTTTGTCATCCAACTAACTGACTTTCTTAATGATCTTTTTGCCAAGAAGGATTCTATCAGGCCGGACCATAAAAAATACAGACACCAGCCCGTCCTTGATATCTTCAAATCAAATCTGCACAATTATATTCATAAAGAACGGCACTACACTACTTCTTGTCCCTTTACCGGAACGCTTGCTGTCCTATGAGAGCCGGAAAATAGGAGGATCACCGCATGGCTCAGCTGAATAATATTATGGAAATCTTCAAGTTGCTCGATCAATCAAATTGCAGGAAGTGTGGCGAACCGACATGTTTGGCCTTTGCTGCTGCCGTGTTCAAGGGTGAAAAACAACTCGCCGAGTGTCCCAGTCTGGAAAGCGAGATAATTGAGCGTTATGGCGGGAAAGAAGGCAGTAAGATGACCCTTGAAGAGGAAACGGAACAAGCAATGGAGCAGTTGAAAGGAAGAATTGCCACCATAGATCTTGCCTCGGCAGCAGAGAGATTGGGGGCGAAATTCTCTGAAGAAAAATTAACAATCAAGTGTCTCGGCAAGGACTTCAGTGTTGATGCAAAGGGAAAGATTACCACTGATCTCCATGTCCATTCATGGATTACCATACCAGTACTAAACTATATAATGAATGGTGCGGGCGTAGCGGTTTCAGGGAAATGGGTTCCATTCAGGGAATTGGCAGGCGGCAAGACATGGCATCGACTTTTTGGGCAGAGATGCGAAAAGCCCCTAAAAAAAGTTGCTGACGCCTATACGGACCTTTTTGAGGACATGATTCACCTTTTCAACGGCAGGCAAGTTGAAAATCATTACTCCTCTGATATTTCACTCGTTTTGCATCCTCTTCCGAAAGTGCCGATTTTGATCTGTTACTGGAAGCCGGAGCCGGAAGACGGACTCGAATCCAATCTGAACATCTTTTTTGATTCGACGGCGGAAGAGAATCTCAACATCGAATCCATCTATACTCTAGCTACCGGGCTTACAATAATGTTTGAAAAGCTCGCTATGAGGCACGGTTAGCAATTTACATTCAATCTGAGGGATGCCGGCTGTTACGTATGAGAAAATGCTCAGGAAGTAGTACGGAACAATGGGGATTTGATTCAGTTTTTGATATAAATTATAGTAGTTGCAGAAATTTGGTTGAATTCTTTAAGGATGAGATAAGAAGAAATTGTCCACAATGCAAAGCAACAGTCCTAACTAGCCGGAAAGACTTTGGTTGTGGTCAATGGTGTTCTTCTTCATCTCCACGTTTTAGAAATAGATGTAGTAAATTCGTTCGCTCAAAGGCCAGATTTTACGGACGGTATTCCTAAATAGCGATTTGTTTACCGACAGGCAGAATAACTTGTGACTATTAAGTGGTTAGGCTGCACTATCACAGAGGCTACGGCCTTGGTGCTCGCGGCCGCAGAATTCTGCCATGACGCGGTACGGAGCAAATAACCCAGGGTGAATTCAATGCAGTTTGAAAAAGGAGATGATCTCATGTCTGAGTGGAACCTGCCCAAAAGATTCAAATCGGAAAGCGGTGAGGTTGCCTATAATGTTCTTGGGGAAGGGCCGCCTGTCGTGCTTGTTCACGGTACTCCAAGTTGGTCTTATCTTTGGCGACATATTGCCAAAAGATTAATGTCTGATTGGAGCGTTTATGTCTATGATCTTGTTGGCTATGGTTGCTCAGAAAGGTTTGAGTCGCAGGACGTTTCAATCAGAAACCAAGCTAAAGTTTTGCGACAGCTTTTAGCCTACTGGCAACTACGGGATAAAGCCGTGTGTATTGCAGGCCATGATATCGGCGGTGCTATCGTGCTTGCAGCAAGTTTACTGGAGGGCTGCCACTTCGCCAAAATTGCTTTAATTGATGCTGTGATTCTCAGTCCTTGGATTACCCCAACTACACGGCACCAACAGAGGTATCTCGAATGTTACAAGACGATGCCGATCCACATATACGAACAAGTGGCCATGGCACATCTTCGTACAGCTTTTCACCTAAAGCCTGACGAGCACACTTTGCAGACTTACTTTAAACAGTGGCAGGGAATGACTGGCCAAGCAGCTTGGTTTCGAAAAATTGAACAGTTTGATGAAAGCTTGACCGACCAAATGGAACCAATGTTGCCGGGACTCCAAATTCCTGTCAGACTTTTGTGGGGTGAGCATGACACTTGGCTCACACCAGAGGTGGCAAAACGAGCTCAATTGGCCATTCCGGGCTCAAGGCTGGAATTCATTCCAGAGGCCGGGCATTTCTCACCTGAAGACAATCCTGCTGTGGTTAGTAAGGAACTTAATAGGTTTTTCAATTCTACTTAACGCCCAAGGAAAGCAGCGCCTAAGAAAACCGCTAAACCATTAATATTATGAAGATAAAGGGCATATATAAAGGCGCTCCCCCTTTACCCCAGTTTTTATCTGTCTCTCAGGCAACACCAAAATTCCGTTGAGATCTACCAAGCAAGGAGACACAGAAATTCTTTGCTGGTCTTGGTAGGAAGTCTTTCACTTGGAATTTAGCTGGAGCTCATCGTTCGAAAACCGGCCCAAGACCGTTTATCGTGAGAGATTCTTCTCGTACCTTGAATTCTGGCCAAGTTTACATCTTAGGGATGGAATACAAATTTTCTGAGGGATTGGGTAGGGCTTTGCCTAACTCGATTTAATGTGAAGTCCCACCGAGCTATTTAGGAATCTTCAAAAACCATCATTCATTGCATTCAGCCGTACCCACCAATTGTCAAGCAAACCAAAGCTGATCTCTCTTGATCACCTCGCGCCTGCCATGTAGTTGCTACTATCTTCCTTGACCCAACTTCAACCGGCTTCAGGGAGAGCAATGGTGTCGAGGTCATCCAGCAAGACCTTCAGAGCTGCCAGGAACTGAGTTCTCTGCTCCCCCCTGAACTGCTCTGCCAACCGCTGGTAGTATTCGATCCCGCCAAGGAGGTTTTCCTTGAACTTGTGGAAGTACCCTGGTGCACGGAAGGAGAGTTTTAAGCTGAAATTTTTGCTCTCTTGGCGAAGGTGGTCTAGGTAGAGCCTAAGTTCCCTGATGAACATGTGCGAACGGTCGTTATTATTAATGAGAGAACGCCATCCGTAGATGTGCGCCACCATCTCTTCCAAGGAAGAAATTTTGCTGAAATCCCGGATGCCGGGACCGCAGCAAATAGAGGGGGTAGCCGCTGGATCGATGTTGTACTTCAGAGCCGTACCACCGCCCAGGTCATGACAGATGCAGGATTTGCTGAGCACGCTCTCTTTTACTGCGGCTAGCCGTTCTGCTGAGAGCCCTTCCTCTGGGAGGTGCTGGAGCTTGCGCTTGATGTAGGCGCGTGAAGCCGGACAGATGGGAATTTCGGTAAATTCAGTATTCAATCTCGCAGCACCTTTCACACAGGGGCTACCAGGCTTGCCTTCACGGATATGCTGCCTACGAATCTCTTCACTTGCAGAAGTGCGAAGGTTCCAGAAAGGAACCCCTAAGGGTGAGCTGTTACTCAAGTAAACGTCTCCGTCCGTGGCGGCAAGAAGTTTCTCCAGGTGAATCTCGTCGACATTTGTCACTTCAGGTACGAGCAGGAAAGGCGTTCCCCAGCCGGTTCTATCGACCGCGTAGTAACGGAGCAAAAACTCATTCTCAACTGCTGTGCCAATGCCGCCTTGCACGGTTATACGCACTTCGCGGGGCTCATGGCTAGCAGTCCTGCCTCGGTCTGTTAGGGCTTTGCTGTAGGTTGCATGAAGCGTTTCGATGAGTTCCTGTCTTTTTTCCTTGAACTCCTCCAGCACCGGGCCCAACAAATAGCCGTCAGTGGCGAAGGCATGCCCACCGCAGTTGAGACCAGATTCGATGCGATACTCGGATACCCATAGCCCACGCTTGGCGAGGAATCTGCCTTGCACCGAGGCAGAGCGGTAATCGCTTGATTTATTCCAGCAGAAAAGACAACTGAGGAGTTCAGGGTGCTGCTGGCAAAGCCGCGGAGGGCCGCCATGGCATCAGAGAACTCGGCAGCGAGTTTGTTGCCATTCAAATAGACGTCGCGGTCGAGCTTGGTCATGATGTTGACGTCGATGCTGCCCGGGACGGCTTGCTGGCGAAGGTCTGCCTGCATACGGGCCTTTGCCGCCCCATCGGAGATGGTGAGCATTTCATTATAAGCTTGCTTTAAGGGGGTCTCCGGCAGCATTTCAAAATAGCGCACAATGTCGCTGCCTTCCTCAAAGGGCGAGGCTTGCAGGGTCACGACCTGCTGCCGGACAAGACGGTCCACCAGATTCAGATAGGCCGTGATTCGAAGGGCACGAGCATCTTGGTTACTGTTGCTGATTTCCTCGTAAGGTTCGCCGTGCTTCTTACAGTGGAATTTTCTCACCCCCTCAATAAGAACATCGTCCACCAACGGTATCACCGAAGAGATACCGTATTTCGCCACCCGCAGCGGGGTGTCAATAGTGAAGCCCGTTCCCATGACCGGTATGTGAAACAGGTGGGTAGAATCATTCATCAGTGATTCTCCTGTGCACTCAATCGTATCCGCTGTAAAATGTCTTCCATGTCTCCTCCGTGATCATTTGATGGCATCAGAGAGTGACAACCACATTACCAGAAAATTCACCAAAAATGAATAAGATTCATTTTATTTCTCCCGTCCTAAACACCGGTAAGGGCATCAGATTTTTCCTCTCTCTCCACCGGCCATTCGATAATTATATCCCACGCCCTCCCAGGAGGCTAGAGGGCGCAGTTACAAGGATTGGAATATCCTCGTGCGGTGGATAAAGCAGAGTAAAAATATCATTGTTATCTTGACTATAATACCTTGTCACTAGAACTTAACGACTTGGATATAAGTTTTCACATTAACCAGACTTAATTTCAAGTTCTCCTCACTAACTGCACTTCTGAATCAACTGTTTCCAATTTATTGGGAGGAAATTGAGACCCTCTAGAGAGGCTGGGAGACATATGGGGATTATGCCTAGCAACTTTTGCCACCCTCTTTCCATAGTTACCCTCAGAAGTAAATCAACATAAATGATTTGACTTCCATCGAAGAAGTAGGTTATCGTCTGGCCAATCAATAAAGGACCGTCTTTATTGGCGGCCCGGTTTCGTTCTGAGGGAAGATCCATTTATCAGAAGTGGCAACCTCCAGTTTGGGACCATGAGAATTTCTATGAAAGGAGGATGTCACTATGAGCAATGGAATCGTGAAGTGGTTTAGCGACCACAAAGGCTACGGCTTCATCGAGCAGGAAGATGGCCCGGATGTATTTGTTCACCATTCAGGGATCAACGCAACCGGTTTCAAATCTCTCAGTGAAGGCGACAGTGTGACTTTCGATGTGGAGCAGGGCCAAAAAGGTCCTTCCGCAGTAAACGTCACCAAGATCTAGTTAGTGGTAACACGCTGGTCACGGGCATCGCGTCCAAGTAAGGCGAGATGCCCTCTTTATTTTTGCATGCCTCGTCAAGGAGTATCCCATAGAGGCGATGTTGGGTGAAAAGCCACACTTCCGCTCCTATTGACAACCCTGCCGAAAAATGTAATATTCACCTGATACCTTGCGCTGGTTTTGGTGCATAACCCCAGAGCCTGTCACAGGCTCGGGGGTTTTTTGTCTCAGGACTCAAGCAAGGTGCGTATGGCAACATTCATTGCTGAAAAAAAGGATGTTTTGGGTCACGAGCTTGAGGTCGAATCAGCCAACCTCCGACACTCAGCCGTTCGCCTTGAGGGTATCGGCTACATGCTTGAAGGGAGGGCAGTGTGATGGCAAGACGTGGTCAACACAGCTTTGCGAAAAGGCAAAAAGAGATCAAGCGCAAACAAAAGGCTGAGG
>JARRNM010000214.1:0-8507 GCA_037384945.1 Deltaproteobacteria bacterium
TGGAGTGCGGACTATATGCCCTCTGGAGATGCAAGCGTAACAACCGCCGACATGGGGAACAGCTTCAGGTTTCCGGGCCAGTATTTCGACGCCGAGACCGGACTCCACTATAACTACCACAGGTACTACGATCCCAGGACGGGGAGATATCTGACACCGGATCCAATTGGGTTGGACGGTGGGATTAATCTTTTCAGCTATGTGGAAAACAACCCTGTTAATACCACTGACCCGAAGGGTTTACATGGTCCAATATTATTTGGTAGAACTCCTTACTTTTACAGAATAGCGATTTTGAGGAAGTTCTTTAGAATACCATTGCGGGGAGGAATTCCGAATGAGTCACCTGTAGAGCCGACTTTCCGACCCACTCGCCCTCCAACTCCTCAAGACCTTGGAGTTCCTCCAGACGATTTATGGTGGCAACAAGATCCATTTCCACCAAGACCAAAACCTTTCAATCCCAATAGGCCAGTGACACCGATTACTCCTAACAGTGATCCCTGCGAACAGGAAGATAACTTTAAGTCGTGGCCCCCAACATGGATACCATCAGAGTGGATCACATGATTATTAGGAAGTTTTCAAGAGAGTGATAATGAACATAATCATATCCAAAGGTGGTGAATGCGAACTGAAACGATTGAAATTTGATATAGTGGAATCGATTAATGATATCCTGAAGTATGTTCCATATGAAGACATGCTAGAAATCTCTCATATTCTTGTTACCGATTCACCATCACATAAGAGTAGACACAATCACAAAGTGCTAGGATCCTATTTTAGGAAAAATAATCAAAGAGCATATATTGAATTATATTTGAAGAACTTGTTTGGACATATCAAGAGTTCTGAAAGCTTTGAACAGATGTTTGACATCCAAACATTAGGACTTGCGCAAACTATCTATCATGAAATTGGTCATCACTTGAGAGAGATTCGCACTCATGGGATTAAGAAAGGTAAGCGAGAGAGTTTTGCTGAATCATATGCTAGACGTATCCAAGGTGCATACGTCTTAGATAAGGCACAAGCAATCAATAGCTGCTTTAAACATCTGAAGAGTATTGCTGAGAGTGAGGGCTTGTCACTGGAGATCATTAACAATATGGAGTCAGGTTGGCAGAGAATTTACGAAGAAGCCCTTAAAGAAACGAAATAAGATCTTCGCGTTGAGACATTGAATGACGAATTCTACTGAACAGGTGATCTGATTGTGGTTTACGGCTATTTCTTAGCCGCCTTGCTCTTTGGAAACTGAAAATCCTACGAGCAAAAACAGCTCTCTACGGGGGAGGTCACATCGGAATATATCCGGGCCAGTATTTTGATGCCGAGACAGGACTCCACTACAACTACCACAGGTACTACGATCCGGGCACGGGGAGGTATTTGAGGCCGGATCCGATTGGCTTGCTTGGGGGGATTAATCTTTATTCGTATTCGTCCAACAATCCTGTTAATCAATCCGACTAGTGGACGTCCTGGTCGGGCCAAATCAACATATTGAAATATCTAGATTAGTGTTCCAAAAATACCCGTTTCCAGCCCCAATGTCGTCGTTTTTGAGGCCAAAATCGACAACGTAAGAATTCCTGGCTCTCGAAGCTGAAACCCTTCCGCACTTTTGAGAACCATTCGTCCCTTCCATCTCTTCTCCATGCTCCATGCCCTAAGGTGCCCCTGCCGAAAAACCCTCTTTCTGCCCCGAAAAGGGCGTTATTGGTCCCACATCGAGTACGAACATTTCGTTTCATTTCTGGCATTTGTCCAGGAGAATGTCGAAGGGTCCGTCCGCAGCATGTCCGACATCCTGTATTACCTTCCTAAGATCTTGAGTTTTCCGAAGGGTCGGGTATGATAATTATCTAGTAAGTATGGCGGTAGTGGTTGAGACTTTTTGGGTTGGGTGTCACGGGCTAAAGGGAAGATGGAGTTCTCAGGAAAGGATGACCTGGTGAAAGCAACCAGATGGAAAAAGGTGGGCATCATTGTCGCGGTCCTTGCCGTGATTGTCATAGCTGCCGCCCTCATCGTTCCCAGGTTTTTTGATCTGAATCGGTATAATGGCCTTATCACCTCTCAAATTGAGGCGGCCACAGGCGGGGAGGTAACCCTCGGGGTTCTAAGCTGGGGGATCTCGAACGGGCTCTGGCTAGAAGCTGGTGGATTTGCTCTCAAGGGATCCAGCCGTTTTCCCGGGGCGGTGGCCCTATCTCGCCTTTATGCCAGGGTGTCGATTCTTCCCCTCCTGTCCAAAAAGCTCGTTGTGGATAAGTTGGTCCTAGAAAGTCCTGTTTTGACGGTAAACCTTGCCTCGTCTTCGGATAAAAGAAAAAAGGTAGAGACCAAGCCTCATGGGGCCCCACCCACTGGCGTTGATACTGCTGCTCCCGTCGGTAAACCGAGCTCACTTTTACCAGTGGAAATTCTTGTTGAAGAGCTTATTCTAGAGAAAGGACGGATTAGCTTGGAGCACTTGCCCGGCCAGCAGGTTTCCAGAGAATTTAGCCAGGTTGAAGTCGAAGCCACCAACCTGGCCCCTGGTAAGCATATGGGCTTCCGTTTCTCTCTCCAAGATGAGTCCAAGCCTGGTTTGGGGTCCTTGAAAGGACAGGGAACCTTTGTGGGACTCACAAAAGCTCTCACCCTCGAGAACCCAAAACTAGAGGTGCAAGCAACCCTATCAGACCTGGAGGTAGAGACCCTCAAGCCTTACATAAAAGACAAATCCTTGGTAGAAAGGTTGGGTGGCAGCATTTCTCTCGAGATCGAATATGAGGGCGATTTAGGCAAGCACTTCAGCGCTGAAGGCCAGATGGACCTCACTCAATTCACTTACACCGATCCTTCCAAATGGGAAAAGCCTTTTCCAGGTGTGAAATCCAAAATCACCTACAAGCTGGTGTTTGATTTGGATCAGATTAAGGTGGAAAAGTTTGATCTCACTCTCGGGGGCACTTCCATACGGGGAGAGGGTTTATTGCGGCATTGGCGGGAAAAACCGGTTATCGAAAATGCAGAACTTTCCGCGAATTTGCCCTTGGTCGAACTAGGGCCGCTGGTCCCCTGGAAAATACTGGGCAAGAAAGAGCAGATCATTCGGCAAGCCTTGGAAGGAGGGGGCGAGGTAACCATCGATAAATTGGTTCTTCCCGAACTGACTCTGGTAAAACTACCCTCGAAGGCTGAAGCGTTTCTGTCCAAGATTGAGGGGTCGCTACGGGTAGCGAACGTGTCGGTGGCACCGTGGGTGAACTTGCCCAAGTTTGAGGACATAAAAGGCGATTTAAGACTGGAAAAGGGCGAGCTTACTGCGGCAAAGGTGCAGGCCCGGATTGGTCCTCTGACCTTGCCGCCCTTGAGGGGACGAGTTACCAACCTCACGGGCAAACTAAAGGTGTCGGCTGCTGCCAAGGGGCCCATGGGCTTAATAGGGACTCAAGAAGCCGACGTCGAAAAGCTCTTGAAGGAGTACGGTCTTGAGAGCTTGTCCGGAAGCGCCGAAGTTGACTTGCAGGCTGACTACGATCAGGCCAAGGGTCAAAAGTGGGATGCCAGCGGCTCCCTGGCACTGTTAAGTGTGAGAGCGGCAAGTTATCCGGCAGGTGCACGGTTGGAGGATCTCAAAGGGTGGGTCAAGTTTAAGCTTGGGAGTGGTCTGGAGCTCACGGTAGCGGATCTCACCGCCCGCCTCAATAAAGCTCCCATAAAACTGGATGGCAAGATCTCGGGACGGGGAAAGGCACAATTGATTGTTGACACCAGAGCCGAGACAGAAGGTCTTGTTCTGACTGATCTGAGTAGTCTCTTTCGTCCACTTAGGGAGCTCGAGCTAAAGGGTAAATTGGACATGAAAGTAGATGTCCACTATTTAGGAGCCCGACCTGCTGAGACCAGGTTATACGGCAAGGTCAAAGCCAGCGGGCTGGGTATCAAGCTTGGCAAATTTGCTGTCACCAAAGGCAACACCGATATTGAATTCGAGGGAAAGAGAGTAAACTTGAAAGATGTCTCTTTATTGGTAAATGATCAGAAAATCAATGGTTCCGGGCAACTCAGCGACTTTCAGAAGCCCACGGCAAAGTTCCGGGTAGAGTCGGCAAACTTAAATTTAGACCGGCTGCTGCCGCCAGCCGCTCCAGATGAAGAGTCCTCGAAGGTTAGCTCCAAACCCCCCGGCAAAGAAAAAGGAAAGGTTGAACCGGAGCGAACACCCTCGGAAAAGGAGGCAAAGGAGGGGGAACTCAATCCATTCCTCAGAAAGCTCAGAGCGGAAATTGAGGCTGAGGTCAAGCGGGGGTTGTACCGGGGAGTAGAATTCCAGAATCTGAAATTCAAAGTTATGTATGAACGCGGTCTACTCAAGAGTCACGATCTGGAGTTCCTTATGGGTGGAGGACACATCCAATCCCGGGGTTCTGCGGATCTGCGCAACCTCAAGAAGATTCCCTTTGCCCTGCAGCCAACCATCGAAGCAGTTCCGGTGGAGTTGGTGGGGCCGCTCCTGGGCATAAAGAAGGTTTCGCTGAAGGGGCCTGTCAATCTGATCGGGCAGTTGCGAGGCACTGCTGGGAGTACCTTGGGTTTGCTGCAAAGCTTGCGAGGAAATATAGAGGCAGAAATGGGCCCTGGACGGGTATACAAGCTCGGCCGCACCGGCAATGTTTTCTTCGATCTGCTCGACTTTCTGAGCCTTAGTAACATTCTCTCAGGTAAATCCCTGAAGGACTTTGGCTCCGAGGGGGTTCCGTATAAATCGGTAAAGGCAAAAACATCCTTACAGGATGGCAAGCTGAACTTCAGCCAGCTCATTCTTGAAAGCCCCGCCCTGGGACTACATGCCCATGGCGATATAGATCTAGTGAAGAAGCTCTTGAACATGCGTACCGACATAGAAATTTTTGGTACTCTGGACAAAATTCTCGGCCTTGTTCCAATAGTCGGAGAAGCAAGTACAAAGCTAACCAAGGTGTATGTTACTCTCGAGGGCGATGTTGACAAGCCAAAGATTGCAATCAACCCCGCGGAGGGATTAGCTAAGGCAGGGAAGAAAGAAGTTCGGGAAGGCGAAAAGGGTACGAAAGAGGTGATCAAGGAGTTAAGCAAGGGGCTTGAGAAGATTCTAAGAAAGTAGTAAGGTCGCTCAAGAAAAAGATGGTGAAGTTTTTAAAATAGTTGCTCAGAAGGGCACGAAAGTTGCTGCCCTTTATCCCCTGAGCTTTTTTTATCGCAAAGATTTTTATGGCATCACGAAGAGCAGATAAGGTCCCGCTTTGGAAAACTCTGTTACCGTTTATAGTTGCGGTGATGTTAGTCGGCTGTGCTGCCTCAGCAAGTCAAAGGGGCAAAGCCCCATCGCCCCAGCAGAATGATTGTTTGCTCCAGTGCCAAAATGAATACTCTTCCTGTAGTTTCAAGTGTGAGGAGATTCACCGGGAGGGATCGGGTATGGATTTCTGCATGGAGCAATGTAACGAACAGTTGGCAGATTGCGAGAGACAGTGTCCTTCCCAGGGAAAAAGGCAGTAAATGCTATTGACTGATTGAGATTGTATGTCTATCTTTGTGCGATTTCTTTTGTATAACATCCGCTACGGTGCGGGAGTGGGCAAACGTTTTCACCTTCCAGTTCCTTATAGCGGCTATTTAAAGCGCACCAACGGAAATCTCAACCAGATTATTGATTTCGTACGAGAGGTGAATCCTGATATCATCGGCCTGCTAGAGGTGGACAGTGGATCATACCGGGCTGAGAAGAGCAACCAGGCTGAAGCCATCGCAAGTGAAATAAAACAGTATCACGTCTACCAGTCAAAATATCCCAGTGATTCCTTGGCGCAGAAGGTGCCTGTGGTCAACAAGCAAGGTAATGCCATATTGACCAGCCAGAAAATTGTCTCCCACAGGTTCCATTACTTCAACAACGGCATAAAACGGTTGGTGATTGAGCTGGAGTTGGAGCATTTTAACATATTCCTTGTGCACCTCTCTTTGAAATTCCGCCATCGTCATTACCAACTCCATGAACTTCATCAAATGCTCAAAAATGTTGAAAAACCGGTGATGGCTGCCGGTGACTTCAATGTGCTCTGGGGTGATCGAGAATTGCAATTGTTTCTCGCCGCAACGGGTCTGAGAAGCGCCAATGGTCAGGGGCAACCCTCCCACCCCAGTCGGGCGCCTAGAAGGCAACTGGACTATATTTTTCACAGTCCTGACATCGAGATCACCGATTTTCGCATACCACAGGTTAAACTGTCCGATCACGTCCCCCTCGTCTGTGATTTTGAAATCCGCCCAACCTGCTAGCCCGGATATTTCATGAATAACAGACTACAAGGGCGGATATGGCGCAAAACGCAGGGCACAAAGATGTTATACGTTATCCGTTATTAGTTATTGTCAATGTAGGGATCTCTGACCTAGGACCTCTGAGTTTTGAACCCGTCTCGCTCGTCTCGCCCGACTTCCCGCCTCGCACTTCTTCTGTGCGTTAGCAGCAAATGAATGCTTGACTGATTTTTGTGAGCGCTGGTATCATACCTGGTTAATAAAGAACGGTGCCGAAAGGGATTAAAAGGGAATCCCGTGCAAAGCGGGGGCGGTCCCGCCGCTGTAATCCCGACCCTACCAAAGGTGGGGTATGATTCTTCGGTATACCCCTGGATGGCAGGCAGGCTTGCAAGATGCCAATACAGAGTCCTGCCCGGGGTTAAAGTCACTGCCTCGTAAGCCCCTCTGAATATCTGGGGACCAAGCGGGGTGGGAAGGCGAGCCGGAGATCGGGAGAGCCAGAAGACCTGCCGTTCTTAATCAACCGGTGATGATGGTAAAATTGCCGGTTTGCGGTACGAGGATACCGAATCCCTCAAGGTCAAAGTAAACTGGGTGCAAGCCTTGAGCCCCATAAAGGGTTCAAGGCTTTTTATTTGGGGGATAGTTTCCTTCTCAAGATTCAGACAAGTCGGAATCGGCGGGACCAGATAAGTTTTGTTTTGCGCTGGCTTTTGACGTTCTTTTCTTGAACAATCAAAAAGGAGAAAGAGATGAAAATTCAAGATTTCATCAAAGCCATGGTCTTGCTCATTCCAATTTCCTTGCTTATGCCCACGTCGCTGATCTACGGACACGGTGAGAAAAGACCTATGAAGAAAGGAATCCTTCTGGTGGCCTTTGGTAGCACTATTCCCGAGGCCCAAGTATCGTTTGAAAACATCGAAAACTCTGTTAGGAAGACCTTTCCCGGGGTATCCGTCTACTGGGCGTATACCTCACACATAATAATTAAGAAGATGGCCAAGGAGGGAAAGCATTTAGCTACTCCGGAGGAGGCTCTGGCGAAGATGATGCGGGAGGACTTCACCCATGTGGCTGTGCAATCTCTCCATACCATTCCAGGGGAAGAGTTCCATGGCCTGGTGGAAAATGTCCACAAGTTTGCTGGTATGAATAAGGGTATCAAAAGGGTACTGGTAGGTTATCCTATGCTGGCTACGAGTGCCGATGTACAAAAAGTGGCTAAGACAATAGTAAAAATAATCCCCAAGGAACGTAAGAAGAATGAGGCAGTGGTGTTGATGGGGCATGGCACCCACCATCCTGCTGATGTGTACTACGCGGCCCTGAACTATCATTTACAAAAATTGGACCCTAATGTTTTTGTGGGCACGGTGGAGGGGTGGCCTGAGATAAACGACATGGTAGGGGAGCTCAACAAGAGAGGTCTCAAGAAGGCGTACTTGATGCCCTTTATGTCTGTGGCCGGGGACCATGCCAGAAACGATATGGCAGGGCCGGAAGAGGATTCCTGGAAATCCATCCTGGAAAAGGAAGGAATCCAGTGCGTGACTGTGCTCAAAGGCACGGCTGAGTATCAGGAGTTTGTGGATATTTGGGTGGATCATTTGAAGACTGCCTTCAGCCGCTTTCCGTGAGAACGGATAGGAGATATGAGATATGGCATAGGGCAGAGGGCATGGAGAGAGGAAGCTCGCAGCAGGCAGTTCGCAGGAGGCAGCAAGAGGTCAGAGATCGGAGATCAGAGGTCGGACGGCAGACGGCAGAGGACAGAAGACAGAGGTCAGAGATCGGGGGTCCGAATCAGCATTCAGGTTTCAGCTTTTGTGTATCTCTTCGCTGACAGGTTGAGATTTGATAGTTGGGATATGGGATAGGAGATGTGAGTTTTTTCGGGGATCCGTTCTTTATCACTCATCCCCCATCTCAGCTCTTTGCCGTAGGTAACCATGACACCTCAACCCGCAATGAGCAATGGAAGGAGAGCTTGCTTGCCTGAAGAAGCAGACCAGTCCTTGCTGAACCTGAGAGAGCTGCGCAGTCAGCTGCTTGCATCCAGGAGGGCCTTTGCCCTTGGACTCCTGGCCTTGATGTCGGCGTCTTTGCTGTCGATTGTGGCGGCCGCAGGGATTGGCCGCTTGCACTTCCCCTGGGAGACGGTGATCGAGGCCATCGGTCAGGGATTGGGGTTGTTAAAGTCTAAT
>JARRNM010000215.1:0-5541 GCA_037384945.1 Deltaproteobacteria bacterium
GCATTGACGGCATGAGGACTACTTCCAGGGGAAACAGGGGAATTGTTGCTGCGCCGACCATGAGGTTGCTCCATGCTAAAGGTGCAGGGCACAAGGCGCGCGGCACAAGGAGAGGAATTGCGATATATGCCCATTCCAACCCTTGAGCCCTACGCCTGAGAGCTTGTGCCTCGAGCTTTAAACGTCTTCGCCTTGAGAGGCACGAGCTTATCATTATCACCCAGAAAGACCGGAAAGAGAACAGACAGGCAGAGAATACTTTGGCCAGTGAAGGATTTAGTGGAGGTGATTCATGGGAGGGACGATCAAATTTTCTTTTTTCCTTTTTTCTTCACAAATCTTTGAAACTCATCATCCAATTTTTCCAGCTGGTTTGTGTTGTAAGAGATCAGGTTCTTGAGATGGAAAAAGGCGTCCATGTCGACATTTTTGAATTGAATAGCCATGCCTACGTTTTCATGGCGCATTATTTTCCCGTCCAGAAGAATAGAAAGTTGAGATGAAGTTCCGGTAATTAATACCTCAATCTTGACGATCCTATTGAGATTTAGTTTCTCTGGTGTTTTTAGAAATATTCCGTCCAAACTCAGATTTTCCACTATGCCAATTACGGTGGCATCTTTGGACCTGACTATAGCTTTGGTCTGAAAGGGGATCCTGTCAAAATTTCTTTTTTCCATGCAGTCCTTCTCCAGCGGTTTCAGCTAGATAATATCGCTCATATCTATCGCTTAAGAAAAAAGAAGCTATTTGTCAATACCGTCTGATTAGTTAGTATAAATCCGGAAACTTGTTTCTCGGTTGTCATTCTGAGGAGTCCCGTAAATGGCGGGACGACGAAGAATCTCGTGGCTATTGGCTTGGCGGGAGATTCTTCGCGGAGTTTATCCGGAGCTTGCCGAGGGACTCAGAATGACATTAGGGAGTTTCCGGGTAGACGCTAATTAGGCAAATGGTTAATTCGCCATTGGGGCCATTCACAACCATTTGACTATTCGACAAATTATCCATTCGACTTGCTGACCTCTGGCCTCTGACCTCTGAAGCCTGACTCCTGTCTCCTCACCTCTCTAACTTTTCATTAATTCTCGCACCGTAGGTTGCGGCCAACTCTTGGTAAGATAATTTATTGATAATATCCTCGTCGAAGTCCATGGCACCTTCGTACAATTGAATATTTAACTTATTCTGCCAGGACCGTCTCAGGTTGGTCGGTTGGGGATTCTCCTGGCCGGGATCGTAATCGTAGATGAGATCGCACCCATAATCGGGGTCAGTCCAGGGCACTATGAGTCCTGTATCCTTGTGAACGCTCAGAGTGACAAGGGCAATCTCGACCTCGCTCCCGACAACATCCCAGACTTGCACTCCCGCCTCTTCCTCGTTGCGGTCTACGATCTGGGCAAGCATCCTAGGATTCTTCCCCAGGACAATACCTTCCTTGACCAGGACTCGGTATTTTTTGCCTTCACGAAGTTTTCGCTTTCCTTCTTCACAGATTGGACAGGGTTCATGCCAATTCTTCCTGAGGCAAGCAGCAAAATCCTTATGAGTCCAGAGCCTCCTGACGAACTCCACGCTGTCTTTCCATGCAAGGAACCTTATGCGGTTTGCGCCTTTTCCTTGTCGATGGCGGTAGATCCTAATGCCTGATTTGATATAGGAAGGGTGGGCCATACCCAACTTCCGCTTCATCAGCCAAGCCTAAATGATGCAACTGATTTTCCACTTCAAGCAGGATAGCTTGGGGAATTGGACGAAAAACAGATTTAACCCGGATATTTCTAACTGATTATCCTCCCGGTACTTTCTTTTTCTCCTCTGACAGATCTATAACCAGTGTATTCAAGGTCTGCAAGAGTTCGTTCTCGATACCCCTTGACTTGAAGTGCTCCAAACAGGTTTGGGC
This sequence comes from Deltaproteobacteria bacterium, assembly GCA_037384945.1. Taxonomy (GTDB): domain Bacteria; phylum Desulfobacterota; class Syntrophobacteria; order BM002; family BM002; genus BM002. The sequence continues at coordinate 1,910 of JARRNM010000215.1, forward strand.
AATAAACTTTCGCGCCTCACTTGAGATTTTTATGAAGCGTACTCCCATGCCCCGAGGCGTGATCTCGTCGTCAGGGCCGTAAATGTTAGACCATACCACCTCCGCTTTAGCTGTTATAGAACTCTTAGAATTAGGAATCTTGATGGCCATCTCAAAGACGACATTTAACTTAAGAGGTCTTCGACAGCTGATGAAGCAGCCGTCTGGAGTGATGTTGCGTGTGACTCCTTCGCTGGATCCTTCTTCAGTCTCTATAGCAACAGGCCATTTGATTTTCGCTCTCGGATAGCCCCGCCGTTCTTTTCCCATTATTCACCTCTTTTCACTGTAGGTATGAGTTCCCTGCAGCTCAGTAATCCGCTTTTACTGCCAGATGCTACGCCATAACCAAAAAGAATGCAAGATCCGATCCAGCTCATGGTTTAGGCTTTATAAGGCCGAGAACAATTAGTAGAATGCTGGCCAACCTTCTATATTACTTGTAAACAGGAGTTTCCCCGAAAATATTTTAGAAACACAGGCCACGGGGAAACTCCTCAACCTCTAACACCTTGAAGAAAGAGTCTAATTTGGATTAAAATTTAGCAAGAGAGGATAACAGATGAAGAGGACCGCTCTTATTACCCTAGTACTGATCTTTTGTCTAAGTGCAACGGCTGCTGCCGAGACGGAAGAGGTGATTAGTGAACATAATGAGTATGGTGGTGTGACAAAACAAATTATTTTTTCGGAAAAAGATCCAGACTTCAAGAAAGGTATGTATAAAATAATTGCCTCTTATGATAACGAGGGAAGCAAGAAAAAGATGGAAATCTATGCGACCGAGAGCCACTCGAGTAAGGCGGGCTGGTACAAGATGGTAATTTACTACTGGGGCAGAAAAAAGGTTAGCGAGGCCTATTCAACAGACAGCGACTCTCTGAAGTATGGATTCCACCGGATGGTCTCTTATTATGGCAAAGATAATATTTTGGAGAAAAGGGAATACTATCTGAATAAGAACACGACTGCTGCTCAATTGGGAGTTTACAAAAGAGTTGTCCATTATGACAACAGCGGAAAAGTAACGCAGGTGGAAGATTTAGATCAGACGGGCAATCTTGTCCGGATAGAATAAACTACTCTCTAAAACCTAAAACTACTTTTTCTCCTATAAAACCTTTCTGCACAGACGCCCTTACCATTTACGACAACAATGCAAATCTCTGCCTCTTCGTAACCTGGAGTAAAGACCAAACCGGCTCCGTAACTCCACCTATTGTAGATCCAAACCTCATAAAGATCTTCGCCAAAACCAAATGGAGGCGAAGAACTGACAGCAACTCTGCTCAAATAGTTTTCCAAACCTTCCTTATCTAATCTCAAGATTTGTTCCGGCTCCCCAAGTACCTCACTAATTTCGTCCTTAGTGGTCTTACCAGGGATTATCTTCTCTCCATTCTTCGAGGAAAGGTTTACGCTGCCAACTGAAACGCAGGAGGTTATCAGGTACGTGAGCGCGGCTGCCCAGAACAAAAAAACCACCGTCTTCTGTTTAAACTTTGAGACCATAACTTACCCCCCCTGAGCGGCTTGGATAGTTCTGCAACTTCAGAGATGCTACGTTACTTAACCCCTGATTTCAAGGCGTGATTGGCTGAACGGTTGGAATGTGTGGATCATTAGGCTTCGGGTTGGCTGTTTGGTTCCTACCACAAAGGGCACAAAGTTTCACCGAAAAACAAAATAGCTTCCTTGTGTACTTTGTGATCGTTATGGTGCAAAGCAAAAGTCCACACACGGGAAGGGAGCAGCTGTTTTTGCTGATAAAGAATGGCCCTGCCTTATTTATTCACTCGCTTCTTCAATTCTTTGCACATTTTAAAATAGGGAAGCTTTTTACCGTCCACTCCTATAAGTTCCCCAGATTTCGGATTTCTTCCCGTGTAGGGTGAATACTCTTTGAGCTTAAAGGTGGCAAATCCCCTAATTTCGATGCGGTCTCCCTTGGCCAAGGCATTAGACATAGCTTTAAAGATCGATTCAACACATGCCTTGGAATCATTTTTTGTAATACCCAAGTTGTTGGTCAACATTTCGATGAGTTGCCCTTTGTTCATAACTAATCCCCTCTGGTTTGATAGTCCGCCCTTAGCCATTCTTCGGGTAAGCACCTCTCCATTGAATGAGCTGACTTTCCACCCATACCTTTCTTCCCCTTCATTTATGCTTCAATGAGAGGATGTAATCCTTGTTCAAGATTACATCGTTCTGATCTCGACACAGGTAAACGAACTGCGGTGTGTGGTTCAGAAAATCGCTGAGCCTCAACTTATCGGGTGGCAGGTCGGTAAAAAAACTGCCCTCCAGTGTATCCCCATTGATAAGCTCTATCTGAACTGGAATCTCATGGCCTTCAAGTGTTTCGGGTAAGAGGTCTCTCTCCGATAGCTCCACTTGCATAAATCTGTTCTTGCCGATCATGAGAATCTCATCCTTGAGCACATCTTCCAGGGGTATAAAGCTCCTTTGTGAATTGAGAACATCGATGATGAGTTCCCTGCCCGACCGTTCTTCACTGGAATAGTTGAGAAAGAAATTTACATCCAAATTGCCTCCGGTACTTACCCGAAGGGTGGCCTGTCTTTTAAATTTGTCAACTTTCATAGCGACTGGCTCAATTTTCCATTGTCTGGTTTTTTTGCACGGTAGACTTGCAAGAATCATGCATACAATAGAAGGAGATTCATTTAAAAGAATGCTTAGGAGTCATCAATCTATTTGGACGATCTTTTGTCCGTTCCTTTTTATCCACAAAGTGGCTAACAACCCATCACAGAAGATCTGACTCGGGTGAAAGATCAAGGCGGGAAGGACCGCCAGAGGATAGGCTTGGGCAAAGGCGATAGACCAAACGGCTATGGCAATTGGCAGGGTTTTCTGTGAACAAACAATAGCCAGGGAGCGGCAGGCAGGCTCCTGGAGGCGGAAGAGGTGTCTGGCACCCGTGTATCCAGCAACCAAAAGCGACAAATGTACTGCCAAAGATGGTAAAAGCAAAGAACCGAGATTGTTGAGCGTCAACTCTCTTAAGCGGTCGGCTTGCGATGCGCAGGAGAGGTAAACGATTATGCCCAAGGCAAGGAGGGGGACAGTACGGATAAATCTTTGCTGTCGACCGGTCCATTCAGGTTGGACTTTTTTGATGGTTTGACCTATTACAGCAGGGGTTAATACCAATAGCACCAGGTTAACCAAAAGCCCCACCGCGTCCAAGCGCACAACTGCGCCCAAGGACCACTTTAAGTTGAGGGGTATTGTCACAATGCCCAAGAGGTTGAGTCCCACTGCCAGGATGATGGCAGTTGCAACGTCACTTCCTGCCCTTTCTGCCAGAACCGCCCCTGAGACCAGAGTGGGGGCCATGGAGCAGATGAGGATGAAGCCTATTTGGTTATCGCTCCGCCAGTTGAGCAGATGGACTGCAGCATAGGCCAACAGCGGCCCAAAGATCTGGGAGATCGCAAATCCCCAGGCGATCGCTTTAGTCAACTGGGATTTTCTCTGCAACTCCCCCCGCTCGAATCCCAGTCCCTGACAAAAGAAGATTACGACTATAAGGGGACTCAACATCCCCCAGCTCTTCAAGATTC
>JARRNM010000216.1:0-8442 GCA_037384945.1 Deltaproteobacteria bacterium
CCGTTGTATGCCACACCACCCGGCAACTTGATCGTCGAGGGCAACACGTCCACTGTAAATTCGCGCAGGAAGATATCTTGGGTAATCGCGGTCACGACCTCTATGGGCGCGCCGAGAAGCGGTAGCGCGGTAACGAACTGCGGGATCTTTCTCGGGTTAAGCTGCGCAAAAGCGCTAGGTACGCTCAGGGCGCAGATCGTCAGGACCGCAACGCCGAGAACGACTCCTTTCTTAAATGTTTTAAAGTTCATAATCCTCCTCCTTTATAAATTTCAGATCAATTTACGAACTCAGTTTCACTTGAAACATGGCCCCTCTCTGTGAGTAAATTTGTTGAAACCTCCTTTCTTGAAAAACCCTTGCCACGCGCCGGATGGAGGACCGAGGCAAAGGGATGTCGAGATTGCTTTGCAGAGAATTGATCGACTATAAGGCCCTCACTTATTGCGGTCCTCACAATTTAACTAACAAATTTTTATTCTGTTGATAAAATGTTGATAAAATTTAAAGACTTAGATAAGCAATTTATATGGCAAAACCTACAAAAACCGTAGTGTCTGAATGTAGTATTTCGAGGGTAGAAAGGAGAGTATTTGACGCATAACGGCGAGCGTATGCGACGAGACGGGCGAGACGAGGATGAGCATAGGGAAATGCAGCTGGCAGCCGGCAGGAGGCAGCGGGCAGCCAGAAGATACGGTGAAGGGGAGAGACGGTGACGCGGTGAGATGAGCGTCATTTGTCTTCGCCGTCATTAGGTCACTACGCTGCGCTGTCATTTATTGTAATAGGCAAAGTACCATAAGATTTCGGAGTGCGGATTGCGGATTTAACAACGAGCAGTCAGGGGCGGAAAGGAAAAAGAAACGTTAGTTTAAGTGGGGATGTGAAGTCCGTCATTCCGGAATCCGCCAGAGGTGGATATCCGGAATCCAGGAAAAAACAACAGCTTGCTGGATACCGGATCTCGACTTCGTCTCGTCCGGTATGGCTTTTCAGTCTGGTGACAGATTTTCTTAGCTGCCAGCTGTCAGCCGCCTGCTGCGAGCTGATCAGGGGATTTATAGCTCTCCCCGTTGCTGTCTGTCGAATAGAACTGAGTCCACCAGCGCGAGGACCTCTTCCATGGAAGAACCACTCTTGGAGAAAAAGTAGTCGGCCCCGGAAGCTTTTGCAGCATCACGATACTCCGGCAGATCGTAGTTGGTTAAAATTGCAATGGTTGAATGGCGATACATTGACCGTATCTTTCTGGTGAGGTCCAGGCCGCTTTCCCCTGCCAGTTCGAGGTCAACAAACATAAGGTCGGGTGGATGTCGGGCGATCTTCTCGAGGGACCCTTTACTGTCTGGCGCCTCCTCGATGCGCATGGCAGGAAAGTGCTGGGAAAGAAGATCCTTGAAAGATTCCCTGTAAGAGTCGTTGTCGTCGATGATAAGGATGTCGAGCATGGACTCTCCCTCCTGAGGGTGGAGAGGGATTATGGTTAGGGGGGTGTGTTCGAGGAGCCTCCCTGGACACAAAAAACCTTCTGAAGAGGATACTGGAATGGCTGCAAGGGTAAATTGGTCCGGGAGAGTATTCGAGGAGAGTATTTGAGAGTATTTTGGGTAAGCGCATAGAGCATGGAGCATGGAGCATAGGGTACAAATTGGGAATTTCGAAATTAGAAATACAAAGATCTCCCTCCTCTGACTTCTGCCTGTGCTGACCAGGGGGGACTTTAGTGACGCAGTTTCGTGTAACCGCTTTCTGGACCGGAGGTGGATCCTTTTTCCCAGGTAAAATGGCTACACACAATTGGAAATGTTTTGGCACTTTATAGAATACACTTACCCAGATCTACGGGATTTGAACCTAGGAAAATATAGCTTAACTTGTTGAGATAATTAAAGAAGGTTTCAGATCCTTGCGTTGGCATGGTTCTTGTGTGCTAAACTAGGTCCTATCCTTTTGTGTAAATCTCTCGTAAATAAATTAATAAACCTATGAATGTGGAAAAAAAGTACCGTATTGTCCTGGTTGAAGACCATACTTTGTTTAGACAGGGGATGAAAGCCCTGCTCTCCCTAGAAGATGATCTCGAAGTAGTCGGGGAAGCTGGGGACGGGAATGAGGCAGTTCAGCGCGTCAAGGAGTTGAAACCGGACCTCATCCTGCTGGATATCTCCATGCCGCGAGTGGACGGCATGGCTGCCATAAAGGAGATCAAGAGGGTGTGCCCGGAAACAAAGGTCCTGGTCTTAACCGTGCATAAAACCGAGGAACACGTGCTGGAGACACTAAAATCAGGTGCCGGCGGCTACGTTCTCAAAGACGCCAGCCATGAAGAATTCTTGCTGGCGATGAGAAGTGTGTTGCAGGGCAAGCGCTATTTGAGTCCCGACATTTCGGCAAAGATAGTGGATGGTTACCTGAACGGCCGGAAGACTATCGATCCGACCTCACCATGGGAGAGTCTCACGGCCCGGGAGAGGCAGGTTCTCAAGCTGATTGGCGAGGGATACAAAAGCAAGAAGATCGGGGAGTTGCTCTGCATTAGCGAAAAAACCGTAGCGAAACACCGGGCCAATATAATGACCAAACTGGATCTACACAGTGCCTCAGAATTGACTACCTATGCGATTAAGAGAGGGTTGGTCGGCCAGTAGCCAGTAGCCAGTAGTCAGTAGGCAAGGAGCTCAGGGCGGGAGGAGCGAGACGAGAGGCCGGGCAAGACGGGGATTTTAACGGGGAATTCGGAACGCGGAACGTGGATTTTTTTATTGGACTGATGGCCACTGGCTAAACCGTCTAAACCGGGTAAACCCTTAGAGTATAGCTGACAGAGGGCAGAAGGTTCAAAATACTGAATATCGAAAAGCAGAACAAATAACCGCAGAATGCTGAAGTAATCACTCCGATATTCGAAATTCCTTGTTCGATATTCTGCGGTTCCAAGGGGCGGCAGGTCAGATGAAGTGAATCTTAATTGATTTGTTATTCTCCTGAATTCTGGCTACTTGCTACTGGCTACTAGGCCTTTGCCTTGTGCCTCTGACCTTCCAGGTTGCCCGGATTGTGGTTCCTTTCCCGATACCGGACTCGATGGAAAAAGAACCGCCGGAGAGTTCGGTTCTCTCCTTCATACTGGTGATCCCAAAACCTCTTCTTTCAGCATCCGCAGACAATAAGTCCTCCAGGTCGAATCCCTGACCGTTATCCTGTACAGCCAATCTAATCTCCACGTCTGTTTTATCAAGTGAGATTCGTAAGATTTCGGCTTCGCTGTGCCTAGCGGCATTATTGAAAGCTTCCTGCACTATTCTGTAAATAACAATCTTGAGATGATCGGGCACGTCGGTTTCCCGAATGTCGATTCTTTTCTCGATCTGCATAGAAGGGTAGCTGGTCTGGTGTTCTCTGCAAAACCAATCAATGGTCGGCAATATTCCCAGGCTGTCGAGGGTAGAAGGGCGAAGGTCCATGGAGGTGTTTCGGACCTCTTCTATGGTCTGGCAAATTATGGGAACAAGGTTTTCCAGGTCCTCCACCTGTATCCGGTTAACATCCGATCTGGCAATCTTTGCGAGGGTTTCTACTCTAACCTTCATGGTACTGAGTGATTGACCGATGCCGTCGTGGAGTTCCCGGGCGAACCGGGCTCTTTCCCTTTCCTGGGCATTCAGAAGTTCTGTTGAGAGAAAACGAAGCTCTTTTTCGGATTCGCGCAATGCCTCGTCCGTAAGCTTGCGACCGGTTATGTCAAAGAAGACCCCGCTCAAATATTCAACCTCCCCGGACTCATCACACACTATCTGCCCTCTGTCTTGTATCCAGAGAATCTCCCCTCCTTTAGTCTTAATTCTGTATTCTCTTACATATGACTTGTCAGCTTTCATGGCCTGGGCGATTTCTGTGCTGGCATCTTCCAGATCTTCCTCAACGATCACCTCAGACCATTTCATTTTGCTGGAGCCAAAATCTCCCAGTTTGTATCCCAGTAAAGACTCGATCTTATTATCAAAGAAGTCCACGGACCAGTCTTTATAGCCCTTGTAGACGATGCTGGGTAAATTCTGCACCAGAAGTCTGTATTGTTCCTCAGCCTCCCGGATTGCCTCATCTGCCAGCTTCCGCTCGGTGATGTCGCGGAAAAACCCTTGAACAACTTTCTGGTCACCATATTGGATGACACTCCCGGTGATATCAACCGGAACCGTCTTGCCGTCTTTGCGTAGTATTTTTGTGTCATTTAGAGAACCCGACCCCCTCTGTACAGCCTCCTCAAAAGCTGTGGTTGTCCTCTCCAGTACTTCCTGCGGATGGAGTTCGCTTACATGCATCTGCAGGAGGTCATCTTTGAAGCAACCGAAGAGTTCCAGAGCCTTCTTGTTCGTATCCAGGACATTTCCCTCGGTGTCTAACAAAACTATGGCGTCACTGGCCTCGTTAATCAAAGCCCGATATTTTCTTTCTGAGTTACGGAGCGCCTCCTCAATGCGCAACCGCTCGTCGATTTCCCGCCTGAGCCGTTCATTGGCTTCAACCAGGTCAGCGGTTCGCTCTTCCACCCGCAGTTCGAGTTCATCACGGGCTCTCCGGACCTGTGCCTCTGCTCGCCTGCGTTGAGCCATGGTTCTGTGTTCTTTGAACAGAACAATTATGATGAGCGACAGAAGACCACCAGCGAGAACTAGGAGCGTTACCGAGGAACCCAGCAACAGGTTATGAAGCTGATCTTTTCTATGGGTAATGTCGTAGTAGATTTCAAAAGCCCCTAAAACGGTATGGTCCTTTACTAAAGGCACATAAGTTTCGACAACGTCGGCGGACATTATTTGACCTTCCAGTGACTTGGTATGTCTGGTAACAACCTGGGCGTGGGGCTCGCCCTTTTTCATAACCTCAGACAAATATCTCTCTCTGTTTGTTGTCCCCACATCCGTGAGGTCGGTTGAAAATATCACCTCGCCGGATTTTGAATAAACTTTCAGCTTTTTTAGGCCAAAATCATTCTTATGATCCGCTGCCTGGTTGAGAAAATTCACGGGTAGAGATTTCTTTTCGCTCTTTGCGGATTGACTGGATACGTAAGAAGATAGGTGTCTTGCTATGCTAACGGCATCGTCCACTTTGTCTTCGATGAGCAATTTGGTAAAAGCAGGGTGAATAAAGACCACATAAGAGACAGGCAAAGTGAAGGTTAACGTTACAGCGATAATAAAAATATTCCTTAAAAATCTATTCTTCAAAAAATTGTTATGACTATTTGCTTCCAACTGTTTTTCCATGGTTTAACCCTCACATATTAATGGGGCACAAATCCTTCAAAACGTACCAATGTCCTCTAGCCCGCATATTTCACGAATTGCCTGCTGCGACCGAGGATATGAGAGTCCTTCTGGGCGTCCTCGGGTGTCGGACCCTGCGACGTACTATTCAAGTACGCCTCGGGATCCAACCCCCTGCGGTTGCCCAGTGGGGCAGCCATCTCCACGGTCTCGCGACAGCAATTCATGAAACATCCGGGCTAGGCTTTTTTAGACGGCGGCCAGGCCCCGTTCTTGCGAGCCGCTTCTTTGGCGTCGGCAAGAACTTTGGCGATCACCTCGCTCTGAGGATTGAGTTTTCTGGCTCGTTTAAGGGAATCGATGGCCTGAGGCCACTGGTAGCCGATGGTGTAGAGACGGCCCAGGGTGAGCCACAAGCTCCAATCGTAAGGCCGCCTTTTTAGTTTTCTCTTTACGAGGATAATGGCAGAGCTGGCAGTGAGGTACTTAAAGCTATCTCTGAATTTTTTCCACCAGCCGGCCATCAGTTATCCTTGGTCTATTTTTTTATGGAAGAACCAGAGTCTCGAAAAAATCTACGTTCCCAACCGGAGCCTGGGAGCGAGAAAAGGCTAGTTTTGGAAATGAGCAGGGAGATTAGCGGTTCTGGTGTCTCAGGGAAAATCCTGCGTCTTTCAATAGGGTCCAGTAGCGGCGACTACTTTCCAGTCGCTCCTGGTTGTCGGGCACAACCAGATGGACGGCATGGGAAAATCGACTCACCAGATCAACTTCACTGTAGCCCATCATCAGCAGGGAGTCCATCCCCTCCACCGCATCCTTCTTGGTGGTTATGATCACGGGCTGTTCGGGTTCATCAGGGGAACCAACCCACAGCCCATGGGGAATGAAGCTTTCGGGTTTGAAGGTCCAGAGCAAATCGTCCAGCCTTTCTGCCTGCTCTTGATCAACAGCAAGGATTTGCAATCTTCTTCCTCGGACATAGTTTTCCTCGGCAATTTCACAGGCCCGCATTTCCATTCGACTTGAGCTTGTTTCGACAAATATAACTTCTGTCATGGTGTTAAAGTTCGAAATCTGTCCTCTGTCATCTTACTCTATGCGCTATGCTCTATGCTCGCTCACATACCACATCTTCGTGTTCTTCGTGGTGAATTGCTGAATCTTAATATCCCCACTCACTCAGCCAGTTCACCGGGTAGACATAGTCGGCATTAGCAAGCTTCCTGGGCCAGATGAGCTTGAGCCGGCTGAACTGCCACTGGACCACATAGGAAGTCAGCTTGTTCTGATTAATTTTGTTCCCATAGGAAGTAAAATGTACCGGTCCGAAGACAGTTTTCAGACGAGTGTTTTCTAAAGATTTCTTAATATCATCCGGGGCAAATGATGCGGCCCTCTTGACTACGTCCTTGATCACATAGGCGGCGGCATAGGCCTCCGCCCCGTGATAGTCCGGCTCCTTGTTGTATGTAGAAGTGAACCTGGTGAAGTAAGCCATGGAGCCGGGCAGGGGTAGTGCCTGGTGCCACAGGGTGGCTGTCATTACCATTTCTGAAGCGATTCCGGCGTACTGGACGAATTCGGGCATGGTAAATCCGGTGGCTCCGCCGAGGAAGATCTTTGGAGTGATTTTCATCTGCCGGGCTTCTATCATAAGGGTAGAACCGTCGGTAACGTAAGAACACATATAAACGATGTCAGGATTGAGCTCCTTGACTCTGGTAAGGATATTCTTGAAGCTTTCGACACCGTGTTGATAGCCCTCAGTCATCAACACCTGGATGCCCAGTTTATCGCAGGTTTTCCGGAAAAATTTAGCACTGTTCCTGCCGTGCACGGAGTCCTCGTGGATTATTACCGCGGTCTTGGGTTTGACCACCTCTCGCAAGAAACTCTCAATTCCACTAGTGTACTCGCTCCCCGGAGGATTGAGCCGGAAGACATAGTCCCAGCCCTGCTCGGTTATCTTGTCGTCGGAGGCGGTGTTTATGAGAAAAGGGATTCGGTTTTGCTGAGCCAAGCCGGCCACCGAGAAAGTCGCGGGACTGTAATAGCCGCCACCGAGCATAACCACCTTATCCTCGTCCATGAGCTTCTTCACTGCCTCACGGGCCGCATCGATATCGCCCTTGGTATCCTGGTAGATAAAATCAAGCTTACTGCCCTTGATTCCTCCGCCACCGTTGATCTCCTCCAGGGCCAGATCGAAGGACTGTTTTTCCATTTCACCAAAGTACCCTAGGGGGCCGCTGAGAGGCAAAAGGATGCCCACCTTGATAGTCTCTGCTGCGACCGCACCGGTAGGTAATAGAATGGCCACAATTGCCAGGGCTAACAAGAGGTAGAGAAAGTGCTTCCTCTGTTTACTCATGGATATTCCTCCTTGAAAGTGGGAGTAGCGACTCAATTGAGTGTACACAGAAAGTGAAGTGACCTTACGATTGCAAAAATTGTCTATTCCTACCATTTTAGGCAAAAGGGGACAAGCAATAATTAGGCCACTGATCCACCATCAAGGCATCATCCCTGCTTTCGCAGGGACAGGTTCTGCGGCGTTGCCTTCGATCGCTCCGCCCTCCGGGGCGTAGATCCTCCGGGCCGGAGGCCTTGCGCCGTATTACTCAATACGGTTCAGTTGTCGCTCCTCGGCGCCCTGAGCCTGTCGAAGGACTCCTCAGAATGACAGCAGAAAATGGGGCATTGAATCTTCAAGAGCTAACAGGTGAGATGAAAAGCGCCCGCAACTCGCTTGCCCTGGCTATGGAGGGTGTTGAAAATGGTGACAGCCTCTTTGGTGGGCACGGCAACCAGTTGCATCCCCCGTGCTTTGATAGCCCTCTCCGCTTCATCTGTTACTCTCATGTTCCCATAGGCACCTGTTCCCACTACGAGAACCTCCGCGACAGAATATAAGATGTCGTCGATGTCCTGAGAATATAAGGCATGTCCCTCCCTACGCCACCAGTTGCCTATTATTTCGTTGTCGATGATCTTCAAATCATTTCGATGGTTCTGTCCCATTACGGTCATGCTGCCAAAATCGTAGTCTTCGATCATAAGAGCATCTCCCTTTGTCTATTGCCTTGATTTAGGTGTGGCGGGCACGGTGGTCCGCCCTACGGAGATCTCTATAGCGGGTACTGTGGTCCGCGCCCTCCAGTTTTTG
>JARRNM010000217.1:0-8874 GCA_037384945.1 Deltaproteobacteria bacterium
CTGAAGTCACCTATCTCCCTGAGGTGAATGTCGTAAAGATACCGGATAACGTGAGCTACGACGAAGCTGCAGCCGCTTCGATGACCCTGCTCACTTCCTGGCACATGCTGGTAGGCAGGGCCAAGATCAAACCGGGACAGACTGTGTTGATCATGGGAGGTGGTAGCGGAGTGGGAAGCTTTGGAATTCAGATTGCCAAGCTTTATAACTGCACGGTAATCGCCACAGCCAGCGGTGATAAGTTGGACAAGTGTCTAGAGCGCGGGGCAGACTATGCCGTGGATCACAGGAAGGAGGATTGGCCCAAGCAAGTGAGGGCAATCTGCAAGGAAATCAGCCAGAAATCCGGTGTGCTTCCAGGTATAGATGTCTCTTTCGACCACATCGGTGAGACCCATTTTAACCAGCAGCTGACTCTGCTCAAGTATGGTGGAACGTTGGTCCAGTGCGGGGCGACAACAGGTTATAATGCCAAGGTCGATCTCAGGCACATTTTCTTTAAGGGGACAAACATACTTGGCTCGAGCCAGGGAACAAAGGCCGAGGTAGAACAGGGATTCTACTGGATGTCCCAAGGAAAAATAAAGGCTACCATAGACTCCGTATACCCCTTTGAAAAAGCGGCAGAGGCTCACACCAAGATGCTCACAGGCAAAGGGTTGTTTGGCAAGATTCTCTTAAAACCCGAATGATTTCGAATTTCAAAAACGATTAGTTACTTTACTCCGCTTTATGAAGGCCTGAGGAGGCCTGATTGAAGATTCACCACAGAGTCACAGAGGACACAGAGGACGGTATTCTTTCTCCGGCCGGGAGACGACGGCCGGAGAAAAGAGCCTCCGCCTGCGGCGAAAGCTTTTTAGCCTGGCTCCAACCGTTGACACGAAGCCACCCGGTTACTAGATCGTGCCCGCAGGGCTGCCATATTTAGCCCGATTGCCGTCTCCCGATCGGGCTAAAAATATAGTTCTCTCTGTGCTCTCCGTGTCTCTGTGGTTAGTAAATATCAGTGGATATCCAAATCTTGTATCTAAAGCCTGCGGAGCTAGCCCGATAGACGTTTTAGAAAAACTGGCACAGGGCATGGAGTAAGGCGAGACGGGAGGTCGGGCGAGACGGGCGAGACGAGATAGAGCATAGCCTTACAGGACAGGACAGAGGTCAGAAGTCGGATGTCGGAGATCAGCTTGTACTCTTTCCTCTGACTTCTTTGTATTTTGGTGCCTAGCGCCTAGTGTGTAGGGTTTAGTACTTAGTTGCATTGCTGCTGGCTGTACGCTGCTTGCAGAATAAGACCGGCTAAGATTTGGGAGAATGTTCCGCGGTGAGGGTTGCTTCTCTGCCGCCACGAGTAAGGGTAGACACTCTGATTGTATAGTTCTTGCCAATTCTGACAATGTCGCCGTCGTATAGTTCAGCCGACGTCACTCTTGCGGCATTCACAACAGTGCCGTTCTTACTTCCTTGGTCAAAGACAAATAAGGTTCGCCCTTTCACTGTAATGGTCGCATGGAGGCGTGACACGGTCATGTCCTTGAGAACGATGTCGTTCCCTTGGACTCGCCCAATAGTGAGATGAGCTCCGTCGGCGAGAGAATATTCTTTCAGGACAAGGTCTTGCAGGGTCAATTCCAGCTTGAAAGTAGTCATATTCCCATCCGATCACTTTGCCATACCAAGAGAACCATTGATTATCCCTCAGCAGGGGTTAGCTGAGTGGGCGCGAGTACGCTGAGTCTGTTTCTTGTAAATTGCTTCGAATGTTTTGTCAATCAGCCAAATCTTCTTCTCCTATCTTTCTCTGGGATGCCCCCCTGGGCTAACGGGTTGACTAATTAGCATTTGAGATGTAGCTTACCCCCAAAGGAAACCCCTTGCCCCGACCAACCAAATGAGTTGGAAAAAATCAAAATTTATCCTTGCAATGGTTTTTCTATCGCTGGTCATGGGTATATTTTCCAGTGGCCTTGTTTTGGCGGATGCTTTTGTCGACAAGCTGGTTAAATTTGACGGCAAACTATTGAAAGGAAAAGTGGACCGAGATGACAATCTTGAGTTTCTTGGACGAGGAAAATGGGAGGCACCGCTTAAGCTTAGATTTAGTCTATTTGTAAGGACAAATTTCGAATTGGTCCCTTTCATTGAAACAGAGACTCGGGGAATATTGGGTGAATACACCGTCACTTTTACTGTGGTCCCCAAGACCCGGCGCGCTTCTTACCAAAATCTCAGGTTTAAGATTTTGACCAATACGGGAAGCGAAATAACCAGCAGCGGTGTGGCTGCCCCCAACGGTTCGGGCTGGGCGATAGGAATAGCCACAGACGAGAAGCCTTTCGACATACACATCTCTTACACAACGGAAAGAGGTCGCGACCTAACACCTGTTCCTTCAGAGGGTAGCGATCCTTCCTGAAATATCGGGGCTAGGTTGGCCAATAGGCCCAATGGACTTTAGTTTTTTGGCCAGATTTGGCATTTTGACCAACCCAGCCTGAACTTGTTTATTAAATTTAAATAGCTGTATCTAATAAACTTATCAACTTTTTCCCTCCTTTGGCATTTTCCCTGCGAATAAGAGCGAATTCGAAAGGTGGTTTGGCAACCTCCTCTCCACCTTATAACCTGCCCCCATCAGCCAGGTGCGTCCGTCTTGATGGGGGCATTTCTTGAGATACCGCATCTTGTTGTTTACCGAACATCTGCAGTGCATGGAGAAAGACAGAAAAGGCAACGAAGAGGTGAGCAATGGCAGGCAATGAAAGGGGATATCCCCGGGCCGACATCAGATGGCCGGTTGTGGTAAAGAGTAATAAGAGAACCATGGAGGGGGTAACCTCGAATGTCACCCCCAACGGCGTGTTTATCCACTGTCAGCATCCTTTGAGACTAAATGAAGTTTTTGAAATGGATATTAATATTCCCGGTTCAGACCAATCCCTGAGCGCCAGAGCAGAAGTAATCTGGTCAAACAGATACGGGCCGGATGACAATATTTCTCCCCGTGGTATGGGCGTTAGATTCCTCAGCATTTCCAGCGAGGCCCGCAAATTCATTGCCAGGGCAGCAATGGGTTACCTTAAGTCAAAAAAGGTCGCTCCAGAATTGCTGCAGACCTTGAGTACTTTGATGATTGACCCTGACCAAGTAAAGTCAAAGGTCGCATGAACTCGTTAGAGACAACTCCGAAGAGCCCACCCATCATCTGCTCCTCTTTTCCTGGCGGCGGTGGAGAGAAATCTCCTTAAGAAGCAAAATCTCGATCCAAACGGGGAAAATATTGCTCCAGTATTATTGAGAAAAGGGAGAGGGCTAGGCTGCTCCTGCCAGGTCCTTCGGTTCAAAGTGCTGGCAGTTAATGCAGATGGACCTGGCCTCCTTTAGCAGCACTATGGCATGGAGGCCGGAGAAGCTGGCGGGTATATCTCGTTTAACCGTGTCGAGATCCTGGCATAGCGGGTAATGTATACAATCTGCGGGTTTTTTGGAGTCTACCATGGCATGCCTCCATTCTCACTAGGAATACTGATGCCGGGGATAGGGGGAGCGGTGAGCACCACTTTTTTGGCAGGGGTTGAAGCGATCCGCCAAGGCTTGGCCCTTCCCGTTGGTTCACTGACCCAGTTGGGAACTGTTCGTCTCGGAAAGCGTTTTGAGTATCGCGTCCCCCGTATTAAGGATTTTGTGCCTCTGGCGCAGTTGGACGACCTGGTCTTCGCCGGGTGGGATGTGTTTCCAGAAGACTGTTACCGGGCGGCTTTGCAAGCTAATGTCCTCAAAACGGAGCACCTCGAGCCGGTCCGTCCTTTTCTTGAAGATTTAAAACCCTGGCCGGCGGTTTTCAATCCCGGGTTCGTCAAAAATCTCAAAGGTCCGCACTTGAAGCCTCAGGAAAATTATCTAGATCTGGTTGAGGCCATCAGGGCAGACATCGATACGTTTAAACGAGAAAAGGGCGTATCTCGCTGTGTCATGATTTGCTGCGCCAGCACTGAGGTGCATTTGAAACCTGGGGAAGTACATGCTTCACTCAGCAATTTCGAAGCAGGACTTGCCAACAACGACCCCAACATCTCGCCGAGTATGCTCTACAGTTATGCCGCCATGTCCAGTGGCATTCCTTACATAAACAGTGCTCCTAACCTTACAGTTGATATTCCAGCCATGGTGGAGCTGGCTGAGAAGCACCAGGTCCCGTTAACTGGCAAGGATTTAAAAACCGGGCAGACTCTCATGAAGACCATTCTGGCTCCAGGACTGAAGGCACGCATGCTCGGTCTTACCGGTTGGTATTCAACCAATATTCTCGGCAACCGTGACGGCATGGTCTTGGACGATCAAGCTTCTTTCAAGTCCAAGGAAGAAAGCAAATTGTCAGTGCTTGAGAGCATTTTGCAGCCAGAGGTTTATTCGGACTTATACGGTGATTTTCACCACAAAGTGGTTATCAGCTACTATCCGCCTCGGGGTGACAACAAAGAAGGCTGGGACTGCATAGACATATTTGGTTGGCTGGGGTATCCGATGCAAATCAAGGTAGACTTTCTCTGTCGAGACAGCATCCTGGCCGCGCCGTTGGTGCTTGATCTGGTTCTCTTCATGGATCTGGCGCAGCGGGCCGGAATGGTTGGCATCCAGGAGTGGCTTTCTTTTTATTTCAAGAGTCCTCAGTGCGCAGCTGAGCTCTATCCCGAGCACGATCTCTTCATCCAATTGATGAAACTAAAGAACACTTTGCGATACCTCATGGGAGAAGACCAGATCACCCACCTCGGGCTGGACTACTACTATGCCGTCTAGTCTAGCCCGGATGCTCCGTGAATCCGCCTAAGGCGGACCACGGAGCATCCGGGCTCCACAAAGGAAAAGAGCCACAAGGAAATATCCCGTGGCTCTCTTGACGAGGTGATAGAGCATTTACCTTCAAGGTATTTCGCTTTTCAACTGCATCCGGTGCGGTTACGGCTGAAGCTCGAACCTCTTTTTTCATTATGAACCAGTTTCTAGCTGGTTCTTTGGCTAGGTGTTAGATTCAGCTCTCCCACCGTTACCAGGACCGCCAGTGTTTGTGCTCACCTCGTTAGTTCTATGAATAAGCAAGGGATGTGCCATCAAACTCTGAAACAAGCATTCAGCAATTAGTTTGTAAAATCAAGATAATATTCTTTCCATTAACTGCAGTCCCATAATCATTGTTCGGAAAAATTGGCAAAAAGGCCAAAGAGAAATTTGCCAAATGGTTAGCCCTGATGCTGCTAGCCCCGGCGAGGGTAGAAAAGCTTGAAGAGGCTCGGCTGATTAGGCCGGGCAGGAATTCAGCGGGACAAAGTGAAGCTTGATATTGTTGGCCGCTGAGAAAGAACACCAAGTTTTTTTATCTCGATGTAGTGGCGGATCAAGGGAAGTGTTAGGGCTTCTGCGGGAACCTCCACTGTCTGACTGGGTTTGAGCACTATCGGCTCGTCGGTTATGTGCTCCAGGACGACGGTTGCCCGGGAAAAATTTTTAATCATCGGCATATTCTTTTCCTTTCAGATTGTTTGAGATAGGATGAATTATCCTTATTAGTTAGATTTACCTCAACTATAATAACTGTAAACCGACGAGGGTGGAACAGGTACCACTGCAACCGCTCAGCAGATCACGATTGCAGCAAACGTCTATCCTCTTCCTCGATGGAAGTGAAACGAATCCCGGTGCCGAAGAGGCCATGACCGAGGTCCCTAGAATATAGCACCTCTCCTTCGGCAGATATAATCCGATCTTCCACTGCTATTTGCAATTCCAGCTGCACCCCCCCATCTAGTTTTCTGTGGGTCTCTATTTTTACTCCGCCTTCGCTTACGTCGAGAGTTCGTCCAATAGAGATTATGTATTCCTGTTGCTCATCTTTCTTGGGTACATAGGAAGTCAGGTTGAGAGAGCGAATCCGGGGACTTCCTCTCTTTTCCCTTACACTTTCCAAGTGAATTTCCGCTGAGTGTATTCCAGATTCAACGGATCGCAACCTCTGTACATGCTTATCCCAAAACTCTACTGGATCAAATTCTGAAAACCCCATACCAGTCACCTCCTTATAAAGCTCAAGCCGACTAAGTTTCCTACAAAACATAGGTAAATGTCAAAGAAGATCGATTCAGGTTGCCAATTCGCATCCCCAATCACTTATCTGCAATGAAAAAATTGAGTAGCTAGTAGAGACGGGCATGGAGCATAGAGCATGGAGCATAGGGCGTAGAGTAAGAGTCAATTAGTTGACTAGAGAATTAGCTAATTCGTTCAAGTCGTAAAAGCCGTAGAAATCGTAAAAATCGTAGAAGCCTTCGCGACGGCTCACAGGGACAGATGACCAGTATAACGAATAACGAATAACGGATAACGACACTGTCAGCTCAGCTCCATACTCTGACTTCTGACTTCTGACCTCCGACCTCTGATCTCTGGTCGCCGCGTCTCCGTCTCATACCATCAGCTCGTCGCCCCGTGGTGCTTAGTGCCTAGTCCGTAGTGCCCAGTTTGTTTCTCTGATGGCATATTTCCTGCATTTTTAAGACCTTTGCGGCGAGGGAGCCCGTTCCACTTTGCTCTGCCTCCATAACCAGGAGTACTCACAGCAACACCACTTCGGGGGCAAAAAATGAGAAAGGCGGCGAAAATGACCTTTGAAGACCAGCGGCTGCATCCTAGAGTAAATCTCAGATGGTCCGTTTCCCTCGAATTTGGCGGTGAAGTTGCAGAGGGCACGACCAAGGATATCAGCGAAGGTGGAGCATACGTCTGCTGCGCTACTCCACTGGGGCTGAAACAAGAATTTTCTATGGTCATAAATGCTCCGGAGAAGCAGCTGAATGTCAAGGCTGAAGTAGTCTGGGCGAACACCTACGGTTTTAATGACGAGATTACCCCGAGAGGAATGGGTGTTCGTTTTATGAATATCTCCGGCGAAGACAGAAGAATCATTGCCAGAGCTGTAGCTGAATGGCTCACTAAAGATAGAATACCGGAAGATCAGGAAATTTCCATGTTGGATACGTTGGAAATCGAATGATTTAACCTTTCCCTTTGGGAAGAAGACAATGGGCTGCGTCTTTAGCTCACCCAGTTAGGTCTTGCGTCCATCCAGGATTCAACCGTTTCGGGTAGCCATTTTTCCAAACCCCTTGCCAAATAAAATCGTGGCTTGAGAAGGTTGTCTTCAGCCGAGATAAAACCCTCCTCCACTGCAATGCTGGCGAGAGGTGTATGGGGGTAGATTCGAATGCCCGTTGTTACTTTAACCATCTCGAGGTTCAGGGAATCGGCGAAGATTAGACTTTGTTCAACTGACTCTCTGGTCTCGCCGGGGCCTCCCAGAAGGAGGAACCCCATCCGCTGGACACCGTAGTCTCCAAGTATCCGGGAAACACGGCGAACCTCCTGAGGGTGAAATCGCTTGTTCAGGGTTTGCAGCACCGGTTCGAAACCACTCTCGAACCCCAGGGCAACCTCCGTACAGCCTGCCCTCGCCATCAACTTCACCAGTTCTTCCTCCACCTTCCATGGGTAAAAGATGCAGCGCCAGGTGACCCCCACCTCCGCTTGCACCAGGAGCTGGCAGAGTTCTGCGGCATAGGCAACAGGCAGATTGAAGGTGTTGTCTACGAAATAGAAGCGACCAAAGCCCTGCATGGATTGCCGGGCTATCTCTTTAACCACTAGCGCCGGGGTCCGTTTCCGCAAAATTTTGCCCTCTATAGTTGCAGTGGAGCAATAGCTACAGTTCAAAGGACAGCCGCGTCTGGTCTGAAAGGGCAGCCAGAATTCCTCATCTGTGTTGAGGAGAGACGAGGACCAGAAATGGTCCTCGGGAAAAGGAAGCTGGTCAAGATCTTTTGCTAAGGCTCTTTCCCTTTGCAGGCCGCTGCCGGGCAGATAAAGACCTGGAGTGCTTGAAAGGTCTTTGCCTCTTTCTATCCTATCGAGCAGATGGGGGAATGATTCTTCTCCTTCCCCTTGAATCCCCATGTCAGCGCCTAGATATTCCAGAGCGGACTGAGGATAAATACTGTAGCCCGCACCACCCAGAACGATGGGTGCAGATGATAAACTCCGGCAGGTGGCAACTACTTCCTTGACAGGTTCCAACAGGAAGTGAGGATTTGCCATGCTCTGGTCATCGATGTTTCTCACTGAGATACCTATCACATCCGGCCTCAAGCCTTCCATGATTTTCTCAATGACTTCCTGGGGATCCTCCTTGGCCATCAAATCAAGGTATGTTACTTCGTGTCCGGCTTTCCGTGTAGACGCAGCCACACAGGCCAGACCCAAGGGCAGGGTGGGCATGTTCATCTCTTCGGTATTCGCAGAAATTAGGAGAACTCTCATTGCCGCCTCTCACAGATTGCGGATAAGCGTGCTAGCTACGTTACATTATATCCCAAGATAGATGAACAGTCTCCGTCGCCTAGGTCACAAAGATCTTTTGAGGGAATTTCCTGTTTGATGAACAGAAGTTTCCCCAAGAATATTTTGGTGACACAGGCCACGGGGAAGCTACTCCACAACGGGCATGATTGAATCCCGCTAAAGCAGGATTCGAAATGTAAGGAAGGTATCCGATCTCATTGCACTTAGCTCGCAGTCCCCGGTCCCGCAGAACGGGACTGGGTTGGTGCTCGCTGATGCATTTTCGCACCATCTATTGGCAGGATTCCTGCTTAGTGAGCACCATGTCTTCATGCAACCCCTCTCAAGGCTGAGAGAGTGAAGGTCGGTTGCTCAGATGTTCGTTGTTTCGCAGCTTCCCCTTTTGGCCTTTGCTGGTGTCTCTTCTGAGTGACCTGCCCTGTTGAATCCCACCTTCGGTGGGGTCCGCGCAGCGGAATTCAACAG
>JARRNM010000218.1:0-9395 GCA_037384945.1 Deltaproteobacteria bacterium
ATTATCTCAGTGGCCCGTCTGTTGGCATACACATAAACTCCGTCACCCAGGGCTATCATGATTCCATCATTGGCGTTTTCAGCCAACGCCCTGAAATTCTCCTCGCTCTCGATAGGTTTTCCCTTGCTTTGCCCCCACTCCATTTGTTGTTTCTTCAGCTCGGAGATCCTCAGGTGCAGTTCTTCCAATTCAACCAGCAGCTGTTTCTTTGTCTTCCCTGCATGGCTCATCTTATTAATCTCCTGGGTTCAACTCCTGCAGAGAAATCTGCAATCAACAGTTTATAATCTGAAATCCATTGAACTCTGGCACAGAATCTTTGGAGCTGTCAAGCCGAGGGGCCACCCCGGATATTTCCTTGATGCGGCAATTTCCTGGAGCAGTAGAAGATCCCCCTATGCGGGGAAAAATCAGGTTTTCTTTGCACGAAGGAAAGAACCCGGCAAGATGTGCTCCTGCCGGGCTCATGTAATTGTAGCTTCCTTTGTATTTTTATTTAGTGCTGCAAAGGGGCGCCATTTATTCTGGGAGCAATCGCTCCCGGGCCAACCGTTTGCCGGTCTTCGTCTGAAGCTTATTCTCAATCAACCGCTCAATGGCCGCCTCCTCAAGGAGGGTTTTTTTCTCCGATAGGTCAACAACCATCAATGCATCGGAGACAATCCTGTGGTTGGAATCTTCAGCACTTGTTCCCTTGATCTTATCCTCGACGATCTGGCAAACTTGATCAATCACCTCTTTTTCAGTCCCCAGTTCAGCAAGCACCCTGGTGACAATTGCCCTGGGGCTCTCCCCCTCCCTTGCTGAAATCCCCTGTGCTCCCTGGGACTGGGAACTCAAAATACTTCCTGGCTACGCTTGAGATGAGTGTCATCGGGCTTGAGAGCAATCCTAGCTCCAACCAGGAGGCGGTCACGGTAGAGGGCCTTTAAGCTTTCTCCCTGGAACATATCTGGCATGCATTGTTCCGCGTACTTACAATATTCTAGACAGCCCAGATCCCGTTTTGGATTAAGAAAGCGATGCCCGCACTCGCAGGTGCGCTTGCTGTCGTCTTTCCAAAATTCCACAGACGCACCACAACTGGGACAGGTCACATCGTAAATATCATCCGGTTTCCAGAACAGCGTATTTTGCCCAGGGCAACGGATTTCATCTTTTTGCATGGGCTCACCTCCACCAAGTGTTAGCTAACACTCTAGCCAAGCGTGGCAGAGATTGCTTTGACTTAGGTCAATAGGGTTTCAGTTTTCTCAAATAAGTTAGCAAGCTAGCTTAGAGCATGGGGCATGGAGCAAGAACTAAGGTTTCAGTGTTCAGGTTTCAGGTTTCAGCCCTTTCTGTTTTTCCTCCCTGACACCTGAAACCTGACACCCGACACCTTGAGACTTGGTGCCTAGTCTTTAGTGCCTGGTGTCTCCTGCCAGCTGCCAGTTGCTCGCTGCCGGCTGACTACTGTGCCTCCTGCAGTAAGTCTTCCGGAAGCTCACATACCGCCTCGCCCGATTTCTTCATCTCCACATAGTAGGCCGCCACCAACGCGGCAGTACATCCGTCCGCTGCAGCAACCACTATTTGCCTGGCATATTTCTCTCTCAGGTCTCCAATCACATAGACACCCGGCATGTTGGTTTCACACTTCTCATTGGTGACCACATAGCCATCGGCGTTCATCTTGATGCCGGCAGGCACCAAGTGGTTGTTGGGGACAAAACCTATAAAGATGAAGACCCCATCAGTGCTCAATTCCCTTTGCTCGCCCGTCTGGGTGTCTTCCAGGCTGACTGCATGAACTCCCTGGTCATTTGCCTTAATCTCGGTGACGATGGTGTTCCAAAGGACTTCGATTTTACACTCATCTTTGACCCGCTGCTGAAGGATCATACTCGCCCGGAGGGCATCGCGCCTGTGGACTAGATAAACTTGCTTCGCAAGTTTTGCCAAGTATAAAGCCTCTTCAGCTGCGGTATCCCCGCCTCCCACGACTACGACGGTTTTCTCTCTGAAAAAGAAGCCGTCACACACAGCGCAGTAGGAAACGCCTTTTCCGTAGTATGTCCTTTCACCAGGGACCCTAAGTTTCCGGGGACTACCACCGGTTGCCAGAATAACCGCGTGCGTCTTCAGTACTTGGTCATTTGCCAGCCTGACAGAATGGTGCTCCAATCCCGGCTCAACCGCCACAACTTCCTCTTGGATGATTTCCGTTCCATAGGATTTTACGTGTTGAAGGAATTTTTGAGACAAATCGTAGCCACTGATCAGCTCGAAACCAAGATAGTTCTCCACGCTGTCGGACAAGGCCACTTGACCACCTGCAACAGCTTTCTCAATAATAACGGTCTTCAGCCCCGCCCTCATGGCGTAAACCCCGGCAGAAAGGCCGCCGGGACCACCGCCGACTATGACAACATCATAAAAACCTCCCTCCGACATCAACTACCTCCCTTTCACCTTAGTCCCTGCAACCAGAGAGTACCAACACTAAGGAACATTCAAATTTAATTAATTTTAGTTTTAATATTCTATCTGACTTTGCCCGAGAAGTCTAATTGGCCAGATCTACCTAACCCCAGCGGATAAAGAATAGAGAAAAATCAGTAAGGAGACATAAGCACCACTACAGACGGCAAATTCAAAAAATGGTGAAACTCCTGGTTGCCTTTTTCAATTGTTTCCGAGAATATTCTCTGAGAGACTGGAGGTGAACTGGCCCTTCGGTCTTCGAAGGACCCCATGTTGAGCCCCCATTATTCAGTAAAATGTGAGGCCCAACCGAGGAATATGCCACCATCAGGGATGGTAAATCATGAGAGACATAGCAGACTACCGAGGCGACTGTTGAAAGGGCTATCTGGAAGTAAGTTTACTTCTGAGGGTGATCCGGGCTGGGGATAGACTCAGGTTTGTCTGTGATCCGCAGCACGTGGAGAAAATGCTCAAGGTCATTGATCACAATGATGGTGGAGTGGAAGAGAAAGTGACCAAGGAAGAAGGAGTCTATTTTACCGTTATCAAGAGGCAAGGAGCATAGAGCATAGAGCAAAAAAAGACAATTTTTCTGACCTCTGATCTCTGACCTCCGACTTCTTTGTATTATGGTGCCTAGTGCCTACTCAGCGCGAAGCGCTGTGGCTGGAACAGCCATAAGAGTAACCAAGGCCTTGGCCGCTAGTTTTTCTACTCCGTCCCTCTGACTATACACTTCCGAGTCAGCTACTAGAATGTTTTTGCCCTCCTTCACCACCTTGGCACGGCAGATTAGCAGATCGCCAACCGCCGGGCGGAGGAAATTTATCTTGAATTCCAAGGTGAGAATCCTGAATTCCTCAGGAACCACAGAAAAGGCAGCATAGCCTGCCGTATGGTCCGCCATGGTGGCCATGACTCCGGCGTGGACGAAATCATCCTGCTGGCTGTGAGCCTTAGTGACCTCCAAACTGGACTTTGCCCGTCCTCGCTCCAGCAAATCTAGTTTAAACCCGCAGGTCTTGACGAAACCCTGATAAAAATCACGCTCCAAAAATGCACCTCGCTCCTCGCTGAGCATCCGTTCCATCACACGCCCACCCTTCTAGCCCGGATATTTCATGAATTCCCGTTGCGAGACCATGAAGATGGAGGTGCAACCTGACAACCGTCCCGCGCGACCGCGGGATTGGTTTCGAACCGTACCTGAACGGTACGTCGCAGGAGCCAACATCCGAGGACGCCAGGAAGGACGGCCATATCCGTGGTCGCAGTCACGCCGAGGCGTGAATTCATGAAACATCCGGGCTATAGTTCGAACAACAATTCGCGGGCAATTATCAACCGCTGAATCTCACTAGTGCCCTCGTAGATCGTGCAAACTCGCACATCTCGGGCCATACGCTCCAAAGGGTATTCTCGAGAATAACCGTAACCCCCGAGAATTTGTATTGCATCATAACAGGCCCGATTTGCAGCCTCGCTGGCGAAAAGCTTGGCCATTGAAGCCGCTTTCATAAATTTCCTGTCTTGGTCTTTCAGATGAGCCGCCTGCAAGAGAAGGAGTCGTGCCGCCTCCAACTCGGTATAACGATCCGCCAGCATCCATTGAATCGCTTGGTACCTGGCAATGGCTTGTCAAAACTGTACTCTATTCTTGGAGTTTTCCTTGGAATAATCCATCGACGCCAACCATATGCCCATTGCAAACGAGCCATGTCCTATCCTCCATTCGCCCAAGAGGTTTTCTCGGGGCACCCGACAGTCTTCCATAATGAGTTCATTGGTAGCAGCGCCTATCTGCCCCATCTTCTCTTCGTCTTTGCCCACGGTAAAACCTGGAAACTCTGGTTCCACCAAAAAAGCGGCGATTCCCTCACCTTTGGGAGCATCCTTGTCAACTACAGCCCATATGATAAAAACCCCAGCATACTCACCGCTAGTAATGAATACTTTCCGGCCATTTAGAATCCAATCCTCGCCCCGAAGCACTGCTGTTGTAGAAATGGAGGAGGGGTCCGATCCAGCCATAGGCTCCGTTAGGGCGAAACCACCAGCAGCATATTTCCCAGTGCACAACTTGGGCAGATACTTCTTCTTCTGCTCTTCGCTCCCCATGGACTGAATCACCTCAGCCACAAGATTGGTAACCGAGGTGGTTACTGCAGTGGAGGCACAAGCCCGGCCCAGTTCAGTCAAGACCAGGCTCAGGGCCACCGAGTTACCATCGGTTCCCCCATGCTCAGCCTGAATATTTACCCCCATGAAACCCAGCTCGGCCAGCTTTTTAAGGTTTGCAAGCAGAATATCCCGATTCTTAGTGCAATCCAACTCTGCCGCCACCGGCTCAAGCTCTTGCTTGGCGACTCGTTCAGCCGCTGCTCGAATAATCTTTTCTTCCTCAGTCAGCTCGAATAGCATGCTTCTCCTCGCTTGCGGCTCGAAACGGAATGTTGGCTCGGTCAAGAAACTGTTACTCCCTTGATCAGCGAGACTGGCGAGACGTGCGAGACGAGGTTTAGTAGTATACTCGTCATCCCGTCTCGCCCGGCATCTCGCACCGCAACGCGGAGCGCTATGCCCTCTGCGCCTGGCGCTATGCTAGTTCCTACATATTGCGCCTGTATTTACCCCCAACATCGAATAGTGCCTGGGTTATCTGCCCCAAGCTGCAGTAGCGAACCGTATTCATCAGCTCGGCAAAGATATTCTCTCCCCTTAAGGCCACCTGTTGTAAACGCTCGAGAGCAGCCGGAGCCTCTTCAGCATGTCGCTGCTGAAAGTCTTTTAACCGGGTCAGTTGTGACCTTTTCTCTTCTTCCGTGGCTCGGGCGAGCTCCAACGATGCAGTAGTTGACTCTTCCTCACCCTCTGGATTGCGAAAAGTATTGACCCCTATGATGGGTAACTCGCCACTGTGCTTCAGAGTCTCGTAGTAGATAGACTCCTCCTGAATCTTGCTGCGCTGATAGCCGGTCTCCATGGCCCCTAATGCCCCACCTCGCTCCGTGATCCGCTCAAATTCCATGAGTACGGCTTCTTCCACTAGTTTGGTCAGTTCCTCGACAATAAAGCTTCCTTGATTGACGTTTTCTATTTTGGTCAACCCCCACTCTCGATTGATTATAAGCTGGATAGCCAGGGCTCTTCTAACCGACTCTGGGGTAGGGGTGGTAATGGCTTCGTCATAGGCATTGGTGTGCAGGCTGTTGCAGTTGTCGTAGATGCCAACCAAGGCCTGCAAGGTGGTGCGGATATCGTTCAGCTGGATATCCTGACTGTGAAGGGAGCGCCCCGAGGTCTGGATGTGGTACTTGAGTTTTTGCGAACGGGAGGTACCACCGTACATGTCTCGCATGGCGATAGCCCATATTCGTCTGGCAACCCTGCCGATCACCGAGTATTCAGGCTCCATGCCATTGGAGAAGAAAAAGGACAAATTCGGAGCAAAGTTGTCTAATTTCATGCCCCGGGACAGGTAATACTCCACGTAAGTAAAGCCGTTGGCCAGAGTAAAAGCCAGTTGGCTTATGGGGTTTGCCCCAGCCTCAGC
The DNA here is from genome assembly GCA_037384945.1 of Deltaproteobacteria bacterium. GTDB lineage: Bacteria > Desulfobacterota > Syntrophobacteria > BM002 > BM002 > BM002. The sequence goes on from JARRNM010000218.1 coordinate 6,023, forward strand.
AATGTGATACCCGGAGATGGACACTGAGTAGAAGTTGGACACCTTGTTTTCTATAAAAAACTCCTGGATATCACCCATCATTTTCAAGCTGAAGTCGATGGAAAAAATGCAGGTATTTTGCCACTGATCTTCCTTGAGAATATCTGCCTGTACCGTGCCCCTTACGGTTTGGAACACATGAGCCTTAATTTTCTCGTATTCGTCTGCATTAGGATCCCGAGCATTTTCTGCTCTGAATTTGTCTTTCTGCTGGTCGATTGCCCCGTTCAAGAACATTGCCAGAATGATAGGCGCCGGCCCGTTTATGGTCATAGAAACCGAGGTGTTAGGCCCGCAGAGATCAAAACCGTCGTAGAGGATCTTCATATCATCCAAGGTGCAAACACTAACCCCAGAGGTGCCCACCTTGCCATATATGTCCGGCCTCTCGTCAGGATCATATCCGTATAGGGTAACTGAATCGAAGGCAGTGGACAGCCGTTTGGCCTGATGATGTTCTGAAAGCAACTTGAACCGACGGTTGGTTCTCGCCGGATCACCCTCGCCAGCAAACATCCGGGTTGGTTCTTCATCAGTCCTCTTAAAGGGGAAAACCCCTGCGGTGTAAGGAAACCGGCCAGGCACATTCTCTTCCCTGAGCCAGCGGTATATTTCCCCTGGGTCCTTATACTGGGGCAGTAAAACCCGGGGTATTTTCTGTCTGGATAAGGATTCGGTGTAAAGAGGTACTCTGTATTCCCGCTCTCGCACTTTGTAGGCAAAGCTATCCCCACTGTAGTTCTCTCTAATTTTCGGCCACTCTTCCAGTATTTGGTGAGTCTCCTCATCCAGAGCCTGCTCTGCCTTGGCTAGTTCCTCTTTCAACCTGGCCAGGAGAACTGCCTTATCATGAAAATCATGGGCCTCATCCACTGCTGCTGCAGCATGCTCGAGATGCCATTTGTGCCGCACCGCCTCGGCTTGCTCGGCCGTGCGACCATGGTAGGTTCGAACCGCCTGGGCAACCTCGGCCAAGTACCTGGTGCGCTCCGCTGGGACGATGATCGTCTTGGAAGTAGATATGTGGTTCTCTGGCCGCGGAAGTCTTGACTCAAAGGCTACCCCGGTCTTTTCGGTCATCATATCCAGGAGAGCCTGGTAGAGGGCTGTTACCCCGTCATCGTTGAACTTGGAGGCGATTGTCCCAAATACCGGCATTTCTTCCGGCTTACGATCCCATTCCTCCCGGTTGCCCTTTACCTGCCTTCTCACCTCACGAATAGCGTCGTCGCCTCCCCGTTTCTCATACTTGTTAACCACGATAAAATCAGCAAAATCGAGCATGTCGATCTTTTCCAGCTGAGAAGGCGCACCGAACTCGGGCGTCATCACATAGATAGACAGGTCTACCAGATCGACAATTTCAGTATCTCCCTGGCCAATGCCTGCGGTTTCAGCGATTATTAGGTCGAAATTCGCCGCCTTGAGCACCTCGACGGCATCCCCCAGGGCCTTTGACAACTCGGTTCTGGATTCGCGGGTGGCAAGGGAGCGCATATAAACCCGGTCGCTGCCTATGGAATTCATTCTGATGCGATCTCCCAGGAGAGCACCGCCGGTCCTGCGACGAGAGGGATCGGTACTTAAAATACCGATATTGATATCTTTGAAATCGTTTAAGAATCTAAGGATCAGTTCATCCGTAAGAGATGATTTCCCCGCCCCCCCTGTACCGGTGATCCCCACTACTGGAGTTCTTCGCTCCTCGAGCCTTTGCTTGATTAAAGACCTGAGGCCGGCCAGGTGGCCGTCACCCTCCACTTTGGCCAGTTCCATGGCGCTTATAAGCTTCGCCACCAGGGGTTTGTTCTTTGGGCTCAACTGCCCAACTTGCAGACCGGATCCATCCTCCACCGTGAGAAAGTCGATACGCTTGATAAGGTCGTTGATAATGCCTTGCAGACCAAGGTCTACCCCGTCTTCAGGAGAGTAAATTCTCTCCACTCCATATGCCTCCAGTTCCTTGACCTCATCGCTCAAAATAACCCCGCCACCGCCGCCAAAAACCTTTATGTGGGGCACACCTCTCTCCCTGAGCAAATCAACCATATATTTGAAGAACTCAAGGTGCCCGCCTTGATAAGAGGATACGGCAATTCCCTGCGCGTCTTCTTCTATCGCCGCATCGACAATTTCGTTAACCGAGCGATTGTGCCCCAGGTGAATTACCTCCACTCCACTGGCCTGGAGAATGCGTCTCATAATATTTATCGCCGCATCATGGCCATCGAAGAGAGATGTGGCCGTCACCACCCGAATGGCACATTTGGGCTTGTAGACCCTTTTCTTAGCCTTCATCTCGCTCTCCTAGCTGCGCTTCACTCCGCACCGGTCCAAACAGTTCCCCGCAAATCAGGGCTGTCTGAATGGTTATGTACTCCTCAATGTTGTATTGGCGTCTGAGGAACCAGCGCCTGAAAGTCCACATGTGACCCAAGACCGTGATGTTGTGGGCCAATAAATCCAAGATCCTCTCCTCAAGTTCGGGCAACTCCCCGGACGCCACCAACCTTTCCAGCACTCCCTTGAAGATACCGGTAAACCTCACCTCGTTTTCCAATACCCTTTTGCGCCAACGGCTCGGTAGAGACTGGGTTTCCTGGTAGACCAACAATATGTGGTCACTCATCCGGTGGCACACCAGAAAGTATTCTCTGATCACTTCGGCAATTGTTTCCCGGCCTCCTTTTGTTCGTGCCAGGGCTTCGTTGATCTGTCGTTCCGCTTCAGCGTGAATTACGTCGCACACCAGGTAGAGGACGTCCTCTTTAGTAGACACATACTCGTAAACTGAACCAATGGATAACCCTGCCCTCTGAGCTATCTCCCGAGTAGTGGTTTTGTGGAAACCCTTTTTGATAAATAGCTCAACGGCGGCATCCACTATCTGCCGCCGTCGCCGTTTAACCAGCTCCAGGTCCTTTACCTGGGTGGGAACTTCTTTTATAAGGGAGAGATCTCTTTCCATGGCAATGCTGTCATATGTCTTAATTCTGTCGTTCTAAGCAATTGTCTTCAGCAGCATAGGGCATAAAACATAGAGTATAGGGTACATAAAATTTGCTTGTCCCACTCCATGCCCTCTGCCCCATGCTCCATACTCACTGAACGAGCGCTCAGTCAGTTATTATTTCTAACACGCAGCACAAGGTATGTCAAGATGATTATCTATGGCGGGTCTGGAGTGGGGACTACTGTAGTAGCCAACTTATTCAACTCAGTCAGGGTGCCCCCAAATTCCAACATGGGGGAGTGGCTTCCAGCCGACAGTTGATCCTGCGGCAGGAAGCCACTCCCTAATTCAAAAGCACCTGCTCTTTCTGGAATAACCAGA
>JARRNM010000219.1:0-5323 GCA_037384945.1 Deltaproteobacteria bacterium
TTTGGGCCGTCTGGGGCCTCCGTGGCTGAGGTAAAACTACTGGCCGAATATGGCCGGGGCAAGATCAAAGTCAAGGCTGCTGGAGGGATAAGGGCCCTCGAGGATTTAGAGGCAATGGTAGGGGCTGGCGCTCACCGTATCGGAACCAGCTCGGGTAAAGAAATCCTTACTCAAGTTATTACGAGGCAGGAAGTGTAGTACCCAATTAGATGCTGGGAGAAGAGTAATTGGATTTTGGAGTAATGGAGTAAAGCTAATTATCGAGTTGCTCCAGTACTCCAATACTCCCCTAAAACTTCTGTTGCCGCTTAAAAGCATTTACCCTACATGTTATATTGTATATCTCAGTTCTGGGCTCGTATGTCAATTTAACTGCGGAGGAGACATGATTATTGAACAAGTTCAAGTAGGCCACTTTGCCGTTTTTGCTTATTTAGTTGCTTGTCCGGAAACCGGGGAGGGAATCGTCATCGATCCAGCAGATCAGGTGGGACTCTTATTGGATGTTGCAACTAAGAAAAAAATTGACAAAATTAAATACATTGTCAACACCCACTGCCATGCTGATCATGCAGGGGGCAACAGGGAAATGAAAGAGAGAACCAAGGCTCAGATTGTGATTCACCAAGATGACGCCGAGAGACTGGCCAATCCGTCATCCTTAGCCCTACAGATTTTTCAGTGCGAAGCATCGCCTCCCGCAGACATAACCGTCGAAGAAGGTGATCGAATCGAATTCGGCCAGCAATTCCTCAAGGTTATTCATACTCCAGGTCACACTCCTGGAGGGATGTCTCTTTATACCAATGGATATGTGTTTACCGGTGACACCCTATTCGTGGGCGGAATCGGACGCACCGATCTTCCAGGTGGCTCCATGTCCCAACTCCTTCTGTCTATCAAGACCAAACTCCTAACTCTGCCCGATGACACTTTGGTTTTTCCGGGACACAATTACGGCACGTCTCCCCAGTCCACTATCGGCAAGGAGAAGCAATACAATCCATTTGTGAGATAATGTCCGTTGTGGCTCACTCCGTTCGCCGCATAGAGCATAGGGCATGGCGCAGAGGGTTAGACTTTCGAAATTCGAATTGCGAAATTCGGAATTTTTGTCTGGCCTCTGTCTTCCATCCTCTGCCATTTGCCCCAAGGTCCTAGTGCATAGTGCTTGGTTAGGAAAGCTGCCAGCTGCCAGCTGCCGGCACCCGACTGGAATTTTGGCCTAGTTCTTGCTGGTACATTCTGATAATCTGCTCAGGAGTGTAAAAACCGTCTAGCGAGGAAGAATACAGGCAAGTATAGTTGGGCTGGACCACAGAGACCGCAGAGCTCACAGAGGAAGACAAATATCTAGGAATCAGCGGTTTTGAGATTTCTTGAACCCCTTGAAATTTTCTCTGTGATCTCCATGAACTCTGTGGTTGAAATCCTACTTTACTTTTGCTTTCCTTTGTTTTTTCGACTAAAAGATGCTTAGGAATCGGCAATGGCAGCCTACGAGTTGCTGGTAATCAAAGGCCCGGACGAAGGCCAGATCTATCAGCTAGAGGACGAAGAAGTTACCATAGGACGCGACCAGGGCTGTCGGATCTGTTTCGACGATAGGACGCTCTCGAGGCAGCATGCCAGGATTCTTATCAAAGGTGACAATCTCTCTATAGAGGATCTCGGCAGTGTAAACGGGGTTCTGGTAAACGGGGTTCGATTAAGCAGCAGCAAGTTAAAAGTTGACGACCGCTTGACCCTGGGTAACGTAGAGCTCCTGCTACGCCCTGCCACTGACGATACTCAGCAAGTGGAGAGACTATCGCAACCCGTACTACCTGGGGATGAGCCTACACTGCTGCACCAGCCGGACGCTCAGCAGATTTTCCATCCCTCTGCTGCAGAGCCTCCCTCCGTGATGAACATCACCCAGGCGCTTAGTTCCTCCATGCTCATGGACTTGCTGGGCCGCAGCCATCTTAGTCTGGCTGCCATGTATCGGGTAACCCGCATAGCCAGCTCCATTTTTGATCTGGATGTCCTCCTCAACAAGATTCTAGACGAAACTTTTGCAACCGTCCGGGCTGAACGTGGCTTCGTCCTTCTCATCGATCCCAACACTGATCAGTTGGAACTCAAGTCCTCACGCTGGCAAAACAAGGAAGGTCTCGATCATAAAGTCAGCATTAGCCAAAACATCATCTCCCACGTTCTGGAAAAGAAAGAATCAGTGCTCATCGCCGACGCCATGGCAGACTCCAAATTTGGTCTGGCCGAGAGTGTAGTTCTTCACCATATACGCTCGGCCATGTGTTCTCCGCTCCGTGGGCGTAAGCGGATTGTTGGGATCATTCACGTAGATACCACCGGCGCGGGTGCTTTCAGCCAGGAGGACCTCATGCTCCTGGATGCCATCGGTAATGCTGCCGGCATCGCCGTAGAGAACGCTCAACTCTACAAAGACAAGATCCAAAATGAACGACTTGCTGCGATGGGTCAGGCAATATCAGGGCTCTCCCACTATATTAAAAATATAGTCGCTGCCATGGATACCTCCCACGCCATGGTGGAGAAGGCCCTTGCAGCCGAGGATTTGAGTGTAATCGACAGAGTCTGGAAGATCCTGAGACGTAGCAATCAGCGAATAAGCAACCTGGTGCTGGATATGCTCGCTTATTCAAAGGAAAGGAAACCAGATACTCAACCTTGCTACATAAACGAAATTTGCAAGGAAGCTGCGGAACTGTGTCACGATCGGATCAAGACAAAACACGGAAAGTTGGAGCTCGACCTGGATTCAAGGCTTCCACGCATCTTGGCCGATCCCCAGGGAATTCACCGCTGCTTACTCAACTTGCTCACCAATGCAATCGACGCTCTGGATGAAGAACAGGGTGAAGTAAAGATCAGTACCCAGAAGGAAGGGGAGAACGAAATTCTTATTACCATTGACGATAACGGCGCAGGTATCCCCGACCATATCCGCCAGCGCATCTTTGATGTCTTCTTTAGCACCAAGGGAAGTCAGGGAACAGGGTTGGGTCTGGCGGTCACCAAGAAGATTATAGAAGAGCACGGAGGTAGTATAGAGTTCCAGTCCAGCGAAGACCAAGGAACTAAATTCTTCATCCACCTACCGATAGGAAAAGAACTAAGCACTAAGGACTAGCCACTAAGCACTGGATACCGCACGGGGACAGGGAGACACGGCGAAAAAGAAATAAGGCTTAGGGCATAGTGTTAATTATTTTTTATTTACTCCCTTCTCCAAGCTCTATGCTTTCCGAAATCCGAAATCAGAAATCTTTAAGCCTGCCAGCTGTCAGGTGCCTGCTGACCTGTTATTCTGCCTTCACCTGAACAATCCTTGATATCTCTTCAAGTGTGGTTACCCCCTTCGCTGCTTTTTCCAAGCCGTCGCGAAAGAGGGTGCGCAGATCACCGTTTTTCAATGCTGCTTTGCGGATCTCTGAAGCACTTCGTTTCTCGTTGATCAGGTCTCTTAGGGGATCCGATATTAAAAGAAATTCATATATACCGATTCGACCGCGGTATCCGCTGAAGCGACAGGCCTGGCAGCCTCTTCCTCGATAGAACTTACGGCCTCTAGCCTGCTTGGCAATACCAAATTGCTCTAGAATCTCAGGGGCAGGAACGAAGGGTTCTTTACAAGATGTGCAGATAGTTCTGGCCAAGCGTTGTGCCAGCACCCCGGCTACGCCTGAGGATATAAGAAACGGTTCAACTCCGATGTCAACCAGGCGAGTAACTGCTCCCGGCGCATCATTGGTGTGTAAGGTACTAAAGACCAAATGCCCGGTTAAGGCAGCCCTTGCAGCCATTTGCGCCGTTTCCAGATCTCGGATCTCACCCACCATAATCACGTCAGGGTCCTGACGAAGGATAGCTCGCAAGCCGCTGGCAAAGGTAACCCCAGCCTGGGGGTTGACCTGGGTCTGGCGAATCTGCTTGAGTCTGTACTCCACGGGATCCTCAATGGTGATCACATTGAGGGTGGGACTGGTGATGGTATCCAGGGTCGCATACAAGGTGGTGGTTTTGCCGCTTCCCGTGGGACCTGTGACCAGCACCATACCTTCCGGCAGCTTAAGCAGTTTCATGTAAGAGTCAAATATGGCAGGGGACAACCCCAGGGTCTTTAATTCTAGGATAGTAGCAGTGGGATCCAAAATCCGCATGACGAGGTTTTCCCCATAAATCGTGGGGAAGGTAGAGAGACGAACTTCTATCTCCTTGCCCTCGGCGTCAAGATAAAAACGACCGTCCTGTGCCGTCCTCTTCTTCGCAATGTCAATCTCACCCCACACCTTGAATCTGGAGGCAATTGCTTCGTGAATGTTCTTGGGGAACTTCTTGATCTCTTGCAGTACCCCATCAATGCGATAGCGCACCGAGACCTCTTTTTCACCGGGCTCCACGTGGACATCGCTGGCTCCATCCCGGACCGCCTGTTGAATGATCAAATTGGCCAACTTGATCATTGGCGCTTCCGAGATATCGGCTGCCGCCTTTTTTCCATCTTCTCCCGAAGCGACGTCCTGAATAAGTTGGGTGATGGACTCGTCCATCCGGTAGTAATGGTCCAGACATCTGGTGATTTTTCCTTCGGTGGATATCACCGGCTCGATTTCGCATCCCGTCTTAGTGCGCAGGTCATCCACCGCAATAAGGTTGAGGGGATCAGCCATGGCCACGGTCAAGGCGTTGCCTATTTTGAAAAGAGGAAGAGCCGTATAGGCTCTGGCGACCTTTTCAGGAACCAACTCGATCACATTGGGATCGAGGGCATAACTGTCAAGATCCACATAGGGAATCTGCCTCTGCTGCCAGATAGCTTTGGCAACGTCTTCCTCAGTGACCACTCCCAAGGCTACCAGGGCCTCGCCAATTCTTAGTCCCTTTTCTCGCTTCTGTTTTTCCAGCCCAGCTTTCAGCTGCTCCTCTGAGATCAGCCCTTCATCTATCAGGATTTCACCCAGAAGTTTCCTCTTCATTCTAACGCCTCGTTATTAATGCTGACTGATTAGGTCAGGACCCCGTTACCCATGAGACTGGAGGTCTCAACCACAGAGTACACAGAGGCCACCGAGAATCACTATGCTGTGAGGTATATGATTGCTACTACTTCAATGATAATATAGTTTTTTCTCGGTGCTCTCTGTGACCTCTGTGGTTCAGCTCGCAAAACTATCAGAAACTTAACGCAAAAACCAGGCCAAATTTTAACAGCTGGCGCTGCGTCCGTTGTCCTTGGTCCGCATGGGGCATGGAACGAGGGGTACAAGGTGCAGGGCGCAAAACTCAAGGTAACCGC
>JARRNM010000220.1:0-13916 GCA_037384945.1 Deltaproteobacteria bacterium
AGTCGCTGGACGATTGGTTTGCAGGGGGCTTTTCGCCGGCCCTACTCATTGATACTTGCCTGAGTAAGATCAAGGCCTTGGAGGCCGGGCCACTGGGCACAGCAGGGAGAGGCAGGGACGGGGACTAGACGACAGAGGACGGAGGACAGACGACAGAGGACAGAAGACGTAAAACAACTGTTACTCGTTTCAACGAGGCACTAGTGACCACACTGCTAAGCACCTTTTTTTAGCCAGCAGCCTGGCGACAAACCCGGGACAGGCGGACAACTGGCAGCTGGCACTATTTCTCATTTCTCATTGCACATTTATCATTTCACAATAAAGAATGACATGGAAAGCGGTTTCTCAAAATGACAAGTGACAAATGACAAATTAAAAATGCGAATTGCGAAACGACGCTGTGCTGTATACTGCTAGCTGATTGCTGTGAGCTGTCAGCTGCCAGCTGGCTCCTGGCTCCTGGGATTTGAGGCTGTTATGGAACTGGCAGGTTGGATTAAAGACCTGACTGTCTGGATAACTCACTGGGCCCAGACCCCATATGGGGGACTGGCCCTTTTTGTGCTGGCTTTCTGCGAGTCGTCTTTTTTCCCCATTCCTCCGGACGCTCTGCTTATTGCCCTGTGTGTGGTTAATCCGGCTGGTTCCTTTTGGTACGCGGTACTTTGCAGTCTGGGGTCCGTTCTTGGGGGCATCCTAGGCTACGGCATAGGCCGTTTCGGGGGTCGCCCCCTCCTTGAGCGCTGGGTTTCAGCCGAGCGGGTGCAATTAGTTCAACGTTACTATCACCGTTGGGATGTGTGGGCCGTGGCTGTGGCAGGGTTTACCCCCATTCCCTACAAAGTATTTACTATAAGTGCCGGCGCCTTTCTCCTTAATCTCCTCCGTTTCATCATTGCTTCACTTGCGAGTCGCAGTGCCAGATTTTTCCTGGTGGCTGGGCTTTTTTACTTTTTTGGTCCCACCATAAACCAATTTATCCTCCGTTATTTCAATATCCTCAGCATTCTTTTTATAGTTCTGTTAATCTTGGGATTCTGGCTGATCAAAATAAGTTCAAAACGGGCGATGCGGGATCACTGAATCAGCGGGCAGCTGGCAGAAAAGAGGCCAGCATGAAAATAGCTGCCTGGTGCCACGGCCATCTTCACGGTCTCGCGACAGGAATTCATAAAACATCCGGGCTAGCTGTTCCGTTCGTATATCAAAAGTGATGGAATGCCTAGGTCTGGACTATTGTTCTAGAAACCGATTAGAATACAAAACCACGCTTTGCCCGGAGGTTCCCTAGAAAGCTTGCTGCGGCCATATCCGTGGTCCGCCTGAAGCGGATTCATGAGAAATCCGGATCCAGAGATACAGCAGATCTGCTTCAATAGAGGGGTGAGTCTTTGACCACCAAACGATTACTCATAGGGTTACCTGTCCTCCTCGTCCTCTTCCTTCTGCAGTCCTACTTCTGGGTGCCCACCTATGAAGAACAGACCCGAGGTGACCCGGAGCGTCTAGAGGAATATGTCACAGCTTCGATCGGTGACGCGCAGTTGCTCAATCCCATCCTATCAGCAGACAGTGCCAGCAGTGACATCAATGGACTGGTCTTCGAAGGCTTGCTTGACTATGACAAAAATCTGAACTTCCGTCCCCGTCTGGTTACAAGTTGGAAAATATACGAGGAGGCTTACTTTTACCTGAATGAGGCAGCGGCAGTTCCCGGTTTAAAGAAGACTGATGCCCAGGGTATTGTGCGGCTGATCAATCAGGCCAGGAGAATGCACTCTCAGCGCCAGGATTCGTTTAGCCAATCTTTGGCCAATATAGAAAAAGTTGAAATCCTCCCAGCGCAGCAGTTTCAGCGTCAGGTTTTGGAAAGCGGAGGAGAGGGCAATAAGGTGCAGGTGCGATTGCGCCTATCGGCGCCGGCGAGAATCAAGCTGACATTGCAACATGTGGATCAGGAGCTCTTTATTAACCTGGCAAAACTCCTAGGAACAGGGTATTTCGCTTCCTTTCAGGGTGAGACTTATATTGAGGTTCAGCCTGGGAAATTCGATTCAGAGAAGAAAAAATACGCTGAATTATACCTACCCGCCACGGAAGACAACCCGGTGATAATTTTCCATCTTCGAAGGGGAGTCAAATTTCAAGACGGCCACCCTTTCAGTGGTGAAGATGTGAAATTCACCTATGAAGCCATCATGAACCCGGCCAATATCTCACCACGGTTATCCGATTTTGAGCCGGTTAAAACGGTGGAGGTCCTGGATCCCCTGACCCTTCGCGTTGTTTATAAACGTTTATACTCTCCTGCTTTGAGTACCTGGATGATGGGGATCTTGCCGGAACACCTATTAAATGAAAAAGCTCTGCGGGAGGAGGCCCGGCAGCGGGGACTGGATCCAAAGGCCATGTCAGTAAGGAATAGTCTGTTTAACCGACATCCCATAGGGTGCGGGCCTTTTACCTTTCGTGAGTGGAAATCCGATCAATACATCATGCTGGATCGTTTTGAAGATTACTGGGAAGGTCCACCAAACTACCATAAATATGGATATCGCATTATCCCCGACGTACTGACTCAGGAGATGGAATTCTACGCCGGCACAGTGGATAGTTATCAGGTGCAGCCTTATCAGGTTCAGCGCTTCAAGGATGATCCAAAGTACCAGAGTTTTTCAGGCTTGAGCTTCGGTTACACCTACATCGGTTACAATCTGCGCCGAGAACCCTTCAATGATCTTAGGGTGCGAAAGGCGCTGGGCATGGCCATAGATGTGGATAAAATCATCCGTTATGTTCTCTATGGCCAGGGGGAGCGGATCACCGGCCCATTTCCAAAACAAACTGACTTCTATGACCGTAAGATCAAGCCCCTTCCCTATGATCCTGAGGGTGCCTTACGGTTGTTGGCTGAAGCTGGGTGGAAGCCAGACAAGCAGGGATGGCTGGAGAAAAACGGCAAACGTTTGGAGTTTACCCTGATTACCAACCAGGGCAACGATATTCGCAAAGCCATCCTCGCAATTGTTCAAGATTCCTGGCGCAAGATCGGAGTAGCCGTGCAAACCGATTTGCTTGAATGGGCCGTATTCATCCAAGAGCGGGTGAACAAGTTGGACTTTGATGCCCTGGTTTTGGGATGGTCAATGGGGATCGAGCCGGACCTCTACCAGATCTGGCACTCGAGTCAGACAGGACCTTATCAGCTCAATTTTGTTGGCTTCTCCAACAAAAAGGCGGATGAATTGATCATCAAGATCAGGCAGGAGTACAATCGTAAACGTTTGATTGCCTATTGTCACCGGCTCCATGAAATTATCGCGGCAGAACAGCCCTACACCTTTCTCTATGTGACCAAGTGGACGGCTCTCTTGGATAAACGGATCGTCATCATGGTGAGGGACAAGGAAGGGCAGGTACATTACGAGAAGATCAAGCCCACCAAGACGGGTAATTACACTTTCTATTTCAATAAATGGATCAAACTGCCCGAAGTCCCCACCTTTGCAGCGGAGGGATGATTGATGTTGGCATTTTTGGGTCGCAGCCTGGTGCAGAAGACTATCACTCTTTTCTTTGTCTCGATAATTTCCTTTGCAGTGGTACATCTAGCTCCAGGTAGTCCCAGTCAGGTGGATCCGATGAATCCCAAGTTCACCAAGGAGATGGTGGAGCGATTCCGCCAGCAGTTCCACCTGGACAAGCCTCTCCACCAGCAATACCTTCTCTATTACCGTGATCTATTTACCGGTAAATGCACCTCGTGGAAAGACGGCCGTCCCGTGTTGGCCAAGATCTACGAGCGCTTCCTTAACACTCTGCCCCTTTTTGTCGTCGGTACTTTGATAACCTGGACACTGTCATTTCCCGTGGGCATTCAATCAGCCATAAAGCGAGGTGGCAGATATGATCGGATTACAACCTTCTTGGCTTACCTGCTCATATCCATCCCGGGATTTTTCTTTGCCTATATACTCATAGTCTTTGTGGTGAGTACCTTCCAGGTTCCGGTCATCGGCATGACCACCTTCGGCCTTGGCGGGGCGAGCGTTGCCACCAGGATTATGGATAGAGTCTGGCATCTCCTCCTCCCTTCGATCTTGGGGGCCACCGGAGGCATAGCCGTGCTCTCGCGTTACGTGCGCAACCAGATGCTGGAGGTGGAGGGCCAGGATTACGTGCGCACCGCCAGGGCCAAAGGGCTTCCGGAGGAGCAGGTGCATTACAAACACGCCCTGCGCAACGCTCTACTGCCTTTTGTCACCATGTTCGGCCTGATTTTACCCGGACTCATCGGCGGACAGGTAATCATCGAGTACATCTTTTCCTGGCCCGGAATTGGGCGCATGGCCTACGAGGCCATTCTTGCCCGGGATTATCCGGTAATTATCACGGTGAACTTTATCTCGGCAATCTTGGTGCTCGCGGGCACTTTCGTTTCCGACCTGCTTTACATGGTGGTAGATCCGCGGATTAAGCTGTGAGAGGCATAGGGCTCCAGTGAAATAGTCGCCACAGGCGAATTTCACGGGGTGAACATGGAGCATGGGGCATGAAGAAAGGAGCCAGAAGCCAGGAGTCAGAATTCAGGAGAAAAAACAAAGACAATGATTCTTTAGTCCACCGGCCACTATCTAGCGTCCATCCAGAAACATGGTTTCCGGATGGAGAATAGCTAATAATCGGTAACCAATAACGAATAACGGATAGACTGCAAGGCTGGGTGTAAGGTGAAGGATTCGGCTGCTGAACATACCTTTTCAGGTGAAACATTTGAGTTGCCGCCCAGGCAAACGAGGCTGGAGGAATTCTGGTCTCAAATGCGCAAGAACCACCTGGCCCTGGCGGGGATGGTCATCTTTGTTTTCTTCTTTTTGGTGGCAGTGATTGGCGTGCTTCTCACCACTGGGACCTCGCCGGTGCTGGACCCAAGCCTGGTTAGGCTTCAGGAGAAGCTTCGACCACCCCTATCTCGGCCAAAGCTGCAGACACTGCTTCCCGAGGAAGTGCCTCCTCTGGGGATCTATTTACTGGGCACCGATGAGCTCGGACGGGATGTGTTCGCCCGCATGCTGCAGGGGGCATGGGTCTCTCTAACCGTGGGTTTTGTGGCAGTTGGGCTCGCGGTGATCATAGGGGTGTTTTTGGGAGGATTGTCCGGCTACTATGGGCAGAGCTATATTCGACTGGGCCCGGTCGTCCTGGTGTTGCTGGCCATCTGGATGGCCATAGGATGGTCTAGACTATCCGGTGTCCATCTGGTCATAGTAGCGATGTTAATCCGGCGCAGGGAAGGGTCCTCTGGGCCAGTTTCTCTGCTAAATGCTCAGCTTCTCTCGGTTGACGTTATAATCACCAGTTTGATCGATATCATGCTTTGTTTCCCCAGTTTCTTCCTTATTCTGACTGTAGTCGCCTTACTGCCGGCGAGCATCTACAATATCATGATTGTTATCGGTCTCACCAGCTGGATGGGAGCGGCACGCTTCGTCAGGGCCGAGTTTCTTTCCCTGCGAGAACAGGATTTCGTTACCGCAGCCAGAGCGCTAGGTGTTTCGGACTGGCGGATCATTTTTCGCCACATGGTGCCCAATGCCATTGCTCCAGTGTTGGTTTCAGCTACCATCGGCATCGCCGGGGCGATCTTGACCGAGGCTGGCCTCAGCTTCCTCGGCTTTGGAGTGCCGCCTCCCCATGCCACCTGGGGCAACATTCTCTCCGATGGCAAGAACTATCTTTTTGATGCACCCTGGCTCACCATAATCCCAGGTGCGGCTATTCTGGTGGTAGTACTCTCCTTTAATTTATTTGGGGAGGGGCTGCGGGATATTCTCAATCCCAAGTTGAAGGAAAGGCACTAGGAGGCATGGCGCATGGCGCATAGGGCATAGGGCATAGAGTATAGAGTATAGGGTCATTTTTCATTGCTCATTTATCGTCGAGCATTTGGGGCCAAGTAGTATTAGAGTGGTTCACATGAATGAGAAATGAAAAATGTGAAATGATAAATCACCAGCTGCCCGCTGGTTGATGGTGCTATGAAAGCAAATACTGAAAACTCGAAGACAGATGAACCGCTCCTGGCGGTTCGGGATCTGAAAGTTTACTTCGACACGGATCTGGGTGTGGCAAAGGCGGTGGACGGAGTGAGTTACCAGGTGGGGCGGGGGGAGACGGTTTGCCTGGTGGGTGAGTCAGGCTGCGGGAAAACGGTCTCTGCCCTCAGCATACTTAGCCTGCTTCCCCAGCCGCCTGCGCGGATAGCTGGAGGGACAGTCCTGTTTAAGGGAAGAAATCTCCTGGAATTGGCTGAAAAGGATCTGCAAACCATCCGGGGTCGAGAAATATCCATGGTTTTCCAGGAGCCCATGACTTCACTTAATCCCGTCTTCACCATCGGGCACCAGATCGAAGAAGTGATCACCACTCACGAGGGTGCGAGCCACAAGGAGGCTGAGGAGAGAATCCTCAAATTACTCCACGATGTGGGCATTCCCTCCCCCGAAGAACGTATCCACGATTATCCCCACAACCTCAGCGGCGGGCAGCGGCAAAGGGTAATGATTGCCATGTCGCTGGCCTGTGGTCCCGACCTGGTCATTGCCGACGAACCCACTACGGCCCTTGATGTGACCATCCAGGCCCAGATACTCAATCTTTTTAGTGAACTCCAGGGGAAAAAAGGAATGGCCATCTTGCAGATAACCCACGACCTCAGTGTGGTTGCCGGCATGGCCGATCGGATCTACGTGATGTATGCGGGGATTGTGGTGGAAGAGGGCTCAGTATGGCAAATATTCCGTGACACTTCTCATCCCTATACCATGGGATTGCTGGAAGCATTACCGGGTCGGAGGGAAAAGGGCCAAGAACTGGCCACCATTCCGGGGACAGTTCCTGATCCCACCCGGAAACCTCCGGGTTGTCCCTTCCATCCCCGCTGTACCTATGTCCAAGAGAGCTGCCGGCATCAATTTCCGGAGATGTGCATCTTTGGCGACAATCATAAAGCAAGGTGTCCAATTATCTATGCAGAGCGCTCCTTAAGGCTGCTAGGCACGAAGCACTAGGCACTAAACACCTTTCCATTTCTCATTTATCATTGTATCTGGCAGTTACATCTCGCTTTTCAATCATTTTCAAATGCTAAATGAAAAATGGGCAATGCGAATTGATAAATTATTCAGCGCCTAGTGCTTAATGGGAGGGTCGGCAAAGCCCACTTTGAAAGAGATGAGCAGAGAGAGCACAGAAAACAACAACATAATCCTGAAAGTTCAGGGACTAAAAAAGTATTTCCCGGTAAGGCGAGGCTTGCTGCAGAGAGTAACGGGCTGGATAAAGGCAGTTGACGGGGTCGATTTGGAGGTGCCGGCCGGCAAAACATTGGGACTGGTGGGCGAGAGCGGCTGCGGCAAGTCTACTGTGGCTCAACTCATCCTCAAGCTGATCGAGCCCGATGGAGGAAAAATTTTTTTCAAGGAAGAAGAGATAACCAATCTTTCTCGGACTGAGATGAAACCCTATCGGGGCATGTTGCAGATCGTCTTTCAGGATCCCTTTGGCTCCCTGAATCCCAGAATGACAGTGGGTCAATCAGTTGAGGAAGGTCTGCGCAGCAGCAACAAGGGAGGACATGGGCAGCGCCAAGCCCGCGTAGCCGAACTATTGGAGATGGTGGGAATTCCGGCGTGGGCAGCCCAGCGCTATCCTCACGAGTTCAGCGGTGGGCAACGACAGCGCATCGGAATCGCCAGGGCATTGAGCGTGGAGCCGGAGCTGATTATCTGTGACGAACCGGTCTCTGCCCTGGATGTCTCCATTCAGGCCCAAATTTTGAATCTCCTCCAGGAGTTGCGGAAAAGATTGGGCCTGAGTTATCTGTTCATCGCCCATGACTTGAATGTGGTGGAGTACATCAGTGACACGGTGGCCATCATGTATCTAGGTCATGTCATGGAGTATGGTCCTGCAGAGAAAGTCTACGGTGAGCATCTCCATCCTTATTCCAAAGCCCTTTTGGAAGCGGCTCCGGCGCCAGAGCCGTCAGCCAAGCGTTCATGGACACCGCTGACCGGGGATGTACCGACCCCCTTCAATCCACCGCCAGGGTGCAAATTCCAGAGCCGTTGCCCTCTAGTCGAGGACCGGTGCAGGAGAGGGGAGATTGAGTTATATGAGGTAAATGGAAGTGACAACCATTTCGTTCGCTGTTGGAAGGTGCTGGGACGCTAACCGCGGAGCGCTCAGCGCTACGCGGTTAGCGGGCAGCTGGCAGCGAGCAGCGGGCAGCAAGGGCTGCCAATTTATACCTGTTTGCCTTTGCTGCCAGCCGCGCGCTGCTAGCTGTCGGCTGGCGTTATTTGATCTTGTGGAGGAAATGTGTTACTAGGGTGCTTCGAAATATGGCGGGAATACTCTAAATAACTAGCCGATCTCTTTAGGGGTTTTATTTTGATAATTTTAGGCAATTTGGCGTATTTAGGCTCAATTTAGGCATTTAATTTATGAATTTCAGAAGTCAAATACGGTGTGTCATGTTCCGCTCCCAGCACCGGTGGCTTCGCTTTTTGCCCGAGGACGGCCTAAATGTTCTATGCCAGGCCAGGGTCAGTGTCTACGAGCCACGGGGTGAATACCAACTACTGGTGGATGCTATGGAACCCCGGGGTGTAGGGGCGTTGCAACTTGCATATGAGCAGCTGAAGGGTCGATTGGCAGCTGAAGGGTTATTCGACCCTAAGCACAAAAAAGCGATTCCCTTTCTCAGCCAACGTCTGGGTGTGGTTACCTCCGCCACAGGCGCTGCTATCAGAGACATAATCAGAGTGGCCGGGGAAAGGTACAGCAACCTGGAAATATATCTCTACCCTGCCAAAGTGCAGGGAGAAGGGGCTGCAGCTGAGATTGCCAAAGGAATCGATGCTTTTAATGACGATTTTCCCGTAGACGTCTTGATAGTCGGCCGGGGCGGCGGGTCTTGGGAGGACCTATGGGCTTTCAATGAGGAGACTGTAGTCCGGGCTATTTTCCGCTCCCACATCCCGGTAATTTCCGCAGTGGGTCACGAAATTGATGTCACTCTGGCGGATTTAGTGGCAGACGTGCGCGCACCAACGCCTTCGGCTGCAGCGGAAATGGTGGTCCAACATAAGGAAGCTTTGGAAACATTGGTGGCTAATTTAAATCAACGGTTGACAGGTCGTGTTCGTCAGCTAGTTAGCCTAGCCGGCGAACGGTTGGAAAGCAAAAAGAAAAGGCTGCGCCATCCCGCCGCCCGCTTGGCTGATCTCAGGTTGCGTCTAGACGAGCAAGTCCAGCGTTTGGAATTTATCGCACGCCAGAGAGTGCGCTCGGAAGGGCAAATGTTTTTGAGGTTGAAAGACAATTTGCTCCACCTAAGCCCGAGGGGAAAAATCAGTGAGGCGCGGGGATCGTTGGGACAGTATGGGCACCAGCTTGAGTTTTTCCTCAGACAGATTATGCAGAAAAAAGCTCAGAGCTTAGAGCGGAGTTTGACCCAATTGGATGGCCTCAGTCCACTGGGTATACTAGCCCGTGGCTACTCCATTACCACTACCTGGCCGGAGGGGGCGGTGATTCGCTCGACCCGGCAGGTGAAAGAGGATGACCTCGTTAAGGTTCGCTTGCACGAAGGTTCATTGCGCTGCAACATTGTGGGGGTAGAGGACTGAATAAGTAACCCCAAAGGCCAAGAGGACAGAGAGTTATCCAGCCGGCCAGAGAATCTTCTTGGTGTTGTTGGTGAGCTCGGTTGTTCAGCTAGGAGGGCTATTGTTGAGAAGAGTACTATTGAGTATGTCTATTTCCCTGATCTTAATGGCAGCAGCACATCCTGTCGCGGGAGCCACTGAGCTGATTGGTCCCACTGGACCCGTTTCTCAGGGTCAAGTCGTGGAGATTATCCTGACTGGGCCGCAGGAGGGCTCCAAGGTGAAGGGGTCTTGGCAGGCACAGCCCCTTGACTTTTTTGAAGTGAAAGAGAAAGAATACAGATCTTTGTTGGGTATAGATTTTAGGCTGACTCCAGGGATCTATCCCTTGGAGGTAGAAGTCGACTCCCCGGGGAATAGCCCGAGTACTTACCGGACTACCATAGAAGTTGCGAAAAAAGAATTTGGTGAACAGAGCTTAACCTTACCAGAAAACATGGTAAGCCTGGATGCGGAAACGCTCAAGCGGGTTAGAAAAGAAGCCGCTGAATTTAGGAAATTATGGGACATCCACACGCCCAAGCGATACTGGCATGGTAATTTTGTCCTGCCGTTGCCGGGTAAACTCTCTACACCTTTCGGACTCGGGAGAATCCTCAACGGAGAACCACGAAGCCCTCACTCAGGAGTGGACCTGCGCGCTAGGTTGGGCGAACCGGTGAGGGCGGCCAATCATGGTCGGATCGTCTTAGTGGGAGATTTTTTCTTCCACGGGAAGGCGGTGGTGATCGATCACGGTTGGGGTTTGTATACCATGTATTTTCATCTTGCAAAGGTAAATGTTTCTGAAGGTGATTTTGTGGGAAAAGGTTATGTTATTGGTCTTGCTGGCTCCACTGGACGAGCCACCGGCCCCCATTTGCATTGGGGCGTCCGCTTGGGAGGAGCAAGGGTAGATCCATTCGCTCTTGTGCGAGCGACGGCCGAGTGAGAGGACAAAGTGGCAAAAAAGAAAGAGAAATTTGAAGAGGCTCTGCAAAAGCTCGAGGCGATTGTCGCTAAGATGGAGGAGGGAGATCTCCCTCTGGAGAAAACACTTGAGGCCTTTGAGGAAGGGGTGAAGCTGGCAAAATATTGCACCGGCAAACTGGACGAGGCAGAACGCAAGGTGGAGAAACTCATTCGTGATCAAGCCGGCAAAATACAAACCACTCCATTCAGTGAGGAGGGAGATGACCACTGACCTCGACCTGAAGCAGTATCTGCAGAAGCAGCGCTTGCTAGTGGAAAAGGCTTTGGAGACTGCCCTGCCGGAAATTGAGGGACGAGAAGCCAGAGTTGTCGAAGCTATGCGTTACAGTCTTTTTGCTGGAGGAAAAAGGCTCCGTCCTATCCTTTGTCTGGCCGCGGCCCAGGCAGTGGCCGGCACGATTGAGGCTGCCATGCCTGCAGCCTGCGCCCTGGAAATGATACACACCTATTCGCTTATTCACGACGATCTACCTGCCATGGATGACGACGACTTGCGGCGTGGTAAGCCTACAAGCCATGCGGTTTTTGGGGAAGCCATAGCTATTCTTGCCGGGGATGCTCTGCTTACCGAGGCTTTTGTGCTCCTCAGCGATTATAATGGGTCGCTGGCGAAAAGGGCCCTAAAGCTGATAGGGGTCATCGCCAGGGCGGCAAGCTACCGTGGGATGGTGGGTGGTCAAGTGGTGGATATGCTCTCACAGAACAAGCCGGCCGACCTCGAAACCGTGCAGAAGATGCACAGCCGCAAACCTGCTGCCCTCATTTCAGCAGCGACTGAAGCGGGCGCGCTGGCCGGCGGAGGTACTCTAGCTAGATATGGTAGAGCCATTGGCTTAGCCTTCCAGATCGCAGATGATATTCTCGATATTGAGGGCAGTACTGAAGTCCTTGGCAAGACAGCAGGGTCCGATGTGGCCAGGGGCAAAGTGACCTATCCAGCGGCGGTGGGTTTGGAAGGCTCGCGACAAGCGGCTCAAACTCTGGTAAATCAGGCGTTGGCTGCCCTAGAGAGATTCGATAACAAAGCCGAGCCCCTGCGCGCACTGGCAGATTACATAATAGCCAGGAAAAAATAGCCCGGGGCGGAACCGTCTGCCGCCAATGAATCCTACTCAAAGCTGGCTAAAGAGCTCCCAACACTTGAGACTTCGAATTCACCATGGGGGCTGCAACAACCTTGCATGGATATCGATCTACAGATATAAGCATATTGGCTGACGCCAGGCGCTCTGCGCTCCGCGCGAGGCGAAAGGAGTCCTAGGTTGAGTATGGAAAAGAGCGAACAAAGCTTCGACTCGGAGAAGCAGAGAGAGTCTTTACTGTCACGCATTGACAGCCCGCAAGATCTTAAGTCTTTATCAATCGAAGAGCTCTATGGGCTGGCCGAAGAGATTCGGGACGACATTGTTTGCACTGTCTCTCAAACCGGCGGGCACCTGGCCCCGAACCTCGGGGCGGTGGAATTGACCCTGGCCGTACATTACGTCTTTAATGCACCAGATGAAATAATTATCTGGGATGTGGGGCACCAGGCCTATGCCCATAAACTGATCACCGGCAGAAGAGAGCAGTTCCACACCATTAGAACATATGGAGGAATCAGCGGTTTCCCCAAGCGAAGCGAGAGTCCATACGATGCCTTTGGTGTTGGCCATGCCAGTACCTCTATTTCAGCGGCCCTGGGTTTTGCCTCTGGCAAACACCTTAAAGGAGACAAAAACAGGGTAATCGCTGTGATAGGTGACGGCTCCATGACCGGAGGTATGGCTTTCGAGGGACTGAACCAGGCTGGCTATTTGGAGCGCGATCTCATAGTAGTCTTGAACGACAATGAGATGTCTATCGCTCCCAATGTAGGTGCTCTTTCATCCTTCTTGAGCCGCAAGAAGACCAGCAAACTGGCGGTGCGCATTAGGAAGGACGTAAGGAGTCTGCTCACCAGTATCCCTGGAATTGGTGACGACATTGTGCAGCTGGCAAAAAGGGGCGAGGACTCACTGATGAGTTTTTTCACTCCAGGCATGCTCTTTGAGGCTCTGAAGTTCAATTATATCGGCCCAATAGAAGGGCACCGGTTGGAACGCCTTATCGAAGCCTTCACCAACGCCAAAAACCTTAGCGGGCCGGTGCTGGTGCACGCTTTGACCATCAAGGGTAAGGGTTACAGGCCTGCGGAATGTGATCCTTCCAAGTTTCACGGTCTGGGAAGGTTTGAAGTGAGCACGGGGGAACCCATAAAGAAGCCTGAGGCACCCTCATACACGAAGATATTTGGCCAGACCATGGTGAGATTGGCCGAGGAGGACGAAAAAATAATTGCCATCACAGCAGCCATGCCCGAGGGGACCGGTTTGAGTCAATTCGCCGCCCTCTATCCGGAACGTTTTTTCGATGTGGGAATCTGTGAACAGCATGCACTGACCTTTGCCGCCGGATTGGCGCTGGAGGGGTTCAAGCCGGTGGCAGCCATCTACAGTACCTTTTTACAGCGAGCCTATGACCAAGTAATTCATGATATATGCTTACAAAATCTACCCGTCACCATTGTTATGGATCGAGGCGGGTTGGTGGGCGAGGACGGTCCCACCCATCATGGTGTTTTCGACCTCTCATATCTTCGTCATGTGCCAAATATGGTGCTAATGGCCCCTGCTGATGAGAATGAGCTACAGGGAATGTTGAAAACCGCTTTGGAATATGCTGGCCCAGCAGCTCTACGCTACCCCCGTGGCGCAGCTGAGGGTGTGCCCTTGGATTCTGAAATCAGATTAATCGAGATCGGCAAAGGGAAGATTCTGCGCCAAGGCGATGATCTGGCCATCCTGGCCATAGGTAACCGGGTATGGCCAGCGGTTGAGGCGGCCAAGGAACTAGAGAAAGAGGGCGTGCGGGCAGGGGTTATCAACTGTCGGTTCGTGAAACCCCTGGACAAAGAGCTTATTTTACAGACGGCCCAACAGAGCAGTCGTCTTCTTACCGTGGAAGAAAACGCTCTGCAGGGAGGCTTCGGAAGCGCCGTGCTGGAACTGTTGGCCGAGGAGGGTTTGACCGGAGTCAAGGTTGTGCGGTTGGGCATAGACGATCAGTTCATTGAGCACGCTTCTCCAGAGGTACAGCGGTCGATCTGCTCCATTGATGTCCCGGCGATTGTCAAGGCCGCCCGTGCCATGGTTGCAGGAGATGAGGTCCAAAGAGCCGTGTCTCAGC
>JARRNM010000221.1:0-5071 GCA_037384945.1 Deltaproteobacteria bacterium
CTTGCTCGATCTTTTCGTGAACACTTAAAGAGTGAGACATATTATTGCTTTCTTTTCGCATGAGCTGTTCGTCACCTCTTTTTAGGGCGACAGTGACGATAACTTATTTGAGTCAATTTTAAAATGGCAAATTAAGGTTGTTCAATAATTCAGTCTTAGCATCCTTTAAAGCCGTGTCTAATCTGGAGCCCCGCCGGGGTCTATCCCGCAGCTTGTCGGAGCGAAGCGGAGATCCCGATTCATCGGGGGTGCGGGACCAGGATGACACAATAACTTAACCCACCGTCATTCCTGCGGAAGCAGGAATCCAGGAAGTATTATGGGAGTAGATCTCTCCGAATCGGATCATATACTTTACTAGTGTATCTCCATGGGCAGGCTTGGAGCGCCACGTCTGCGGAAAAGCAGGGTCAGAGGGATCAGAACTGCGGTGGAGATGGCGAGGGCCCGGAAACTGTCGTTGAAGGCCAGCATGCTGGCTTGCCGGAGTATTTCCTGGTAAATGAAAGCCATGACGTTTTTGTCATAGGCAAGGGAGGGCTGATGCAGCTTGAGCCACTCGAGGATCTGTTGGTAACGGATCTGGAAGGCCGGCTGATAGGGGGTAATTTTTTCTACCAAAAAGCTTTGGTGTACCTGAGTCTGTTGCGCCAGCATGGTCGAGCTAAGGGCAACCCCGAAACTGCCACCCAGATTGCGCAACAGATTGAAGATGCCCGAGGCGTTGCCGGTCTCCTCTTTGGGGATATCCATAAAGGTGGCGGTGGTAACGGGTACGAAGAACAAACCCAGTCCGAAACCCTGAATCAACCTGGGCATGGCGACGGCCACGAAGTCTGCCTCGAGGTTGAAGTCGGACATCAACCAGATGGCATAGGCCATGATGCCAAGACCGAGAGCAAGTGGATATCGGGGATTTACTCCCTTACGCAGGAGTATGCCGACTACGGGCATGATGATGAAGCTGGCAACACCTCCGGGGAAGAGGACCAGACCCGCCCAGAAGGCGGTATAGCCCATGAGTTTCTGAGCATAGAGGGGCAACAGCACAAAGCTCGAGAACATGCAGCCAAATCCGGTGAAGATGATAATGTTCCCGGCAGTGAAACTTCGTACTCGAAACGCTCTGAGGTTCACCACCGGGTGCTCGGTGGTGAACTCGACAATCACGAAGAGCACCAAGGCCACTCCCGCAAGAATACTCATGTAAAGGATGAAACGTGAGTTGAACCAGTCGTCCCGTTGACCCTTATCCAGAACAATCTGCAGGGCTCCGATGCCTACAGTGAGGAGGAGGATGCCTTTAGTATCGATGGAAAAAATTTTCTGTCTAATGTAGGCAGGATCATAGATGAAGATGAGGGCCAGCACGATTGCCAGCAGTCCTACGGGCAGGTTAATGTAAAATACCCAACGCCAGGTCAAGGTGTCTGTAATCCAACCACCAACCACGGGACCAAGAATAGGTGCCATCACCACGCCCATTCCGAACACCGCCATGGCCAAGCCGTGCTCGGCCACCGGGAAGGTCTCAAAGAGAATTGCCTGGGAGAGGGGCTGCAATCCCCCTCCACCCAGTCCTTGAAAAATACGGGCAATAATGAGCACTTTCAGTGAGGGTGCTGAGCCACAGACAAGAGAACTGACAGTAAATAGGGAAATAGAGAACAACAGGTAACGTTTTCTGCCGAAGACGCTCGAGAGCCAACCGGTGATGGGGATGATAATGGCGTTGGAGACCAGGTATGAAGTAAGAACCCAGGTGACTTCATCGAGGCCGGCGTTGAGGCTGCCCTGGATGTGGGGAAGGGAGACATTTACCACACTGATGTCCATGACCTCGATGAAGGTGGGGACCATTACGGTCATGGCCACAATCCACTTATTTACCGCTGGTGTTGTCGGCCCTTCTGCCATGGGCGATTTCTCTTTTCGGTCATTCATTAGAGGCCAGGGGCACCAACACCTTGCCGGTTCGATCCCTGGTTGAAATGGTAACGTAGAGAGAGCATCCCAGCCGCAGGGGACGCTCCGCTGGGGGAGGCTCGGTTAGGATGATCTTTACCGGTATCCTTTGTACCACTTTGATCCAGTTTCCGGTGGCATTTTCAGGGGGCAGCAAGGAGAAAGCGGCGCCGGTGCCGGCGCGAATGCCGACAACTTTACCGTGGTAGATGTAACCCGGGTAAATATCTGCCTCAATGGTGGCAGACTGCCCCAAACGAACGTTTTTCAGCTGGGTTTCTTTGAAGTTAGCCTCGATATAGGCATCCCGCAGGGGCACCACAGCCATCAGAGGTTGGGCTTTATTGATGCTATCACCCACCTGGATACTCTTCTGGGCTATGTAGCCGCTGATGGGAGCGCTGACCTTGGTGTATGAAAGATCTAACTGGGCGGCTTTGAGCTGCGATTGGGCCTCCAGCTGCTGTCCGGCCAAGGCCGCCAGTTTCTCTTTCATTATCTCCACCTGCTGACGCTCAGCCTGTGCCGATTGCAACTGGGCCTGGGCCTGCTGAACCTCCTGCCGGATGGCCTGGAGCGAAGCCTGGAGGGCCTTGATCTGAGCATCCGTGGCCTCCACTGTGGACTTGGCTTTCACCATGGCGGTATGAGCCTGGTCTCGCCGCTCCTCTGGCACCACCTTGCTCTGGTACAGGGCCTCGAAGCGTTTGTAGTCGCGCTGAGTCTGGGTCAACTCCGCCTGGGCACCCTCCCTTTCCTTCCGGAGCTGCTGCAACCGGTGAATCGCTTCGTTTTTTCTGTCCTGAGCCCCCTGGTATTGGGCCTCGGCTTTGCTGAGTTGGGCGGCAGTCTGGAGGTCGGTCAGAGAGACGGAGATTTCCATAGCACGCGCCTCCGCCTCAATCCTGGCCAGATTTCCTTGGGCTTGTTCCACGGCTACCTGGTAATCCTGTGGATCAAGTTGGAGCAGTACCTGACCTTGTTCCACCGGAAAATCATTATCGACCATTAGCTCTATTATAGTGCCGTCCACCCGGCTGCTGATCTGGGCGCTGTCAGCATGGACATAAGCGTCGTCTGTGGTAACGCGATAACGCAGGACCAACAACCAGTAGAGAGCAATCGCCGCCGCTACAACGACTATACCCACACCCACCCACTTCAATTTCTTCAATCGGTTACGCATGTTGTTTTTTGGTGCAGGGGCATCCATTTTCTATCCTCGGGCCACCAGTTCAAATTTGCTACGAAAAGACCTCACTCAACAATAATGTCCTCTAACCTTCGCTTGGGCACGTGGTGTACCCCATCACTGTCTCGCCAGTACTTTATGTCACCTTCTGGACCGACTTCTTCAAGAACCACCGCCTCATTCGGCTTCCCTAGGGCAAGTACCAGAAGTATTTCTAGATAATCAGGTATTTCAAGGTCAGTGCGCAGCCTTTCACGATTCACCGAACCGATCATGCACCCGCCCAACCCTTTTTCAACTGCGGCCAGCATAATATTTTGACAGGCTATACCATGATCGCAACCAAATGACTTGCAGATTCGTTTGTCTCCAAGAACAATGATGTAGGCCGAAGGGTGTTCACCCTCTTCCGGCCCCCGCCAGTCTCTAAGGTATCCTGCCCAGGCAAGATGTTGAAAAATTTTGCTGTTTTTTACCGGTTCATTAGAAAGTATATATTTAAGTGGTTGCAGATTACCCGCTGCGGCAGAAAGCCTCCCTATATCTACCAATTCTTTCAATGTATCAAGCTCTATCCCGTGGTCCTGCTGAAAGCGTCGATAACTTCTTGTTCTCTTGATCAAATCCTTTATCATTGAAACCTCCCCCGAATTGAAAACCTGAAACGTTAGAAACTAGCTCCTTCTTGTCCGTGGTCTGTGGTCCGTTGTCCGTGGCAAAATTGACTATCGGTTACCTTACATAATTATCATTTTGCCTATCTTTTCCTGCTCATCCACGCTTGGGCGTACAACAATCCTCATCTGCCTGCATTGCATTGACAACTGACGACGGACGACTGACTACTAAGAGCCCAATAAGATTTAGGCTCTCCATGACTTCTTTTGACTGTGTGTTTCGCAGGCTCTTACTCTTTAACCTAAAATCAGGGCCCCTACTATAGCATAAAGAAGCGCCGGGAGCAGGTTTCCGGTACGGATTATCCTAATTTCCAGAAGGTTAATACCTATACCCAAAATGAGCAATCCTCCAGTTGCGGTGATGGCGTTTAGCACGTTGGGACTTTGGAGAAATAACAATTTTGATGCCAGCAGCGTTATTGAACCTTGTACAACAAAGACTGAAAGTGCGGAAAAGGCAACCCCGATACCAAAAGAGGAGGCAAGGGCTATGGAAGCAACTCCGTCTAAGAGAGATTTGACGTAGAGAGTACTCGGGTCCCCTGCTGTTCCGTCCTGTATGGAGCCTACAATCATCATGGCACCAACGAGATAGAGTAGAGAGGCGGAGACGAACCCATGAACGAAGGTCGAGGAGTCGGAACCGGTGCGGGACTTTAGCCACTTCCCTATTTTGCCTATACGTTCTTCAATCCGAAGAGTCTCTCCTGTTACCCCACCCAACAAAAGGCAACCGATGGCGGCAATCATTTTCTCGCCCTCTAGGGCCATTTTTAAACCAATCAACACTACCGACAGGCCGAGAGCCTGCATGAGAATACTCCGGATTCTTTCGGGCAAACGTTTGCCGGCAGAAATTCCCACGGTGCTTCCCACTATTACGGCTCCGGTATTGACTATGGTCCCTATCAAAAGATCCTCCGCTCTTGTATTTGGTGCTAGTAAATCTATTCTTGTAGGCCAGGCCCGATCACACAGCCAATTCCAGCTGGCAGGAGGCAGCGGGCAGTCGGCACTCAGTAAAAGGCTCATGGAAGTTGTTACTCAGAAGCTTACAGACAAGACCTATCCTCGTCTCGCTCGTCGAGTTTACCCTGAGCCCGTCGAAGGGCCCCGACCTCCCGTCTCGCCGCAAACACGCTCTGCGCTGAGCTCCTTGCTTCTTTCGAACAGTTCAAAGTCAGCGTATCTGATCCTCGCTACTCTAGTGCATTATCGATTAAGGACTGTCGAA
>JARRNM010000222.1:0-5058 GCA_037384945.1 Deltaproteobacteria bacterium
CCCGGGCGGGAGCAGTGTTTGGCATGCTGCTGGTAAACTTCTCTCTTCTAATTTGAAGCGGGAGTTCCGTCCCCGACTGGCAGGATGGTCTTGATGGAATAATCCGAGGGCGATCGGCTCAGCAACCGATCTTCGCACTCTCCGCCTTGAGAGGACCTGCACAAAGATAGGGCGCTTACTCAACCGGAATCCTGACAAGAGATGGAGCGAAAATGGTTCAGGGGCCACCAACCCAGTCCCCTTATGGTAGACTGAGGGGCTGCGAGCGAAGTAGAATAAGCTGGGATACCTTCCTTACATTCCGAATCCGGCTTTAGGGGGATGCAATTATGGACGTTGTGGAGTGTCCTTCCCGTGGATTTCGTTACTGAAATATCCGGATTAAGGCAAAGCGGTCTTGAAATAGGCGGGTTGGGTAAGCTGTACACTTTCACTAACTTTGACTAGCGGTCGAAAATATCCTCCGAGTCGTTTCTAGATTTCTGACGTTTGTATTTCATTTTTACCTCATGCCGTGACGGACCATCTTTGATCTTCTTTTTCCGACATTCCGCGCACCGCTTCGGCGCATCAAATCCGAGGGAGTTGAAACGTCGCTGTTCGGGAACGGTAAAGGTAAAGGGGTTCCCGCACTGATTGCAGATTATTCTTTTCTCCTCCATGGTGAACTCCTTGGGGGAGCTTTGCAGCCTAGGGGTAAGTGAGTGAGGGGGGGCCTCCCCCCTCACAGTTTCAAGAGACCACCGATACAGGCTCCCCGTCTCTAAGCTCACGAACAGCTTTCCGGCCCTATTCCTGAACGATATACTTGGTTATGTTGATAGTCTTACGACCTTCCTGATCCGTGACAATCGAACCGGTGGCCTTCACATTTCTCTCCTCGAGCTTGAGGAGTTCCATGCCCCTGCCCGAGGGCGATACAGCGATTTCTTCCCCCTCCTCGGTTGCAATGACCACGGCCGTGACAGTGTCGTTGGCATCCCACTCAGAGGCAAAGACGGTCCCGGCAATCTCTACTTCTTCGGTGGCCGCAAACAGCGGTAAGCTCCCCATCAGAACAACCATCGCCAGGATACATAGAATACGCCGCATAACTTTTTTCCGCAGTAACATAATGTTTCCTCCCTATTTAATCTTTCTCGTTTGCTTTGGAAAAAAACGGGACAGTGCCCGCGCCTTAGATTAATTTTTTCCTTGCTCACTCTTCCAACACTTCATATCTCTTCACTGTAATGACCTTTCTACCATCTTCCTTTACTGCTACAGATCCGTTCACTTTCACCCTCTGGCGCAGGAAAGCCAGCAGCGCCTCGCCCCAAGCATTCTGCTCTACTAGGTACTCTTCCTCCAACTGGGTCGAGATGGCCGTGGCAGTGACATTGCCTTTTTCATCCCAGTCAACCGGAATGACCAGTCCTCTTACCGTAGCTAGGGCGCTTGCATCTTTCTTTTCCATTGGTTCTCACTAGCAGTTGCTGCCAAAGTTGAGTCCCCGGCTCATCTCTTGAGCCAGCCAGAGACTAGGCAATGGACGTGCCACTTAGATAACCTGTTGTAATTTATTGATTTAATGAGAAATCTAGGTCTGATAATCGGAACTCCTGCTTCCGATTACCCCTTGGGAAAGGATGAGTCTGGGATGAATTAGTTTTTAACCATATTAGCAATAGCTTGAAATCACTGATTAATTTTTAAAGAAGAACTTTCAGGACCGAATTTTCTCTTGTCGGAACTAGCATTTCCGCTTTAACCATTTCGCTGTTTGAATTCCTCTTTTCTAATTTGGTATTTGTTGAGTAGCTTGTGCAGCTGGCGGGTACTGATGCCCGCCACGTCAGCCGACTCCTTTATTCTTCCTCGATTGCTGGCGAGAAGTTCTCTTAGGTACCGTCTCTCGATCTCCTCAACACCTCGGTTTCTTACCTCAGCCAAGGGGAGGGAAGAATCCACCGCCACTCCTGATGAAGGGTCTTGACAGGATAGAAGCTCAGCCGGAAAGCTTTCAACTGTTAGCACTGAAGAGTTTTCTAGAATATAGGCGCGCTCCAGCAAGTTTTCCAGTTCCCGGACATTTCCTGGCCAGGTGTACTTCATGAAGCCCTCCATGACGCTGTTATGCACGGAACGGATCTGTTTTTTATTGAACTTCTCCAATCTTTGCAGGATGACCTGAGCAATATGTGGAATATCCTCTTTTCTCTCTCTCAGGGGTGGGATTTCCACGGGAAATACATTTAACCGGTAATAAAGATCTTTTCTGAATTCGCCATCCTCGCACATCCTGCCGAGATCCATGTTTGTGGCGGCGATCACCCTGACATTGGCCTGAATGGTATCCTCTCCCCCAACCCTTTGAAAAGTTCCATCCTGTAAAACCTGTAAGAGCTTTATCTGAGCCGAAGGCGTTATCGTGCCAATTTCATCTAAAAAAATAGTCCCCCCTTTAGCAATTTCAAATTTACCCAGCTTTTTGCGAACCGCGCCGGTGAAGGCACCTTTTTCATGGCCGAACAACTCGCTTTCCACCAGGGTGTCCGGAATGGCGCCGCAGTGGACACTGATAAACTGAGCATCTCTCCGGTTACTGTGCTGATGAATGAGTCTTGCTATGAGACCTTTCCCCGTACCCGTTTCGCCGATGAGCAAGACTGTACTTTTGGTCGGAGCCACAGAGCGGATTTTTGCGAAGACATCTTGCATCGCCGGACTCTTGGTCTTGATCAGGTCAAGGTAATCCGATCGCCAAAAGCGGTCTCGCAAATAGTCCAGTTCAGACTGAAGGATTATGGCCTCATTGATGGTCTCGGTTACATGGCTAACCTCTTCAGGATCGATAGGATAAGTAATGTAGTCGCTCGCCCCGGCCTTTACCGCCTTTACCGCTTCCCTTACCATTGCTTGAGGGGCCATAACCACAATCTCGATAGCAGGCTGCAGACTGTGGAACCGTTCCAAGGCGGTTTTGTAATCCTGGGCCGCCAATGAACCCTGAAGTATCTCCAAATCGAGAAAGATAAGATCATAGCGCCTGGTTCCCAGCATCTCCAGGGCATCATCTCTGTCCGCTGCCCGGTTTACTTTGCAGTCAGCGGCAAAACAACCCCGTATGGTGTCGACAACCTCTTCTTCCTTGGCAACAACCAGAAAAAATCTCATTTGCCCCTCCCAGGAATCATCCTTGCCCACTCCTGGAAATTTCCCAGTTAATCTGACTCGTCCAACGAGTAATTATATTGCAAAAGTCAAAATAATGGCTGCCATTTTATTCAAGCAAAAAACCAATAATTCAGGTTCCGTAATATGCTCCATAAAAACTTATAACGCCCTTGTCATCTTTCTGCTTGCTTTGCATGGCTTATAAGATAATATTTATGCCTTTGCAACCACAGGTCAAAAAATTTTTCTCCGAATCGACAAAGGAGAAAGCCCACTAGAAATACCCCTTGCCATGTGGGAGTCTTTGCCTCTAACTTCTTACATTGAAGGGAATCTTAAATGAAAGCAATTAAAGAAGGGAGTCGATGGTTTATCTTCGGCCATGAATGCGGCTCAACCTTCACGGTTAACACCTCTGAATTTATCGAAAGAATTAACGACAACCTCGATTTGAAATGCCCTAATTGTTTTGAGAAAATAGGGCCGAACCCTTTAAAGACCCTAGAGCAATTTTTTGGTTTGTACGAGTTATTGATAGATAAGCTTACTAAAAACAATTTCACTATCAGAGAGGTTTTCGAAGAAGAAGTGGACTCAGAACCCTAGTGCAATAATTCGGCAAGGGGGAATACACCACCTGTTAGAGTCGCGAAGATATGGGCAAACAAGCCATCATAGACTGAATTCTTGAGATTCGCTCTGGTCTAAGGTTCGCCTGATTCATCCAATCGTCTAGCCCGTTTCCTTCCCACTATAATTGTTTGACGTAAATAACTTTATCATCCCCAGGAGAGTAAAAATCCTTCAAAACAGCTTCCTGTTTATAGCCGCCAGCCCGGTAGAATGAACGTGTTGGTTCGTACAGCTCACGGGAAGAGGTATCCACGTAGATTCGTTTACCCCCCATTTCCCCTATTTTCTCCTCGGTTCTTTGCAGCAAGTCCCGGCCAATTCCTCGACCTCTGAATTCATTGAGGACGGCAATCCAGTACAGGTCGTAACTTTCTTTGGTGCACGGAATCGGTCCATAGCAACTGTAACCCACAACTCGCTCATCGATTTCAACGAATGAAAAATAGTAGCCGCTGGACTCTCCTCTAGAGAGGTTTTCTTGTACCAACTCCACTGCCATTTCAACTTCTTCGGCAGAAAAAAATCCGGAAGACCTAACGATGCTCCCGATACTTTCCCCATCGGGGGGGATTGGCTTGTCTCGATAAGAGCTTCCCTTGAAGTTCACGAGCGTTTACTCCTGCCACGCGAGCCGACGGATACAGGTCTGCGAAGGTGGAAACCTGACCAGAGGCCGGTGAAAAAATTGCGGGCATTGGTCCCCAGGGAGCGAACCCGGTAGCCCCCTTCCTGGACGACAATCGTGGGCAACCTCAGGGAGCCGACCATTTCTCCGTTGCGCCTGAAATCGCTGGCCACGAGACTCCACGAACCGGTGGGATCCTCTTTGGCGGGATCATAGCCCAAGGGTAGGACGAGAAATGCAGCTTGGAACTTCTCTATCTTCCTCAGCACTTTTTTAAGGGCTTCCCTGTACGCTTCCCCGGTCACCTCTTCCGGCAAGGGGACATTGAGGTTGTAACCGAGCCCCGCGCCTTCTCCTTTTTCATCTTCAAAGCCGCTGAAGTAAGGGTAGGCAAAACGTGGATGGCCGTGGATCGATATGGTCAAGACATCTGCACTCCGGTAGAAAATGTTCTGGGCCCCATTGCCATGGTGGTAATCCAAATCCAGGATTGCTACTTTTCCGTAGGAGCTCAAGTACCGAGCTGCAATCGCCGCTGAGTTGAAGTAGCAGAAACCTCCAAAGGCGCGGTTCTCAGCATGGTGCCCGGGAGGGCGCACCAAAGCATAGGCCAATCGATACCCTTCAAGAATCTTTTTAGCCGC
>JARRNM010000223.1:0-6459 GCA_037384945.1 Deltaproteobacteria bacterium
TTCCCATTTTCCAATCATCAACCTTTGAATACACTGGCCAGGAAAGCTACCACGATCTCCGCTACATTCGCCTGAATAACACCCCCAACCATGTTGCCCTTCACGAGAAACTGGCTGCCCTAGAAAATGGTGAAGCGGCAGTAGTTTGTGCCAGCGGCATGGCGGCTATATCTACCACCCTCCTCTCTTTACTCTCCTCTGGAGATCATTTTCTGGCCCAAGACTGTCTCTACGGTGGTACCCATGACCTGATCACCAAAGATCTTCCAGCCTACGGAATCTCAGCCGATTTCATCTGTGGTAAAGATCCGGAGGTGTGGAAAAACCTCTTGCGCTCAAACACCAAAGCTGTCTATGTGGAGAGCATAACCAATCCTCTGATGCAGGTTGCCGACCTCAAGGCCATAGTGGAATTTGCCAGGGAGCATCGACTCTATTCCATCATTGACAACACCTTTGCCAGCCCGATTAATTTCCGCCCCCTAGAACATGGTTTTGATCTCTCTATTCACAGTTGCACTAAATACCTAAATGGCCACTCCGACATTGTTGCGGGGGCAGTGATCGGTCCGCAAGAACTAATCTCCAAGATCATCCACAAGCTCAATCATCTTGGAGGAACCCTCGATCCTCACGCCTGCTTTTTACTCCATCGGGGCATCAAGACCCTGGCGGTGAGGGTGAGACAGCAGAATGCAAGCGCCATGGAGATTGCCCGGTTTCTCGAGAGTCGGCCGGAGGTGGAAAAGGTCCACTACCCCGGTCTTGCCAGTCATCCGCAACACCGCCGGGCGAAGGAGCTTTTCGACGGTTTTGGGGGCATGTTGAGTTTCGAGTTGAAAGGAGGAGTGGAAGGGGCAGAAAGTTTTATGGCGAAGGTTACTATCCCCATCTGCGCCCCAAGCCTCGGTGGGGTTGAGTCTCTCATTACCCGGCCAGTTACAACTTCCCATGCCTGTCTCAGTCCAGAAGAATGCAGACTTGTGGGAATTTCTGAAGGGTTGATAAGGCTGTCCGTGGGCCTCGAGGCCACTGCAGACATTGTCTCGGACTTCGATGAAGCCCTGAGAACCAGCCAATAGTGGAGACTTGATTACAATTACCATTAGACAAGATCATTGCTGCGAGCCCTCTTCTTATGAATTTCTTTTACCCACTCTGTCCCATAGACAAAATCGGTAATTTTACCCCAAAGGTGTACAGGACCTTTCGGGTAATTTCCCCACGAATAGCCAAGTCGACTCAGGTTGAGAAGAGATGACAAGGTGAGCAGACGAGGCTGGTTGGTTAATGTGGCTGTTTTTTCTCCTGGACTTCCTCGTGCCTGCCCGCCTCAGTGGAAGAGCCGTTACCACGAGGGTGTGAGCTTTCTTTTCCTCCTTCACCTCTTTGCCAGTGCACATAAGGTCTATTGAAGATGAAAGTGCTGGCAAAGGTCGCCAACACTATTATGCTGAAGACCAGGTCACTCATGTGCAGATGCAGTTTCGTTCCGCTCCAGGAGAAAAAAAGAATCATCAGAGTCAGCTGAACTATGGACTTTATGGTCCCTAGTCTTTCTTTCTTGACCCGGGCGGTACCCCAGACCATCATAGTAAAAACCACCAGGATGCCTACCCCAACGGGCCCGAGGTAACTGAACAGTTTATAAAAATGAACCCAGTCCACCTCGCTCACTAAACGATAGCCAATCAGGGCTACCAGGGCGTAACCTGTATGTCTGAATAGGGGGAACCTCACGATCAAGCGGATGAACACCCCTGCCACCAACCTCATGCATAGGATTCCCAGCATACCGCCCATTAAAATCACCCAAACTCGCTTGGATAACCCTAGTGCCGCCAGGATACTGTCTACGCTGAAGGCTATGTCCATTAACTCCACTTTGAGCACCGTCGCCCAGAAGCCTTTACCGTAGGCGGTAATTTCCTGCTTGTTCGTCGGCCCAGCAAAGAAATGCTCGTAGCTCAACCATAAGAGGTAGCCACCGCCAAGGAGTTGCAAGGTCCAAAACTGGATCAGATAGGTTCCCAGGACAATGGCGATGACCCGAAAGAGGTAGGCCCCGAAGATTCCCGCAGTCAGAGCCCATTGCTGAGTAGACATCTTCAGGGGTCCGATTCTATAGGACCGCTCTTTGGGTAGATGATTCACCATGATGGCCAGAACGATGGCATTGTCGAAGGAAAGTAGACCCTCACTGAGCACCAGGTTCAGCATGACCAGCAAACCGGTACCGGTGAAGAGAAAAGAGATTTCCTGCCAGGAGAAAAATCTCAGGAAGTTATTGTACAAACCGTCAAGGAAATCCATAGCGCTGTCCTGCCAGTGCAGACGAAGGCTACCCTACGCTTTCTGTTCTGGCATTATGGCCTGGTGCCAATGAACTGAATCTTTTCTGTGGGAGTTGCGAAATGGATGCGGAGAAAGCTTGTTTGTGCCTTTATAGTTTATAGTAATCTGATGAGCGCCGTCGGCGCGCTCGTGCCGTACTTGAACCCACTATCCAACCGAAGATCAATACTCCGGCGCCACTGAGAAACCAGCGAATGGCCGAGGAAGTTCTTAGTTTTCCGTAAGCCTTTTCCAGTTCATCCATTTTGGCCTTGCTCTGGCGGGCCTCATTCTGGAGGTCTTCGTAAGCCATCTTCAGGTTTAAATAGTCCGTCGATGATTGTTTTAGCTCCTCATACTCTTTCTTCACTGACTGGAGTTCGCCTTGTTGGCTCGCCAACTGTTTCTGGAGTTCCCCATTCTTTTGCAGAATCTCTTGGTGCTCAGTTCTAACCTCAGTTAACTTGGTCCGCAATTGCTTGATTTCTTTCTGGAGTTGCTCTGCCGTTTCCCGCCATGGCGGACGCTCCGAGAGATAACGAGTGAGAATCCAGCCGGTGCGGCCATCCTCCAAGGCGACCTTGGCCCAGTCGCCTTCTTCAGTGAGCAGGGTAACTCGTGTACCCGGCCGCAACAGGGCGATAATCCGGTTTTCCTGACTGGTACCGGTCCGCAGATTGGCCTCTAAGGTAGTATCGGAGACATAGAGCGTGTCGGCTGCTACGGTGATACTCGGTGACCGCAAGCTGATTAATAACACTAGGGCAAAAAGCCATAGTGTTTGTGCCACTACCCTATTTATTTTGTTTTTATTCATCCCGATTCTGCCCTCCGAGATTAGATGATTCTTCTGTTTAACTAATCTGTTTATAATGTTAGCAATTTTGGGCCCGGGCCATATTTGGTGCCAATATAGCGAATTTCTTCTTCATATCAAACAAATTCTTACAAATCTATAATTTGGATTGTCAGACACTGGATGGGAAAAAGCAAACTAAAGATTTGAAATATCATTATTTTTTGGTGGATTACTCGTCTCGCCCACACGTTTAATATAGACCATAATAACCGAGAGAGCCGCGGGGGTCATGCCCGAGATCCTGGACGCTTGTCCCAAGGAGGTGGGCTGTATTTCGCTCAACTTTTGACATACCTCATTGGATAGACCAGGAATTTCTCGGTAGTCGAATCCGGCCGGAATGTTCATCTTTTCCAGGTTTTTGAATTTCTTGACTTCCCCTTCCTGCCTCTGGATATATCCCTGGTACTTGCACTGGATTTCAACTTGGCGGGTTACCCTCTCGGGTAGTTGGCTAACTCGGCCCTCCAATTTCTCCAAGTCGCTATAGGACATCTCAGGCCGCTTGAGTAGTTGAGCCAAGGACACGGAGGCTTCCAGAGGGGCTGATCTTTTCTCGGCCAGGAGCTGTTGAACTTGCGCTGAAGGTTTGATCCTGGTTTTGCTGACCCTTTCCAGCTCCTGGTCAATCTGACGCCTCCTCTCCTTAAGATCTTTTAAGGTATCTTTGTCTACGAGTCCTAATTCATACCCCTTTTCCATGAGGCGAAGATCAGCATTGTCCTCCCTGAGGAGGAGGCGGTACTCAGCCCGAGAAGTAAAAATCCGGTAGGGCTCTCTGGTACCTCTGGTGACCAGGTCGTCGATCATTACTCCCAAGTAAGCCTCGGAGCGATCCAGCAGGAAGGGAGATCTCTCCTGAACCTGCAAAGCGGCGTTTACTCCCGCCCATAGTCCCTGGGCTGCCGCCTCTTCGTAGCCCGAGGTGCCGTTGATCTGGCCTGCCATGAAAAGGCCCGCCACCTTTTTGGTCTCTAGCGTGGGACGGAGTTGGG
The DNA here is from genome assembly GCA_037384945.1 of Deltaproteobacteria bacterium. Classification (GTDB taxonomy): domain Bacteria; phylum Desulfobacterota; class Syntrophobacteria; order BM002; family BM002; genus BM002. The sequence continues at coordinate 4,189 of JARRNM010000223.1, forward strand.
TGGGTTGCACGTAGTCATATTCAATTGCATAGGCAGGCCGCATGATTTCCGCTTCTTCCAGGCCGGGTACGGATCGAACCAGCTGGATCTGCAGTTCATAAGGCAGGCAATTTCCGGTGCCGCTTGCGTAAATCTCTTCTGTCTCCAGCCCCTCAGGCTGCAAGATAATCTGGTGTTGCTCTTTCTGGGGAAATTTCATTACCTTATCTTCAAGAGAAGGACAGTAGCGGGCGGAAACCCCTTTAATGACACCACTGTAAAGAGGAGATAAGTCTATGTTCTTTCTGACTATTTCATGGGTGCGCCGGCTAGTGCGACCAATGAAACAGGAAATTTGCGGAAGAGTTATTTTTTCGGTAAAAAAAGAAAAAGGACGAGGATTCTCGTCGCCTTTTTGTTCATTGAACTTGGAAAAATCAATACTGGTTCGGCGCAACCTGGCCGGAGTCCCAGTTTTCATTCTTCCCATCTGGAAGCCAAGTCCAGCTAGATTATCAGCCAGGTTGTTCGCGGGAAATTCCCCTGCCCTCCCCGAAGGAATCCGTTGACTACCGATGTGGATCAAGCCGTGGAGAAATGTGCCGGTGGTAAGCACTACCGCTGGTGCTCTGAACTCAACGGAGAGATTGTCACGTACTCCTACTACCCGGTTATCCTCCACCAGCACCTCTTCCACCAGAGTTTGCTTGATGTCCAAATTGTCTTGTTGTTCCAGGATGGTCTTCATTTTGGCCCGGTAAAGCACCTTGTCGTTCTGACAACGGGTTCCTTGAACCGCTGGACCCTTTCGCGTGTTAAGGGTGCGAAATTGAATGCCCGTCTGATCAGCTACTCTAGCAATCTCCCCACCCAGCAGATAAATGGTGAACAGAGCAGTGCTGCAACCCATACGAGCTGCAGCCAGGGCCGCCTCGCAGCCTGCATGTCCCGCCCCTATCACAATCACATCGTATAACTTCGGGTAGACGCTCATGTCATTTATCATTTCTCATTTGTCATTCCTCATTGGGTGTTCCCTTTGAGAAAAGATCCCGTAACGCTGGAGGAGAGAAACAACCTTCAAATAGTACAGGGAATTTATAGCCGTAATCATTTGGATTATATATTATAATGTCATTAATGAATACCAGCCGCTATCGGGATCTCAATACCGCTCTGAGAGAACACTTTGGTTGCCGCGTGCAGAAGATCACCCTGGACGCTGGCATGACCTGTCCTAACCGCGATGGCACCCTAGGAGTAGGTGGCTGCATCTATTGCAGTGTCAGAGGTTCGGGCACAGGTTTATCTCAGCACTATTCCATCAGTGAACAGCTGGAAAGAGGTAAAAGCCGACTGGCTCGCCGCTACAAGGCCAAGAAGTTTATCGCCTACTTTCAATCCTTCTCCAATACCTACGGATCCCCACGAGCTCTCCAAGCCCTTTACCAGGAAGCCCTGGCGGTGCAAGACGTAGTGGGTCTCGCCATCGGTACCAGACCTGACTGCGTGCCTGATAGTGTCCTGGACATGCTTTCAGACCTCAACCAGCGGACCTACTTATGGATGGAATATGGATTACAATCCGTCCATGACCGAACCCTGGAACTGATCAATCGGGGCCACGAGGTTGCAGCCTTTACAGATGCGGTTGAGCGCAGTCGTCAGCGAAATCTGCAGATCTGCGTCCACGTCATTTTGGGGCTGCCAGACGAGGACAAGGGAGATATGTTGAATACGGCACGGGCTTTAGGTGAGCTCGACATCCAGGGGGTCAAAATTCACTTGCTCTACGTTATTGAAGGCACCGCCCTGGCTGAACTCTATCTTCGGGGCGGTTACCGCTGCTTGAGTCGCCAGGAGTATGTGGATATTGTCTGCGAGTTTCTCGCCTTGCTCCCGCCGCAGGTGGTCATTCATCGACTAACTGGTGATCCCCACCCTGAAGAACTTCTGGCCCCTGAGTGGGCCCGGGAAAAACAGAAGAATCTTCAGGCCATCCGTGAAACCTTGGAACGTCGCGATATCTGGCAGGGAAAGACTTACAGCTCGCAGCCGACAGCGGGCAGGTAGCAGCAGATTATTACGAACTAAGCCCTCGGCCCTAGACTAATCTGGTGGTGACCACCATCAACGAAACCCAAACCTCTTAATGCAACTCGGTTCCCTCACTAAACCAGGACTTATATCCATTCTTATCTCTCACAAAGATCACAGAGCACACCGAAAACTCTGAGGCCTCGAGAGCCCGCAGGGCATGTCCTGAGCAAGACCGAAGGGCTCGGGCGAGAG
>JARRNM010000224.1:0-5013 GCA_037384945.1 Deltaproteobacteria bacterium
CTAAAACTGCCAAGCGAAAAACCTAGTAGGCCGCACCCAGGGCGAAAGGATGCTTCCAAAAAAACTATCATGAGTCAAAAGGGCAAGCAAAGAGCAAGTCGTTCTGGAGGATATTTGCAGCAAGGTCAGGAAGGTGAACAGCTTGCTGTCCGCTATCTGAAGCGAAGGGGATACAGAATAGTATGTCGGAATTACCGCAGTCCTCTCGGTGAGATTGACATCATCGCCCGCCATCGAGGAGTTTTAGTCTTTGTAGAGGTGAAATCTAGAAGCACAGAAACTTTCGGTTCCCCCAAACTGGCCGTTACACCTGCCAAACAGCGAAAACTCAGCCAAGTTGCCTGGCATTACCTCCAGCAACATAACCTCACTGAAGCAAGCGCCAGATTCGATGTGGTAACCATCAACCGTAGCAAGGGTGTACCCCTTTTTGAGGTAACAGAAAATGCTTTCGAGTCAACCTACTGAACCCACTAGGCACTAAGCACAGCCTCTGGCGAGACTGGCGAGACGAGCGAGACGAGCGAGACGGGGTGAAGAATGAATTCTCTAGAATCTCTAAGGTCACTGTTTTTAGTCTCGCCCGACCTCCCGTCTCGCTAAAGAGCTGGGAAGCTATGACAAATAAAATCAACGATCTCTGTTTAGCGAATGTTTAGCAGCATGAGTGACGAACCTGGAACTCTTTACGTTGTGGCTACGCCTATTGGCAACCTTGAGGATATAACTCTCAGGGCCTTGCGAGTCCTTGGGGAAGTTGATCTCATCGCTGCAGAGGATACCCGCCACACCCGAAAACTTTTGAACGCCCATGGTATTTCTCGTCCCCTCCTTAGCTACCACGAACACAACATGCGCACTCGGGGGTACAGACTGATCCGTGAGCTTCTTGGTGGAAAGTCGGTGGCTTTGGTCACAGACGCTGGCACACCTACCATCTCCGATCCGGGACTGGATCTAGTCAATCTCGCCGCCTCTGAAAATATCCCCGTGAGGCCAATTCCCGGACCTTCTGCTGTTACCACGGCTCTGGCCGTTTCAGGCTTCCCTGTTCAATATTTTATATTTCTCGGCTACCCACCAAATCGCCCTCCAGCTCGACGCAAGTTTTTCAGCAATTATGCCAATGTCGAACATACCCTGGTTCTCTTTGAGTCACCCAGGCGACTAGGATCTAGTCTGAAAGACATGAGGAAAATATGGGGCAATCGTAGGGTAACCGTAGCCCGGGAGTTGACCAAGATCCACGAGGAGATTTTCAGGGGAAGTCTCGATGAGGCTATAGTTCGTTGGCCGCGAGAGGCTCGCGGCGAGATTACTCTGTTGGTCGGCGGAGCACAAAGCCTTGGTCCACGGCCAGATGACTCCCTCCTTCAACAGCTAAGGCTTTGCCTTACTTCGAATCGCCGCCCCCTAAAAGAAATCGCAGCCGAGCTAGCTCAGGAACGAGGCCTGAGCAAACGATTAGTTTACCAACAAGCGCTCAAGATCAAGAAGGAACTGAAGAGGCATGGAGCATAGAGTGAGTGGCGAAAGGCTCAGGGCGCAAGGCATAAGGTAATCGAGCCAAAATTCAGGAGTGAGGAGCTAGAGGACAGAGGACAGAGGTCGGAGGTCAGATGACAGATGACAGACGACGGATGACAGAGTGCAATTTCGGATTTGAGCGGGCATAGAGTATGGGGCATAGGGTCAAACCGGAATGATGGAATGGGGAAAGACAGGTGACAGCCGGCAGCTAGCAGTAAGATCTAAGATGCAGGGTCAAGATTACGAATTTCGAATTGCGGATTGCGCAATGAGAAGCAAGGAGTCATGAGACAGGAGTCAGAATCCAGGAGGCAAAGAGCATAAAGCACTTAGCGCAGGATTTTGTATTTACTCCATGCTCTATGCCATTTATCCAACGGACGACGGACTACTGATAACTGACGGCGAAGCCAGCTCGGCGGGGTCTATTGACTTGGCCATGTCCATATGCTAAGAAATCATTGCCGCAAGTCGAGGTGCAGTTCATAGTTTGCCTTAGCACATTTTTTGCTATCCCCGATCTGGTCGGATGCTCACTGCGGAGTTAAGAAAGACCATCCGGCTGGATTTTTTAATTGAATATTTGTTTAGCTTACCCTGCATCCAAGACACTCATGGAAGGATAGAGTTTCAGGTGGAGCGCAAAGAATTTACCATCCGTAACAAATTAGGATTGCATGCACGGGCCGCCGCCAAGATCGTTCAGACCTCAAGTCAGTTCCAGTCTAGCATTCGCCTCGTCAAGAACGGCCGGGAAGCGGATGCCAAAAGCATGTTGGACATCTTGACTTTGTCCTGCCCCCAAGGAACCCGAATCGAATTGCGTGCCGAAGGCAAGGACGCCGGTGAGGCCTTGGCAGCACTGGCAGTTCTTTTCGACAACAAATTCGGTGAGGAATAAACTGATGCCCCCCGGCAATGCCCGTATAGTCCTGAGAGGCATCGGGGTTGCTCCCGGTATTGCTATCGGCAAGGCCTATCGGGTAGATCGTAACAAAATATCTCTCGTCTACCATTACCTACTCTCCCCTGCTCAAATCGAGCGAGAAAAAGACCGCTTCAATGCCGCTGTAGACAGGGCTGAAGTTGACCTCAAAGACATTAGATCCAAGATGGCGGGAGTGTTCCCGGAACACGCTTATATCATAGATACTCACATCCATATTCTCAGAGACAGTATGCTCTACGATGAGACCATACGTATCATCGACCAGCAGGCAATTAATGCCGAATGGGCCTTAAGGCAAGCCCTGGAAAATGTGCAGCAGATTTTCGCTAAAATCGATGACGAATATATCCGCAGCCGCTTCTCCGAGGTTGACTTCGTTGCTGAGCGGGTACTTCAAAATCTCACAGGCCAGAATAAGCAGAGCGTTGCAGGCATCAGAGAGCGTGTAATCGTCGTCGCCCAAGACCTCTCACCTGCTGACACCATCCAACTGCAAGTGGAGAAGACCTTAGCCATTGTAACCGATATGGGTGGTAAGACCTCTCACACCGCCATCATTACCCGCTCTCTGGACATTCCCACCGTGGTTGGTCTTGAGAAGGTTTACCAGGCGGTTCGTTCCGGCGAGCTCATGGTGGTGGATGGCAATGCCGGCAAGGTCATTATCGATCCCGACGAGGAGCTGCTCAACTACTATTACAAGCGTCAGTATCAGCTCGACCGATATCGCCAGGAAGTTGTCCGCTGCGCTGAACTCCCAGCCGAAACCGAAGACGGTTACCATATTAAGATTCAGGCCAACATCGAACTTCTAGAAGAGGTGGTGGCGGTTATCGATAACGGTGCCGAAGGTGTTGGCCTTTATCGCACAGAGTACCTCTATCTCAATCTTGACCAACCTCCCGACGAAGAAACTCTTTTTTGGGATTACCGGGAGGTGGCTGAAATTATCTATCCTGAGACAGTAACCATTCGCACTTTGGACCTCGGAGCTGACAAACTCAGCACCAAAATGCGAGGATCCAGTGAAACCAACCCGGCTTTGGGCCTCCGGTCCATTCGTCTCTGCCTTCAAGAAGACCAAACTTTCCGTACCCAACTCCGAGCTATCTTGCGAGTCAGCGGAATCACTAAGAACGTCAAGATTATGTTTCCCATGATTTCTGGCCTGGGTGAGCTCCGGGCTGCAAAAGCCATTCTCGAGGAAGTGAAGCGATCAATAATTAAGGATTCCATCGAGTTCGATAGAGATCTGCAGGTTGGGATCATGGTAGAGGTACCCTCGGCAGTGGCGGTTGCCGATCTCCTTGCCCGCGAGGTTGACTTTTTTAGTATCGGTACGAATGATCTGGTCCAGTATGCTTTGGCGATTGACCGGGTGAATGAACACGTGGCACACCTCTATGAACCTCTCCACCCTGCAATCCTCAGAATGATCAAACAGACGGCCGATGCGGGTCTGCAGGCTGGCATTCCTGTTTCTCTCTGTGGCGAATTGGCTGGAGAACCCCTTTACATACCCATCCTCCTTGGCTTTGGACTGGACTCCCTCAGCATGAATCCCTTGGCCGTACCCCGGGTAAAGAAGATCATCCGCAATGCCAGTATAGAAGAGTCCAAAGATTACTTGAACGAAGTCCTCCAGTTCACCACCGCTGGCCAGATTAACGACTATCTCTGCGAGCTGGCCTGGCGGCGCTTCCGCGAAGACTTCGAGCTTTTTGCAGACGAGATGGGTAAATTGCCTGCTGCCAGTGGCATTGATCAATGAAATCACCGAACATCAAGGTGGTCTGTCAGAATAAAAAGGCCCGGTATGATTACGAAATCATCGAGGTCATTGAGGCTGGAATGGTTTTACTCGGCACGGAGGTCAAATCTCTGCGACAAGGACGTGCCAATCTCAAGGACAGTTATGCTCGGATAAGAGACGGCGAGCTCTTTCTCATGCAGTCCCACATCAGCCCTTACACTCATGCCTATTATGACAATCACGAGCCCGATCGAGTCCGCAAGCTCCTAGTACACAAACGGGAGATCAAACGTCTACAGGGAAAAACCCAGGAGAAGGGTCTGACTCTAGTACCGCTCAGAATCTACTTTAAGAACGGCAAAGCCAAGGTGGAGCTGGCTCTGGCTCGGGGCAAGAGGAGTTACGACAAGCGGGAAACCCTAAAGCGAAAAACTGAGGAAAGAGAACTGGAGAGAGCCATAAAGGACCGGCGCGAGGCGAGGCACGCCTCGCGCCAGTAGGAACTAAGCAGTAAGCACTATGCACTAGCAGGCACCAGGCAGCTCGCAGCTGGCAGCAGACAGCCGGCAGCCGTTTCCACTTGGCATTAGGTACAATCTATGACGAGACGAGCGAGACGGGGAAGAGAGAGATCAGAGGTCAGATGTCGGAGGTCAGAATATAGATGACAGACGACAAAGGAGAGAGAGCAAAATTTCGAATTTCGAAATTAAAGACTTGCTACTGGCTCCTGACTCTTAACTCCTCGCTTTATGTTCCATGCGCTATGCTTTCTCAAATC
>JARRNM010000225.1:0-5754 GCA_037384945.1 Deltaproteobacteria bacterium
CATGCTCTCAGTGCATCGTCCTCTTTTTCACCTCTTATTCGCTTTTATCAGCGGCATAGTTATAGGCCGGCATCTCTCCCCCGAGCCTGTAATCATCTATATTTTGGCATTCGTCTTCTGGGCAGTGCTCCTCCTCTTTCAGGTGCAAGGACGGGAAACCTGGTTCCTGCCCTTGGTTGTCTTCGTCCTCATTGGTATTTTGGCCTCCAGCAGAATACCTAATCCCGACCGGCCCCCCCGGGCGATTCACCAGCTCTTGCAGGAAAAGGACGTAATTCTCGAGGGCACAGTTAGCCATTCCCTCGAACAAGGTCCAACCAGCAGCAGGATGATCTTGAAGGTAACCTCCTTCAAGAAAGGTGACGGCTGGCAGACTGTCTCAGGCAAACTGCTCCTTACTGCGCGAAACTGCCAGAAGCAATGGCCAGTGGGACAACGGCTGGTCGGCCGAGTTCGCCTCAGACCGATACGGAACTTCAACAACCCGGGGACTTTCAATTACAGACAGCATCTTGCTAATCAAAGAGTCTGGCTCAGGGGTTATGTACGCAGTGATCTGGATCTGGTGCCCTTGGGCAAACCTGAGCACAATTGCAGGTTTATCCTCCATGCCTGGCGCAACAAAGTTCGGACCTTTATAGACGGTTGGCTTCCCCCTGACCTCGCAGGTCTTTACCGATCTCTCTTACTGGGGGAACGTTACGCTCTAAGTCCTAAGCTCCGAGAACAGCTCTATGAAGCAGGGATTGGACACCTCCTTGCCATTTCCGGCCTCCATCTTGGACTGGTGGCGGGCTTCGCTTTTTTGGTCTGCTACTTTGTTTTGGTGCGGTTTCCCCCGGTGGCTGGCAGGTGGGGGGCCCGCCCGATGGCTGCTCTCGCCGCCTTTCCTCTTGCCCTCGGTTACGGCCTGCTCACTGGCATGGCCTTACCTGCCTTGCGCGCTACCCTCATGCTCGCCGTCTTTACCTTGGCCTTCGTAGTCGAGCGGGAAAGGGATCTGGTCAACTCCCTCTTCCTTGCCGCCCTTATCATCTTGATGATTTATCCGGAAGCTCTTTTTACTGCATCCTTTCAGCTCTCCTTTATTGGTGTAGCAGCCCTGATCTGCACATTATCCGCTCTCCCCTTACCGCGGTTGCTTGTCCCCCAGAATGATAAATGGGAAAAGTTGCGTAGTTTGAGTCGCCGCTCCTATCAATTTGTCTGCGGCTCCTTGATCATTTCACTTTCTACCGCTCCCGTGGCCCTGTATCATTTTCACCGATTCGCCACCCTGGGTATCCCGGCTAATCTTATAGCCGTTCCCCTGGTTGGTCTCCTGGTTTTGCCTGCTGGCTTATTAGCTGTCTTGTTGCTGCCCCTGTCCGTCTCCCTGGCCGGCTTCCTCCTGACTCTCGGTAGTTTGGCTCTCAGCCCGGTTATCGCACTCTCTGACAAATTAGCCAGTATCACCTGGGCCACGTTTTGGCCCGGAAGTCTTAGAGGTTGGCAGGTGGCTCTTGCTTACCTTATCCTCTTGCTCCCCCTGGCGAAAGCTAGGCGGTGGTGCCGCTTTAGCCTAATGATCCTTTGTTCCCTTATCCTTATGGTCTCTTGGATGATTCCCAACCATTTCCTCTCAGCTAGATCTTTGCTCCGAGTTACTTTCTTGGATGTAAGTCAAGGTAACTCAGCCGTGGTTGAGTTACCTGGCCAGGGCGTTATGCTGATTGATGGCGGTGGGTTTCATGATAATTCCTTTGATGTGGGACGATATGTGCTGGCGCCTTACCTTTGGCACCGTCGGATAACTCGGCTGGACACCATGGTGCTGAGCCATCCCCATCCCGACCACTATCAAGGCTTGCGTTTTGTCGCCGCCCATTTCCCCATTGAACAATTTTGGTACAGCACCTTGTCCTGGTGGGATCCTGACATCCGCAGTCTAATTAAAACGCTGGCCGAGAAAAAAGCAACATTTTTGGGCCCGAGACAACTCGTAACGGACCGCTGCATAAATGGAGTGGAGGTCCAGGTGCTGCATCCGGCAGCTGATTTCACTGACAGTTCAACAACTCCAACTGCCAAGGAACTCAACAATCTGTCTCTGGTAATCCGGTTAAAATACAAAGAGATCTCTTTCCTCTTCCCGGGGGACATGGAGAGAGAAACTGAAGATCAACTGGCGAACCTCCCCCACCTTGAGCCCGTTGATGTGCTGCTGGTGCCCCACCACGGCAGCCGCACCTCGAGCTCCATACCTCTCTTAAAACGGCTCAAACCCAAGATCGCAATTTTTTCAGTCGGCTTTGAGAACTCTTTTCACTTGCCTGCTTACAAGATTCGTCAGCGCTATGAAGCTCTGGGCATCCAGACATACAGGACCGATCTGGACGGCGCCATCACCGTCACCACTGATGGTCGCCAGATTGAGGTCGAAACCTTTCTCCCCGTGACCAGATGACTGGCGAAGTCGATGGGAGGGGTAAAGGCCGGCAGCTTTGAAGAGAGGATTAATTTTGACTATGAAGACAGGGGAAAATGACATGCCACTTTGTGGGCCACACCCACATCATGGAGCTGCGGTTCGCTGGCGGGATCGGTGCACACCTCAGGTCTGCCTTGTTCCTGATACAGCGGGCAGCGCGGGGCGAAACGGCAGCCGCTGAAAGAGTGCTCGAAATCGAACGCCCCCCAATCACCGGACGATCCTGGTGAGGTCAAATCGGAGACTTCCCGGCTCTCTTTGCTAACCAGTGAGGACCAGAGACTGCGAGTATAGGGATGACGAGGGGCGTGGGCTATGTGGCCGGCCAGTCCCAGTTCAACGATCCGGCCTAAATACATGACCGCCACCTTGTGGCTTACCAGCTCTACCATGCGCAGGTCGTGGGAGATGAAAAGGTACGACAGACCGAGCCTCTCCTGCAGATCCTTCAGTAAATTGACCACTTGCGCCTGAATAGACACGTCGAGACCGCTGGTGGGCTCGTCGGCAACCAGAAAACGAGCCCCCACCGCCAGGGCGCGAGCAATCCCCACCCGCCGCTTTTCTCCCCCGGAAAGCTCATGGGGAAAGTTTCCCAGTTTGCTCTCCTTAAGGTTCACCTGCTCTAACAGTGTTCTGATTCTGCCGTCGACCTCTGGACCACTCATTCGTTGGTGAACCTGGACTGCCTCTTGCAAAATTGCCTGCACTCTCATCTTGGGGTTGAGCCCCGCATCCAGATCCTGAAAGACCATCTGCATATCTTTGCGCAGAGGATGGAACTCGCCGGTGGAGAGAGAAAGGATCTCTTTGCCGTCAAAGAAGATTTCCCCTGAAGTGGCTGGGGTAAGCCGAAGAATGGTTCTCCCCACCGTGGTCTTGCCAGAACCTGACTCGCCCACCAGTCCGAGAGTTTCATTCTCCTTGAGGTAGAAGCTCACATCGTCAACCGCCGGAATCGTCCTCTGCCTGCCTCGCCCCAAAGAAAAGGGACTTCTTCCCTGAAGGTAATATTTTTTCAGCTTGACTACTTCGAGAATTGTTTTTTTCATCTTCCTTCATCGAAATAGAGCCAGCATCTCAGCCAATGACCGGGAGAGATTTCCTTCAAGGCTGGCTCATGTTCTTTGCAGCTTCGCTTAATTTTCTCGTTCTTCTGATTGCAGCGGGGATAGAACCTGCACCCCCCGGGGATATTCATGGTGTCGATTACGTCACCCTCAATGGCCTGCAAAGAGATTTTTTCTTTGATATGTCTCTCCTCAGGGATGCAACCGAGGAGTGCGGTGGTGTAAGGATGGTTGCAGTCGTCTTTGCTGCGGAGGATCTCTTGGACTGAGCCCGACTCCATCACCCTGCCGCCATACATCACCGCCACCCGGTCCGAGAGCCGGCCGATCACCTCCATATCGTGGCTTATGAGCATGGTGGTGGTGTTCAATCCTGCCTTGAGTTCCATCAGCAGTTCCACCACCTTGGCTTGTATGGTGGCGTCAAGGCCCGTTGTCGGCTCATCGGCGATTAATAGCGAAGGCTCGGCCGCCAAGGCCATGGCGATCATCACCCGCTGACACATACCGCCCGACAGTCCATAGGGATGGTTATGGTATCGCAACCGGGGAGAATCTATCTTGACCCTTTCGAGCCAGTACAAAGCCCTTTGTTGGGCTTCCCGACTGTTCTTGATTTCAGTATTGAGCTGGATTGCTTCGGTTATCTGTTTTCCCACAGTGACAAATGGGTTGAGTGATGACTGGGGATTCTGAAAGATCATGGCAATCTCTTTGCCCCGGATGTCTCCCATGAGCCGCTCTGTTTTTCTTTGCCAGCCACCGCAGTCCTTTTGTACCGTCATTATTCGGCCATTTTTTCTTTGGTGCTGAACGTACTGATCCAAGTCCTGGAGCAGATTTTGTTGAAGCCCCTTGGAGCTGAATTCTATCTTCCCGGAAATAACCCCCGGTTCTGCGCTCACCAGACCCATAACCGATAGAGCGGTGATCGTTTTCCCGCTGCCGCTTTCACCCAGCACCCCAAGGGTTTCTCCATGCATTATCTCGAGATCCACGCCCTCAGCCGCCCGCACAAAGGCCTGTTTGCTCCGAGCGAAGAAGAAGGTGTGCAGGTTTTCTATGCTCAAGATGACCGTCTGGCTCATGTGCTCCTGTGCCCCTCGATTATATTGTTGAGCCCGTCTCCCAGGAGATGGAAGCCCAAGATGGTGAAGAGGATGGCGAGGGCCGGCGCGGTCGACAACCAGAATTTGCCCTGGAGAAGATAATTGGCCCCGGACTGCACCATATTCCCCCAGGATGGTATGGGCTCCTGCACGCCGAAGCCGAGATAACTGAGGCTGGTCTCGATGAGAATGACCTCAGCCATCCCCAGGGTCGCCTGAATGATGAAAAGGGAGCGGCAGTTGTACCAGAGTATATGCTTGAAAACAATTACCCGGTTCTTGAGGCCCAGGGCGACGGCTGCCTCGATGAAATTCTTCTGCTTGAGAAAATTGATCTTCCCCTTGACCTGAGAGAGCAAGGTAGAGGACGGCCGTCTCCACCCCACCGCCGCGATAGCCGGCCAGCACCCCGAAAAAAGTGCCTAGGGTGATGGCGATCCCGATCGCAAGCAATCCGGGCACGAAGTAAGCTTGAATGCCGACAATGAGTCTGGAAAGAATATCCCGGCCCATGAAATCCGTGCCGAGAAGGTGGCCCGCAACTCCCGGTGGAGCCATGAGCAGGGAGAGATTCATCTCCTGAGGGTCATGGGGAAGAAAGTTGAGGGCGCCCAGGACGTAGGACACCACCACCAGACTTACGATAAAGAAACCGTATCCCACATAGAGGAGATCTATGGCAGCAGCTTGCTTCCACAGGGGCCGGCTCGACAGAGCAGTCGCCGTAAGTGACCCTTGCCCATAGCGCTTCATCCCCGCCATCCCCTCCCCTTCTCTTGAGATGCCCTCGGATTAACCATGACGTAAACCACTCTTTGCGTCAGGGTGCCGAATCGAACGAAGAGTGCTGCAACTACGGCAATTCCCATGATGACCGGGTAGTCCCTGTCCAGGGCGGCCTGCCAAGCCATTCTTCCCATTCCAGGCCAGTTGAACACCTGCTCTACCACCACGGCCCCACTTAAGATAAAAGGAATTTTGGCGGCAACGATTTCAGTTATGGGGATGAGAAATCCTTCTTTGAAGGCATGGCGCCAGACAGAGGCTCCCTTGGCGCGAGCGGTGCGGACGTAGTCTTCCCGCAAAACCCTGGCCATCTCATCCC
>JARRNM010000226.1:0-4979 GCA_037384945.1 Deltaproteobacteria bacterium
AGATAATCAGCGCTATTAAAACCTTGCCCTTTGACTATATCCGTTTGGATTTAGGCCCGGGAACGAACTTTAATACCCTCGATTTTTTTCTGATCGCTCGGGAAGGATTCTTTGTAACCACCCCGGAACCAACAGCGATTGAAAACACCTTTATTTTCATGAAGTCTGTATATTTGAGGAAGTTGAAACTTTCACTAAAAGAAGCCAACCTCTGGCACACTTACCAAGAGGAAATTGCTAAATTATCAAGAGGTTCATTCAAATCTCCACTGGATCTAATTAACATTCTCATCGCTAGAGACCCTGAGAAGGGCAGAGTCTTCGAAGAGTTGCTGAGCAATTTGGAGTTCAGATTAATTCTCAATAAATTTCGTGGACAGGTTAATGAAAACCTGGGAGAGCAACTCGTAGAGGTATGCAACAGACATCTCTATCCCAGTTTTGGTTTCTTGGGCAACATCAGCTATGACAACCGGGTTTACGAATCGATACTTGCGAGAAATATATTCATAATGAAATATCCCTATACAAAAACTGTTTCTGACTTGCAAAACATGGTGAGAAAGCTCACAGGAGAAAAAGAAGAGTCTCGTCGAGTTAGAGTTGAACGATGATTAAAAAGTTTAAAGATTTAAATTACTATGAATTGTTAAGGATTCCCTACGGTGCCTCTTCTTTTGAAATCAGGCAGGCATACAAACAGGTTCTGGACATCTATGAAGAGAATTCGTTGGCGACCTATTCACTGTTTACGGAAGATGAGCGGAAGCTGATTTTATCAAAGATTGAAAATGCCTTTTTGACTTTAATGGACGGCGAGAAAAGACAAGCTTACGACAATAATCTGGTAAGTAGAGGAGAGGCACCTGGGAAAATATTGACACACAGACAAAAGAAAGCCATACCGATATTTCCAACAAGTAAGGCTCGGCCAACTAACAATAACTTGGCTAGAATAAAGAAAAAGATTCACGAAAAGGAAGCAGGAGATCTTGCCGCCTCCATGTTGAAGCGAGAGCAAATCTCCGGTAAAGATCTGAAAAACTTACGTGAAGCGCTCGGCATACAGTTGGAAGAGATTTTTCAGGTCACCAAGATCAGTCCCACCGCTTTGGCCGCCATTGAAAATGATGATGTGAGCAATCTTCCGCCTAAAATCTATCTGATAAGCTTTCTCAAGTCTTACGCTGAAGCCCTCCAAGTTGATCCGAAGCAGGTGGTTGACGGCTATATCAAGAACATCTCTTGAAAACCCTCTTCTCCCTTTGGCAACAATGTCACGGTTCGGCGGGCCCATCATTCCGGACGAGCACCGCTTCGCGGGGCGAGATCTGTGGTTCGACAGGCCGTTCGACAGGCTCACGGTCCTGAGCCGGGTCGAAGGACTCACCACCCTGAGCGAAGTCGAAGGGGAATTTAGGGAATATTCAATATAATCAGCTACTTTCTGGATCCCGTCTCGCCCTGTTGAATAAGGTTCCCTTTGGGAAATTCAACAGCGCTAGAACTTGTAGATGACGAACGCGCCCGCCACAAATTGATTTTCATCACCCTTCTTAACGACCGGGCTGTCCTCCGCATCCCCAACGAGCCGCTTATAACCTAGAGCGCCCATGAAGCTCCAATGCTCAAAGGGACTATAGGTGACCGGCACGACAAATCCCACGTCCTTAATCCCCGAGTCGGCGTCATATTTCTTTAGCCCGCTTCTTCTGGAGTCTGCTCCATCGATCCCGAAATACGTGTCCATATAATCGTCGCTTGCCCAGGTGGTGTAGGCGATGAAAAGTGCACTCCACTCTTCGTTGATCGGCAGGTGGTATAACCCCTTCAACCTTACAATGGCCCCGTCATTTGCGTTGGCAACATCTGCCATCGCCTCGAGCGAGAAGGTGAATCGGTCAATTCTGTAGCCAACAAAGCCGCCCATCATCAATGCGGCATCAACATTCTTCAGGTCGTCCACTTTGTCGTTGTCCACATCAGCTCTCGACCTGATGTACTCGACCATGGGCCCCGCCATCCAGTTGCGACTTGGAACGAGGTTGGCACTCGCCTTATTGGCAACCCACAGAATAGACATGTTATTGGCAAATCTCATTGACAGGTAGGGTAAAGGGACTACGGTATAGTCCGATGATCCTTCGTAATCAGGTACGATCCCGAATCCAAGTCCTGCCGAGGTGGCGGTCTGGCCTTCGACAGCGGGTGCTGCGGGATGTTCCGCTTCCAGGTCTATGCCTTGGGCCCAAGTATAGTTCGAAAAACCAAGAGTCATCGTCAGAATCCCTAAGAGAATAATTAACCTGAAAAAACGATCTCTCATGACTGTCTCCTTTGTTTTTTCTCCTTTGCCGTCAGAAGGACAGCGATCCTAATCCAGGGTTAAATCTACCAATCTGCCTTAGTGGAGGGAGATCCCCTTAAACATCAGAGGAAAACGCAGCGATTTTACCGCAGGTGGCAGCCCAAAGTCCAGATCATTCATTGATTGTTTAGTTAGTGCCACCTTGATCAAGCTCAAAGGGAAAGTGGAGGGGGGTCCGGCTGGAAACTATCTAAAGTGTAGCCTTCCTAATTAGCATGCTATACTAAAAAAATGATTTCTGAGCAATGAGAGTAATAGCAGCCACCACCACTGGTGCTGCTAGCTTATATTTGGCAAGGGAAACCCCATGACAGATCGTCCCAGGGGATCATTCGAATTCATAGACCACACGGCAGACGCCGGCATCAGAGTGGAGGCCCCGACTCTTGAAGATCTCTTTGAGACCGCCGGCTTGGCCTTTACCGAGGTGGTTACCACCGTTGATTCAATTGATTGCCGGGTGGAACGGAGATTTCAACTTCAGGAGGGTGATATTGAGACCTTGCTGGTGAGCTGGTTGCAGGAACTCCTTTATCTACTGGATACGGAGGACCTTGTTTTTGGTCGCTTCCAGGTAAAGCTGGATAATTTTTCCTTGAAGGCCGCTGCCTGGGGCGATGTTTTTGACCCCAACATCCATACGATGAAAACAGAAATAAAAGCCGTCACCTACCACCAGCTCGAAGTTACCAGGGGTGATCGGGGCTGGCAAGCCCAGGTTATATTCGACATCTAGATGATGGTTTCCAGATGCTAGATGCTAGTTTCTTTATACTAGATGCTCGATACTTGATACTAGATTAGTAAACTAGAAAAATGAGGGACACCAATGAGGTACAAGAAACTGGAGATCTGGCACCTGGCCCGTGAACTAGTTAGCGCTCATCCGGAAACTGACGCCTGGGTTGTCATTCTGAGCCCTTCGTTTCACTCCGGATGAACTCCGTGAAGAAAGCTCGACCGTGTCATCCTGAGCGGAGCGAAGGATCTCCAGATTCTTCGTCGTCCCGCTTTTAGCGGGACTCCTCAGAATGACATCCAGAAACATAGTTTCCGCAGGGACACTGGTTATAGCTATTCATACAATGATTTTATAGAAATCACCAAAGTTCGAAATGCCTGAAGAGGATAGGTGGAGGCGGAGCATATCAGTGAAAAATAAAGAATGGGTTAGATAGCTGTTTATTGAAGAGTAATATTAGATATTACTCTAACGAAAATTATGCAGGATCCAGCATCCAGCACCCAGTATCCAGGATCCAGGATCTAGCATCTAGCATCCAGCATCAAGATCTAGGAGGTTCTATCGTGAGAGAGCAAAGTGCTGTAAAAGTGCAGAAAATCGACGACTATCGTTGGCGGGTTATCAGAGAAGGGAAGATGCGCACCGACGGCATCGTTTACGCCAATGACGCCATGATGGCCGATATCCGCAAGGACAAGAGTTTGCTGCAAGTGGCCAACGTGGCCTGGCTACCGGGGATCGTGGGGCAATCGCTGGCCATGCCTGACATCCACTGGGGTTACGGCTTTCCCATAGGGGGAGTGGCAGCATTTTCTCTGGACGAAGGTGTGGTCTCCCCCGGCGGGGTGGGCTACGATATTAACTGAGGGGTAAGACTGGTGCGCTCCGGTCTGGAGCGCAGTGAAGTAACGGGACACATGAGGAAGTTGGTAGATGCACTTTTTGGAAACATCCCCTCAGGAGTCGGTTCCAAACGAAAGGACTTGCGGCTCAGCCAGAAAGAGTTGCAAAAGGTGCTGGCCAAAGGTGCCGGATGGGCTGTCAGTCAGGGTTTTGGCTATGAAGGTGATCTAGAATTTATTGAGGAGGGAGGTTGCATAGAGGGCGCGGATCCCAGTCTGATCTCCAATAGAGCCCTTGAAAGAGGCAAACCCCAGTTAGGTACCCTTGGTTCAGGCAACCATTTTGTAGAAGTTGGTTACGTTGATGAAGTCTACGATGAAAATACGGCCAGAGCCCTGGGCTTGTTCAAAGATCAGGTAACCATTATCGTGCATACGGGCTCACGGGGGCTCGGACACCAAGTCTGCGATGACTATATCAAGATACTGATGAAGTCAACCCAGAAATATGGCATAGAGCTACCGGATCGCCAGCTGTGTTGCGCCCCGGTGAGCTCAAAGGAAGGCAAGCAGTACCTGGCAGCCATGGCAGGGGCCGCCAACTACGCCTTTGCCAATCGACAGCTAATCTTCCATTGGGTGCGAGAAACCTTCGAGCGGGTATTTCAAATGAGCTCCGAACGTCTGGGGCTCAGACTCGTCTATGACGTCTGCCACAACATTGCCAAGATTGAAACCCATAAAGTGGCGGGCAAGGAAATGAAAGTGTGTGTCCACAGGAAAGGCGCCACTCGAGCCTTTCCGCCCCATCACCCGGACATACCTGCTGAATACAAAGAGGTTGGCCAGCCGGTTCTCATTCCCGGTGACATGGGACGTTACTCCTATGTGCTTGTGGGGACAGAGCAGGCCATGGCGGAGACCTACGGCAGTACCTGCCACGGGGCCGGCAGGGTTATGAGTCGTAAGCAAGCGATGAAGGTGTCAAAGGGCAGGGCCATAATCCGGGAATTGGAGGATCAAG
>JARRNM010000227.1:0-9698 GCA_037384945.1 Deltaproteobacteria bacterium
GAGGAAGCTTATTGTCAAAGGCGCTTCGGATACGGAGATTGCAGAAAGTGTCAGAGAGCGAGGAGTCGACGACATGTTTAGTGACTGTCGCGACAAGCTGCTCAAGGAAGTCACCTCGGTTGAGGAGTTGATGCGGGTGGCGCCGCCTCCGGAGACAAAAGGTTTCAAGGCCATAATGGGGAAGGCAGTTGCAGAACCTACGGAGGATAAGGGGGTTGAGCCATCCAGAGGTCAGCCGCGGATTCTGGCAGTGGACGACGATCCTTTCATACGTAAGATGCTGGAAAAAGTATTGACTGAGGCCCAATACGATGTAGTCCTAGCCACGGATGGGGAGGAAGCCCTGGAAAAAGTCTACAGGGAGAGGCCCGATCTGATAATCTCCGATGTGGTTATGCCCAAACTTGATGGTCTTTCCCTGGTTAAGAAACTCAAAGGTCACCTACAGACCAGCATAATACCGGTGATTCTTCTCACCTCTATGGACGAGGTTGAAAATGAGGTGGAAGGGTTGGAGGCTGGTGCCGATGACTATATCCCCAAGCCCATTGTTGCCAATCTACTGCTGGCCAGAATCAACCGGGTGCTAGCCATTTACGGCCGGGGGCAGTAGTAAGCCCGGAGAAGCCAGCCCCCAAAACCAATAGCTGAGCTAAACCACAAAGGACACAAAGACTACAAAAGGAATCTGAGATTTTAGATTTAAGATTGTAGACTCATAAGAGCGCGCACGAGGAGAATTCTCAATCTGCAATCTGCAATCAACAATCGGAAATCACCCGCTTTGTGCCCTTTGTGATCTTTATGGTCAAAGCCTCAATCAGAATCATTGCACCCAGTGACATGGAAGCGAGGAGTTTATTTCATGCCAGATTTGTCGAACGGACCAGGGAAAAATGTTTTTGAGCAGGTCCGCCGGGCTCAGAAAAACCATCTTGCCTCAGATGCCTCAGATTCCCCCCACCAACAATATCTCACTTTCCGCCTCAACGAGGAGTGGTATGGTTTGAATGTGCACCAGTTGGTGGAGGTCTTGCCAACGCTCAAGATTACCCGGGTTCCCAGTGTTCCCAATCACATTCTCGGGATCATTAATTTCAGAGGGGAAGTGCTGTCGGCCCTCGATCTAAAAGAAATTTTCGGATTGCCCCAAAGTGGGAAAACTACAGATCCGGCTATAGTTGTGGTAGAACACGGGGAGACGAGGACGGGTCTGCTGGTAGACGAAATTGGTGACCTCGTAGGTCTGTCCTCAGAGGATTTGAGTGAGGAACCGATTAGCACGGGTGAGTCACAGCGTTTATTCTTTGAGGGGGCTGCCCACTGGGGCGAGATACTCATAAGCATCATCAAGCTGGAGGGAGTTTTTCACTCAGATGCTATGTACTCGCAACGAGGCTAAACCATGGCAAGCACCGAAGAGGCTTCCACCCTGGCGATCCTCACCTTTTGGGTTGGTCCTTTCCTGTTAGGTGTGGAGGCTGATCAGATAGTCAGGTTGCCCAGTCCCCCCCGGCAAAACTCAACGACTCTGGATATTGGCTCAAGTGATAGTTTTCCACACCTTGACTTAAGGACCACCTGCGGTCTGTCTCCGGCGCCAGCTGAAGATCGGCAGCAACTCTTACTGATTAATCGCGGTGGGGAGCAGGTGGGATACAAAGTTGACAAGATAGGCGATCTCATATTGGTTGACATGGCTAGACATGTTTGGAAGCTACCGCGATTACTGGAAATTCACAAGCGATGGCAGCAACTTTGGGGTGTCTGCCAATGGGAAGATGAGTTGGTCCTCTTGGTGGATCTTCAGTATGAGCCCTAAAAACGGTCAAGGAGGGATCTATTTCCCATGAATGGACTCAAGAAAAAGATCGTTTGGAACCAGGCTATGTTGTTTGTTTATGTTGTTCTAATACTCGGGCTGCCCTACCTCTGGCTCAGTGTCGATTTGGCAGACAGTCAGGTCCGCCCTTTTCTGGCTATATACACCGTTGAAGCAGTCTTACTCCTTGGCCTATTCGTGCTTCTGCCGTTGCATTACGGTCGACAACTCCTTTCACTCCACAGAGCCATCCCCGCTGACAGTGAGTTGGATTTACAGGAGGCGGCCGATATCCTGCGGTTAAGTGCCAGGTTGCCAGGGAAGTTGGCCTTGGCCCTCTTTGCGGGAGGATATGGAATTTTTCTGCTGGGAACTGCAGCCATGAGATTAATGGCTCATTTCAACCTCGCTCAGAGTCTCCAGAGCCTTCTGGCGGGACTGGTTATTTGTCTGCTTTACTCTATCTTTAGCCTTTTCACAGTGGAATCTATCACTTTTCCGGCGATGACTGAGGTGATGAACAGCCTGCCAGAACGGTTATCCCTGAAGGGGTTGAGTCTCTCTCAGAAGCTTTGGGTCACTTGTGGTTCACTGGTCCTCATCGCCGTTCTTTTTGTGAGTTCTATCAGCTATGTGGAAAGCAAAAAAGCCTTGGAAAGTCAAGCAATGGAAGCACAGCGTGTCAAGCTCAATCTGGTTTGCAGCACTCAAGACTGGAGAAGTTTACCAGACCAAGAGAAAATAAAAAGGCTTGAGGAGGTGCTGGAAAAGTTGAAACTTAGCGGTTCCACTTCCACCTACTTACTTGCCGGCAACGGATCCCTAATAGCCAGCTATCCGCGGGGATCGGATCCGATGCTGCCGGTAGGGCTGATAAGGGAGTTGACTCGAAGGCCCTTGGGTACCTATGTGGAAAAAATCCAGGGCAGGATCTACGCTTTCCAGAAAGTGGAAGATTTGAACGGGTTTTTGGTAAGTGAAGCAGACAGCAGCGGTTTCTTCTCTCCCTTGCGAAATGTTTTCTGGATGACCAGTCTTGCCTCCTTGCTCGTACTAATCATCGGGTTTTACCTTGCCTATATTCTTGCCGGTAATTTTACCAAGCCTCTGAGCAAATTGGGGAAGTATGCCAGGAAGATTTCGCAGGGAGAGATTTCCGAAAAAGTTGCCCTGGCATCTGGCGATGAAGTGGGGATGCTAGCTGAGGCCTTCGACTCGATGCACCAGAATTTCACCTTGCTGGCCGGGCAGGCACAGAAGATCGCCAGCGGTGATTTTAGCCAACGAGTGATTTTCCCAGGCCCCTTCGGCAAGGCGATCAATGCCATGGTGACCAATCTTCGAGATATGACGAGACAGAGTCAGGAGGCAGCCTCACGCATTGGCGGATCCTCCAGCGAGATCGTCTCGGCGGCTCAGCAGCAGGCGAGCGGAGCAGCCCAGCAAGCAGCCTCGGTGAGCGAGACTACCGCAACCATGGAGGAGCTTAGCACAACTGCCCGACAGATTGCCGAAAACAGTAACGCGGTAACCGCAGTGGCCGAAGAGACCTTGAGGAGTGCCGAAGAAGGACAGGATTTTATGGAGGAGAGCACTAAAACCATGGCTGTGATGCGGAGTAAAACGGAAGAGAGCGCTGAGAAAATTCTTAGACTTGGCCAAAGAAGCCAGCAAATTGGTGAGATTATTGATATCATTAGTGAAATAGCTATCGAAACTAAAATGCTCTCCCTAAATGCCGCCATCGAAGCGGCAAAAGCTGGCGAGGCGGGTAAAGGTTTCTCAGTGGTGGCAGGAGAGATCCGCCGCCTTGCCGAAGATGTGGTTAAATCTACGGGTACCATCCGGGACGTGCTCCTGGAGATCCAAGCGGCGGCAAATGCCTCGGTGCTTGCAGCAGAGGAGAACGTCAAGGGAGTTGAGGAAGGGGAAGTTCGGCTGAATAAGGTGCGGGACGCATTGGAGAACATTATTGCCATGGCTGAGCAGACTGCGGAATCGGCCAGGCAGATCTCTGTGGCCACAAACCAACAGAAAGAGGCGAGCGAACAGGTGGTAAACACCATGAGGGAAATCTCTAAGGTGGCCCAGCAAACTGCGGCCGGTTCAAAGAACACTATCTCTTCAGCCAGCGATCTCAATCGCCTTGCCGACGAACTGAAATCAAGAATAAGTGAGTTTAAAATTGAATAGGGTCAGTTGTCCGTCGAAGGTGGTCCATAGTGTAAAAGGCAGAGAGCAGGTGACTCAAGGCTCAGGGCTCAAGGCACAAGGGAACTGCTAGACTGGCTGGACAAGTGGAAAAGGCGAGAGAGTCGGGAAAAACAAGAAAGGCAATCAACGGGTTTTAGCGACTTGAACGATTTCAACGGTTTCAACGATTTGAACGGTTTGAACGATCTGAACAGCGGACGGTGGACAAGAGACAACAGACTGCGAAGCCCATGAGCGAAGATACCGATCTATTTTTGACCTTGAAAGATGATTATCGGGAAGCTCTTGAGCAGTTCAATGATTCCTTGCTGCGGCTGGAAACGAATCCAGAGGATCATGATTCGCTGGAAATGGCGAGCCGTCAGCTACACAACATCAAAGGATTCGCCAATCGCCTGAGGGCACCCACGCTCGGCCAACTGGCCCACATATTTGAAGATGTCTTGGTGGCAGTGGATGCGGGCCGCGTACCCTTCGATGAATTACTCGCCAACCTTTTATTTGATGGCATAGATCTCTTTGTTCATTACCTTAGAACCAGAGAGGTGGATTCCGGCAAGGTGGCCGAACTGGTTGAGGAAGTGGAGCCCCTGCTCTTTACTGCCGTCGAAGGTCTAGCAGAGGAAACCGCCCCCGAGGAAATGGAGCCGCTCCTGCCGGACTTTATTGCCGCGGCTCGCGACAATGTGGAGGCCATTAACCTTGGCCTGGCAGGTCTGGAGAAAGAGCCAGCAAACAGGGAGATCTTGCAAGAAGTCTACAGAAACGCCCACAGTCTTAAAGGTTCGGCCATGACTATGGGATTTGAGCGCATGGGAAAGCTGGCCCACCACATGGAGGACGTGCTACGGGCCCTGCAAAAGAACCAATTGCCTGTAACCACGGAAGCGTGCGACGCTCTNNNNGCCCTTACCGTAATGCTAGACACCCTTGCGGCCAGCAAAAGGATTAGAGTTGACGCGGAGAGCACCATGGCTCGCCTTGCCAATTTGCTTCCTGAGCTTCAGCCTGCAGAAGGCACCATGGTGACAGAACCGGTTAGACCCATTCCTGAACCGATTCCAGCCAGCGAGACCAGCGTCTCGACCATGGATACTGTTCGGGTGACAACGGCGAAATTGGATGAACTGGTAAACCTGGCCGCCGAGGCGGCTGTGGCTCAACTTCATCTTTCAAGCGAAATTGACAAGCTGATGCAGATCCGAGATAGGTGGCAACAGCTGCGTATTCACGAATATGGTGAGGTTCAACCAACTGAGACAAAGACAAAGGCAGGGTTAGTAAACAAACTCTTTGAACTCGGCGACTCCCTGGAGGAGATGGGCCGTCGTTTGCAGGAGGCCGCAGAAAACGCCGGCCGCCACATTGAGACTCTGCAGCATCGCAGCATGGAGATTCGCATGTTACCTCTGGCCCTGGTTTTGAATACTTTACCTAGGGCAGTGCGCGATCTGAGCCGCCATTTTGGCAAAAAGGTTACCTTTGCGGTAAAGGGAGAACAGACAACTATCGACAAACGCATCCTTGAGCAGATAGGGGATCCTCTGGTTCATTTGTTGCGCAACGCCCTGGATCACGGGCTAGAGACGCCCAGTGCCAGACGCAGCGCTGGGAAGCCAGAGGTCGGGACGATCAGACTGGAGGCAAAACAAGAAGGAGCCAAGGTACTTATCTTCCTGGAAGATGACGGTCGGGGCATTGATTCCCAACTTCTGAAAAAGGCTGCCTTAGAGAAGAGTCTCGTGGATGAAAAGGAGCTTGCAGCTTGGACCGAGGCTCAGATTCTGGAGCTCGTCTTCTTTCCAGGCCTGAGCACAAGCGGCCTGGTCACTGATATCTCCGGGCGTGGAGTGGGCCTGGATGTGGTACGTGCCAATGTTGAACGGTTAAAGGGTCAAGTGGAGATTGCTTCACAACCGGGCAAAGGGACTAAATTTACTATCTCCCTACCTCTTACCCTGGCAACTGTCCATGCACTGATGGTTCAGTGCGCTGGTGAAGTCCTGGCCATTCCCACTTTCTCTGTGGCCAAGACCTTTCAAGTCCCTTTGCAGGAAATCAAATCTATCCGGGGACGACAGGCAGTGGTGCATCAAGGAGAGATTCTGCCGGTGAGAAGCCTTGCTGCCACTTTGGGCTGGAATGAGGGGAATGGCGGTTCGTTGAGGGAAGGCAAGGTTCTGATCGTAATCCTGCAAGCTGGAGAACGCAAGGTGGGCTTCCTTGTCGAGGATATATTGGGGGAGCTCGAGATCGTCAGCAAAGACTTGGGAACCCATCTCAGGAAAGTGGACTATGTGGCAGGGGCGACCATTCTGGGTTCAGGTGAAGTGGCTATCATTTTAGATGTGCCCCAAATCTTGTGGCACGGGCAAACTGAGGCAAGAACGAGGGGGGAGGTCCTGGAAAAGGAGGCCAGCTCGTCGCTTGGCCAGTTGATCCTGGTGGTGGAAGATCAGGTAGTGACCCGGCAGATGGAAAAGAGCATCTTAGAGGCGGCCGGTTATCAAGTGGTCACCGCGGAGAACGGCCTGGATGCCTTGAATAGATTGGGACAACAGGACTTTGACCTGGTGCTTACGGATATTCTGATGCCTAAAATGGATGGCTTTACTCTCACCAGGAAAATTCGAACCAATAAAAAAACCAAGGATTTGCCGGTGGTGGTTGTCACCTCAATGGAGAGTGATGAGGACAAACGACGGGGACTGGAGGCTGGTGCCAACGCCTATCTAATCAAAAGCAGGTTTAATCAGAAAAATTTGATTGAAACCGTAGAGACCTTGCTGGGCAAGGAAGGGAGAGACCAAGGAATATAGTTTCTCACCCCAAAGTACACAAAGGTCACCAAAGGAATCTAAGATTTTAGAGTTAAGATTGTAGATTTACCAAAGGACGCACGAGGAGAATTCTTAATCTGCAATCTGCAGTCAACAAGCGGAAATCGCCCCCTTTGTGTTCTTCATGGCCTTTGTGGTTTTTACAGCAGTTGCCAACCTGATCAAGATTGAGTTTAGGCAGGAGCCTAATGAAATCTGACCACCATAGAGAAAAGACAGGGTGCCGGGGGGGTGGCGAGCCGATTCGGGTACTGATTGTAGACGATGTAAAAAGCGCCCGGGATCTGCTCGAAGAAATCTTGACCACTGACCCACGATTTCAAGTGGTGGGAGCAGTGGCGGATGGATTGGAGGGTGTGGCTGCCGCTTTGAAAATGAGGCCTGATCTTGTTACCATGGACATCCGACTTCCAGGGATTGACGGCTTTGAGGCAGTGGAGAGGATTTTGGCCGTATTTCCGGTGCCCATTGTGATGATCACCGCTTCTATGGGTAAGCAGGAGGAAAAGCTCTTTCGCGCCATTACGGCCGGAGCACTGGACGTCCTCGACAAGCAGGAGCTCTACTTATGGCGGACTCGGCCAGAGATTAGGAATAGCTTCCTGAAAAGATTGCGCACCCTGGCCTCCACCAAGGTTAAGGGGGTGAGAGGATTCCTCCCCGCTGAGGCTGAGCCACTCCTTACTTCCCGGCGCCCCCAGAGAAGAATTGCAGAGTCCCCTCTGGTGGTGGCAATAGCAGCTTCCACAGGAGGGCCAACCGCGCTTGTAAAGGTCTTGGCAAGAATTTCCCCTCAGATTAACGCCGCCTTCCTTGTGGTTCAGCATATGAGCAGGGGATTTCTGGAAGGGTTGGTCCGCTGGCTGGATAATGAAGTGGGACTTGAGGTGAAGAAGGCCCAGGAAGGAGATGCGCTCGAGGCTGGAGTAGTTCTGGTAGCCCCGGGGGATCACCATATGATGGTCACGGAGATGGACACTGTGCGGCTCGACAGATCACTGCCAATTAATGGGCACCGACCGTCGGCTGAGGTGCTTTTTGATTCATTAGCCCGCAATTATGGAAAGCGAGGGGCTGGCGTCATCCTCACCGGTATGGGGTCTGATGGGGCGGAGGGACTGAAAAGTCTCCGACTTTGTGGTGGACATACAATTGTCCAGGATGAACAGAGCAGCATAATCTTCGGGATGCCCCGGGCGGCAATTGAACTAGATGCAGCTGAGATTGTCCTGCCACTGGATGAGATTGGACCTCGGATTATGAGGTGGATTGCCGAAGAGGAAGAGAGAAAAAGCTGAACCGCACGGACCCTTGACCCTCGGCGGCACCATTTGTAAAGACCTGCCCGGTGACATTCTTGCCCTGGGGAATTTAGCCTTGCTGGTAGGCATAGGCGGAATCCCAAAGGTCAGGTTAATTTCACCGGGGTTTGCATTTTAGGTGTCCAAGTGAAGAATAAGGGTAGATCATCAAATAAAATGACGGAATTATTACTTAGCGAGATTGAATTCCACAGCTTTCGCGATCTAATTGCAGAGAGGGCCGGGATCTATTTTGATCCCGGCAAGCAGGAATTGCTCAAGGATAATCTACTGCAGAGAATGGCGGATTGCGGCCTCAGTAATTTTGCCGATTATTTCGATCTCTTGTCGTCCCAGGCCGGTACCAAAGAATTCGATCGTCTGCTCAATTTAATAACAATCCCTGAAACTTATTTCTTCAGAGATGAAACACAGTTCAGAGCTCTTGAGAGCTTTGTGATTCCAGAGATAGTCAAAAGCAAATCTTATCCGGGAGCATCATTACGAATCTGGAGCGCCGGCTGTTCTACCGGTGAGGAGCCTTATACCATTGCCATGATTTTAACGAGAGGAATAGTGGATAAGCCAATCCAGATTGTCGCCACCGATGTAAGTCACCATGCCCTGAAAGCGGCGCGGAAAGGCGTCTTTTCCTCTCACTCTGTCCGCCACATGCCGCAAGAGTATCTCAGCCGCTTTTTCAGTAAAGAAGGGGATCACTACCTGCTGGATGAATCCATCAAGCAAATGGTGGAGTTTCGTTACTTCAATCTGGTGAGTGAGCCCTATCCACTGAAGGAAATGTCTGGCTGGGACATAATCTTTTGCCGGAATGTAACTATATATTTCCAAGCTGAGGCCACCAGGAAAGTGATACACAATTTCTATCTGAGTTTGCGCGAGGGCGGCTACCTTTTTGCCGGCTACTCAGAGAGCTTGCGCTATATCTCCGATGAGTTTAACACCGTTCAGAGGGGAGGGGCTTTTTTCTATCGGAAAGGGGGACCGCAGAAAAAGGTCCGAAAAAGAACCAGAAGAATCGGAGGGCTGCGGAAAAGTAGAGTCAGCGTTACCAGGAAACAAAAGCCCAAGGAAGGTTCGGGTTTGAACTCCAATGAGATCGAGCAGATCTGCGCCAGGGCAAAGGAACTCCTGGAGATGGGAAAACCTGAACAAGCCAGCGAAATGCTGAATCCTTATCTGCGGGAGACAACCGCTCCCGAAAGTGTGATTCTCCTTCAGGCAGAAATTGCCCTCAATCTGGGAGACTTGGACAATGCGATGCAACTGTGTGCAAGGATCGTTCAGCGCGCGCCACTATCTAGCGCCGGTCACTACCTCCTGGGGATCATTTATCGAACAGAGGGAGATGAGGGCAGAGCCATAGAAGAATTCAGAAAGGTATTGTACCTTGAACCGGAGCATGCCCTGGCTCGGTTCAACCTGGGAGACCTTTACAGCCAGGTAGGACAGGTCGATCAGGCAAGACTTGAATATGTAAAGGTGGCGCGGCTCCTGAAA
>JARRNM010000228.1:0-4935 GCA_037384945.1 Deltaproteobacteria bacterium
GCCAGCTGTCATCTGTCCTCGGCCAGCGCAACAGCCTCGCTCAACTCCACTGTTCCACTATAAAGTGCACGACCGACAATCACTCCTATGACCCCGTCTTGCTCAAGAGGCAAGAGCGCTCTGATGTGGTCCAGAGTGCCTACTCCTCCTGAGGCAATCACCGGTATATTCACTGCACGAGCTAATTGCCGGGTAGCTTGGACATTTGGACCGGACTGCATGCCGTCTCTGGAGATGTCAGTGTAGACAATAGCTGCAAGGGCGAGGCTGTCAAACCTGGTTGCCAATTCTCCTGACCCTACATCGGTGGTCTGGCTCCATCCTTCAATTGCAACTCTACCCTTGCGGTGGTCTATTCCCAAGACAACTTTCCCGGGAAAACTCTGACATGCCTGTACCAATATTTCCGGGTTACTGTGGGCAGCTGTCCCCATTACCACGCGCTCCACTCCAATCTCAAGATAAACAGCCAGAGTCTCCAGGCTGCGCACGCCACCGCCCACTTGAACCGGAACATCAACAGAGTCGACAATTGCAGCAATAGCATCCAGGTTCCTGGGTTCCTTGGCGAAAGCCCCATCCAAGTCCACCACGTGGAGCCATTGAGCGCCTTGCTCCTCCCACCGTCTCGCTGTCAAGGCAGGATTATCGGAGAAGATTGTCGCCGTAGACATGACACCTCGCTGCAAGCGCACACATCGCCCTTCTTTTAAGTCTATGGCAGGAATTATCAACATTTCTCCGAATCGTCCTTACTCTCCTCGATTATTGACATTTCTTCCATTTGTTTGAAAAATTTTCTCAAATCTGCTGGGGGCTTTAGCACTCGTCCATGTTTATCGGTGCAAACATGCACAGTATATCCTTCCGCAAGAAGCGTTCCATTCCCTTTGTGAAATAGTCGATAATCAAAGCGCAGTCTGAGTTTGCCTTCAAGACAAAAAATAGTCTGTATGCTGATTATATCGTCATAGCGGGCTGGTTTGTGATAGCGGCAATAGGCTTCATACACTGGCAGAAAACAACCACGCTCTTCCCAAGACCGGTAACTACTGCCAAGGGTTCTGAAAAGCTCGGTGCGGCCGATTTCGAACCATTTCAGGTAGTTGCCATAATAGGCTACCCCCATGGAATCGGTATCGCCATACAATACTCTTTGCTCTGCCCGAAAGGATTCAGCCATTTTCCTTCCACAAATCGTTGAAACCGTTTAAATCGTTCAAGCCGTTCAGATCGTAGAAGTCGTAGAAATCGTCAATTGGTCAAATAGTTGATTGGTCAAATCGTCAAATGGTAAACGGTAAACGGTAAACGGTAAACGGTGAATAGAGTTATCCGTTATCCGTTATGATCAGTTAGTTTCCTAATTCCCTAATTCTCCAATTTTCTAATTCTCTAATTCTCTAATTTTCTAATTCTCTAATTTACTATCGAAAAGTCCCCCTCGATAAACCTAGCCATCAACAGGTGTCCAGGTTTGACTACTAATTCAGTTTCTGCGGCGCTTCCTTCAGAAAACCCTCTCCCGCTGATAACCCGGCCGGCAGGAAAGTCACAAGTTGCAAAGGGAACAAGTCCCCTGGCGTGCGTGCGAGTTCGGATGGGAGTCAGATGATCTGTTATAACCATTATTCTAAGTTGCGGCCAATGAGTGCATTCTTCAACTATGGGTCCAACCACATTAGCATCAAAGGCCTCGATAGCTTCTATTTTGAGACCCAGATTCCCTTCGTGAGATGCCTCATCTGGGGCCTCTACATGTAAATAAACAAAATCTTTATCCTCTAGAGCATTCAAAGCTGCCAAAACCTTGCCTTTATAATTGGTGTCCAAATATCCGGTGGCCCCTGGAACGGACAGTGGTTCCAGACCAGCACATATCCCCAGTCCTTTCAGCAAGTCCACAGCTGAAATAACCGCTCCCTCGATGCCAAACCTTGCGGTTAGGCTCGGCATGACGGGCGCCAGCCCCTGTCCCCAAAGCCAGATGGCATTAGCTGCTCGCTTGCCCTGGGCAAGCAACTGGCGGTTCACCTCCTGCTTTTCCAGAACCTCACGGGCAGATTCCACCAGGGATCTTAAATCGGGAACCTCGTGGTAAATCTGCCAATATTCGCCTACCGGCTGACCGGTTACGTCATGGGGAGGTGTAATCATAAGGTCAGAGCGCCCGCCCCGCCAGACAAGAAGATGGCGATAGCTCACCCCTGGATAAAACTGAAACCTTTCATTTCCCAAGTCTTTCTGTAAAGCCTCGATGAGTACTCTGCCATTTTCGCTCGAAATATGGCCCGCCGAGTAGTCTGCCAGAATGAGTTCCCCTTCAGGGTTGATTTCAACGGTCACCAGATTACATCTGAAAGCCACTTCACCGGGCAACAGTTTTACTCCCATACTCGCAGCTTCCAGAGGAGCACGGCCCGTATGAAACCGATCAGGGTCGTAACCCAAAATGGCCATATTTGCCACATCACTCCCAGGTTCTTGGTGAGGCCCAATTGTCTCAGTAAGTCCAAGAACACCCCGGGAGGCAAGCAGGTCCATGTGGGGAGTTTGAGCCTCCTCCAGAGGTGTCTTGCCGTCTAGCTCTTTTTGAGCTTCATCTGCCATGCCATCGCCCACCAGTATCAGATACTTGGTGTTTGAGGTATTCATCTCCAGATCGTCCTTCCTATTGAGCAACTAGGCATTAAGCACGAGAACTCGTTAGAGCTAATGGAAAATTGGTGCTTAGTGTCTACTGCTCAGTGCCTAGTTCCCATGTCTATACATCAAGGGAATCGGTTAGGAGTTATCGGCTGTTGTTTCGTTCTCTACTCTGATTAACCTGGTGGGCGCCGTAACCACGTTAAGTTTATCTATCTCGGCCAAGGCCAGACGAACATCCTGTTCCCTTGCTTCGTGAGTCATCATCACCAACGGCACTGAGCCTTCTACCTGCCTGCCCTTCTGAATCACCGAGGCAATGCTGATATCACGACTACCAAGTATACCGGAAATCTTAGACAGCACCCCTGGGCGATCCACCGCCGAGAATCTGAAGTAGTAATTTATTACCAGTTCATCCATAGGCTTGATCGTGCTTTTGGTCGTCCCTTTGCCGTCACAGGCCAGGGGTGAAATTCTTACACCCCTATCACCCAGAAGATCTCGTCCCAATTCCAGCAGGTCGCTGACCACGGCACTGCCTGTGGGCATCATGCCGGCACCTAGGCCGTAAAACATGACGTCACCGACCGCGTCGCCTGAAATGTGAATAGCATTGTAGGCTCCCTCGACCTTGGCCAGCATATGCTTTTGGCTAATCATTGTTGGATGCACCCTCACCTCGATTCTCCGCCCGTCACTGCGTGAGATGGCCAAGAGCTTTATTTGATAGCCGAAATCTTCGGCAAATTGGATGTCAGACGGATCGATCTGGGAAATGCCCTCTATGTAAATCTGATCGAAATCTATCTCACAGCAATAGGCAAGGGAGCTGAGAATAGCTATCTTGTGAGCTGCGTCCACTCCCTCAATATCCAAACGCGGGTCCGCTTCGGCAATACCCTGGGCCTGTGCCTCCTTGAGGGCTTCGGCGAAAGTGGTTCCCTCCCGAGCCATGCGGGTGAGGATGTAATTGGCCGTACCATTTAAAATCCCATAGATGTGGCCGATGCGGTTGGCAATTAAACCCTCACGTAAGGAGCGAATAAGAGGAATGCCACCGCCAACGGCCGCCTCAAAAGCGATGCTCACCTCCTGTTCCCGGGCTACAGCGAACAGTTCGCTACCATGGACCGCCAGCAGAGCTTTATTGGCGGTAACCACGTGCTTACCCCGTTTCATCGACTCCAAAAGGAAGGTCTTGGCCGGCTCCATGCCTCCTATGAGCTCCACAACACTTCGAATTTCCTCATCAGCCAGAATGTCTTCTACCTGGGTGGAAAGAATCTCTTCAGGAAGAGAGACCGGTCTAGGGCTCTCGATGTCAATATCCACTACTCTCTTGAGCCTTAAGACCGCACCCAGCCGTTCTTGGAGAAGCTGACTGTTGTCCTGCAGAACCTTAACCAAACCGCAGCCCACCGTGCCCAGTCCAATTAATCCTATCTGTATCTCCTTCATAATCCACCTTGATTTCCCGTTTTAGGTCCAGCAAAATGGACACTATTGGATCGTTTATCGAAAGGGTTCGTACAAGCCGTAAAAACCGTAGAAGTCGTAGAAGTCGTAGAAGTCGTAGAAGCCGTAGAAGTCGTCAATTCAGCTCACAGCTCACAGGAAAGCCGTTCAAATCGTTCAAACCGTTGAAGTCGTTCAAATCGTCAGATGGTAAGCGGTATACTAAGGTTATACGTTATACGTTATCGGTTATACCTTATATGTCATAATCAACAATTCCCTAATTCTCTAATTCTCCAGTTTCCTAATTCTCCAATTTTCTAATTTCCTAATTCCCAAATCCCAAATCCGCAATCCCAAATTGAAAAGCTGCTTCCTGCCTGCTGTCTGCTGCTT
This sequence comes from Deltaproteobacteria bacterium, assembly GCA_037384945.1. Taxonomy (GTDB): domain Bacteria; phylum Desulfobacterota; class Syntrophobacteria; order BM002; family BM002; genus BM002. Next base: position 4,501 of record JARRNM010000228.1, read on the forward strand.
CCTACCTGCTGTCTGCTGACTCCGACCTCTAATCCCTGACCTCTGTCATCTGCCATCTGCCGTCTGTCGTCTGTCCTCGTCTCGCCCGACCTCCCGTCTCGCCCGTCTCGCAACTCCTCTCTCATAACCAATGACTCTGTGCACGGTCACTCATCGTTGGGATATGGTACACCATAGATCCGGAAGTCCTCCCCCATCTCGGATCCTTCAAAGCGAGATTTGGCTGCTTCTTCTAGAAGAGGTAGCTCATCACTATTATAGCGCGGGCTGATATGAACCAATACAGCACGCCGCACCCCTGCCCTGCCGGCAATGCGGGCTGCATCCACCACTGTGAGGTGTCCCTTGGCCTCCGCATGTTCAGCGTGCTCAGGCAGAAACATGCCTTCCATAAAAGCGATGTCCACATCTTGGCAGAGCCGGTAGACTCCCTTT
>JARRNM010000229.1:0-4852 GCA_037384945.1 Deltaproteobacteria bacterium
CTTACCTCCGGGGAGAGTTTGAACATGCGAAAGACGCCAACGTGGAGGGACACTGGGTGTGAAAAGCAGGACACGGAGATACGGAGACGCGGCGACACGGCGATGTGAATGATTCTTGTTGACGCCTGTCTTGTAGGAGCTCATGAAAACCTTTGGAAAAAAGGAGGAAAGATATGAAATTTGCTATTCCATTGGCAGAGGGTGTGCTTTGTGCTCACTTCGGCCATTGTCAGCACTTTGCCATTATTGAGACAGAGGATGGTCGAATCAAGGACAAGGAACTGCATACTCCGCCACCCCACGAACCTGGAGTCCTGCCTAACTGGTTGGCCGAGTTGGGAGTAAGCGTGGTGATAGCCGGCGGTATGGGGCGAAGAGCGCTTGGCCTCTTCAGTGAGAAGGGTATTCAGGTGACAGTCGGGGCTCCCAGTTCTCCGCCAGAAACACTTGTGCAGCAATATCTGAAGGGAACCTTGATTGCGGGTCAGAACATCTGCGATCACTGAGTCAAAGACCGTCAAATGGTCAAATGGTCACATGGTTTAGGTATCTCCTTGAGCCATTTGACCTTGCACCAATATTGAAACAGGAGGAGAAGTCGTGAGAATCGCAATCTCATCCAGCGGACCGGATCTGGATGCCCAAATCGATCCGAGGTTTGGTCGCTGTCAATGCTTTGTAGTGGTTGATCCCGCAACCGAAGAGTTGCAAGTGCTCGACAACGAGGCCGCTATGATGAGCGGTGGTGCGGGGATACAGGCTGCTCAAATGGTAGCCAACTCGGGAGTAGATGCGGTGATAACCGGGAATCTGGGTCCCAATGCCGCTGAAACCCTGGCGGTCACCGGCCTGAAGGTCTATCTCGGCGTGGCAGGGACCGTGCGCGAAGCTCTGCAGCAATATATGGAAGGCCAATTACAGGAGGCCACTGGCCCTTCGGTGGATACCAATTTCGGCACAACCACTCCAAGCGGTAAGGCCGGTATGGGTCGTGGTATGGGTATGGGCCGGGGCATGGGTAGAGGTATGGGCCGGGGCATGGGTAGAGGTATGGGCCGAGGCATGGGTAGAGGTATGGGCCGAGGTATGGGCCGGGGCTATTCATTTGACCAACAGGTCACTCCTGCCAATGACCTGGAAGAATTGAAAGACCAGAAAGGCAAGCTTGAAGAGCAGATGAAGCGAATTGAGGAGAGGATAAACAAGCTGGAAAAGAAGAAATAGGAGGTGATGAACATGCCAAGATTTGACGGAACCGGACCGGGAGGTAGGGGACCTATGATGGGCAGAGGACGTGGCTATTGCGCCATGCCCATGGGAGGTTTTCACTACGACCGTCCATCCCTGCTCCCCTGGCGACGAGGAGTCGGTTATGGCGAGCCCCGCTATGATTCTCCCGGCTTTGGGTTTACTGGGTGGAGATGGTTTCGCCGGGGTGGCGGCCGGGGCCGCTTCCGGGGCGGAGGATTCGGCTTTGGAAGAACATCTGGCCGCAGGTGGTGGTAGACCAGCAGGTAGTAGAGGGACACTAGGATGATCATTGCGGTAGCGAGCGGCAAGGGTGGAACCGGCAAAACCACCATAGCCACAAATCTGGCCAAATCCATCGGCGATGGAGTTCAGCTCATCGACTGCGACGTGGAAGAGCCGAACTGTCATCTTTTTCTCAATCCCCGAATCAAAAGGACCGAGGAAGTTTACCTACCCAATCCCAGAGTGGATTTGGGCAAGTGCACCTTCTGCGGTGAATGCGCCAAAATTTGCCGCTTCAGTGCCATCGTCGTGGTCAAAGAGCATGTGCTGGTCTTCCCTGAGCTATGCCACGGATGTGGTGGCTGTAGCAAAGTTTGTCCCGAGGAGGCAATCACTGAAATACCAAAGTCCATCGGGATTCTCGAACAGGGGGAGGCTGATCCTATGGGTTTCATCCATGGGCGTCTTGAGATAGGCGAAGCCATGTCTCCCCCGCTCATCAAGGCGGCGAGGTCGATGGCTGAAGGAAATGGGGTGGTTATCATCGATTCTCCGCCAGGCACCTCCTGTCCGGTAATAGCGGCGGTTAAAGGAAGCGACTTTTGCATACTGGTCACAGAGCCCACCCCCTTCGGTCTTAACGATCTTGAACTTGCGGTGGAGGTGGTCTTTGAACTAGGAATCCCAGCCGGGGTGGTGATCAACCGCTCTGACATTGGCGACCTGGCGGTCAAAGAGTTCTGCGAGGGGCGGGACATCCCTATCTTGATGGAGATTCCCGAGGATCGGAAAATCGCCGAGGCCTACTCACGGGGAAAGATGATCATCGATGTAATCCCTGAATATAAAGAGAAGTTTCAAAAGCTTTTTGCAACGATTGAAGGCATATCAACCAGCATAACGGGCTAAACTGGCTGAACCGGTTGAGCAAGTGAGAAAGGTGGTTTAGTGAAGGAAGTTGTCATTATCAGTGGTAAGGGGGGGACCGGTAAGACCTCCATTGCGGGTTGCTTTGCAGCTCTGGCCAGGAACAAAGTGTTGGCAGATGCGGATGTGGATGCCGCGGATCTCTTTATCCTGCTGGAACCGACCATCCAGTCACGAGAGTCATTTCGCGGCGGGCACACCGCCTTCATTGATAGGGATGCATGCGTGGAGTGCGGCGAATGTCTGGAGCTTTGCCGCTACGATGCCATCAGCCAGGACTATGTGGTGGACAGGGTGGATTGCGAAGGGTGTGGGGTGTGTGCCCACTTCTGCCCGGCTGAGGCCATCGACATGCAGGAGAACATCTGTGGAGAGTGGTTTGTGTCGGACACCCGCTATGGTCCCTTTGTCCACGCGAAATTGGGTGTTGCCGAAGAAAACTCCGGCATGCTGGTTACTATAGTCCGCCACAACGCCAAACTGATAGCCGAGGAAAAGGGGCTGGATCTCATTATTGTGGATGGCCCGCCTGGCATTGGCTGCCCGGTGATCTCGGCGGTTACCGGTGCCAACCTGGTATTTATCGTCACAGAACCAACCCTTGCCGGGCTACATGATATGCAGAGGGTGGCCGCATTAGCCAAACACTTCAATATTCCTGCCGCAGCCTGCGTCAACAAGTACGATCTGAATCCTGAGATGAGTGACAGGATTAGCGGCTACTGTGAGGAAACAGGAGTTAATCTAGTTGGGATGATTCCCTACGATACTGTGGTTTCCAAGGCCCTGGTGGAGAAAAAAATTATGGTTGAGTATGGCAATGGCACCGTCTCGGAGGAGATCAAGAAGATCTGGATAAGCCTTGCGGGGCTTTTGGGGGTGGATAGCAAAGGATAGAGGCGCAATGCATCACAGGGAATTGATAGAAGAGGTCGAAGAAAAATTGCGGCAGGTAATAGATACCGAGACCGGCATGGACGTGATGCGGATGAGACTTGTGCGGGATCTAAAGGTGGATCGGCACGGAGATGTTGAACTTACCTTCCGCCCTTCCTCGATCTTTTGTCCGCTGGGCTTTCAACTGGGCATCAATATCAAAGAAGCAGTCCTGGATGTGCCGGGAGTCAAAAGTGTACAGGTTAACGTGGATGGTTTTATCCACGGCGAGCAACTAAAGAAGATCCTGCAAGAGATGGACTAAGGGAATTTACCATGCCGATTTATGAATACCAGTGCCAGGAATGTGGGGCTGTGTCAGAAAAACTGCTTGTGGGTGGAGAGAGGGGAACGGATATCTGTTGTAGCCACTGTGGCAGCCAGAGAGTGAGCAGAATTCTGTCAGTTGCCTCTCTTTTGACCAAAAAAGTGACTAGCAGCGCAGGCCATACCTGTTGTGGCCAAGAGGAGCGCTGTGATACTCCACCCTGTTCATCAGGAGGATCCTGCAGACGGGGATAAGGCAGACGAGTTTTCTTCATGGCTGTGAACCAAGGTGAAAAAATCGGCTTATTCTCAGTTGGGATCAATAGTTCTCTTGTTCTCATCAAGGTAATTTTGGCCTATCTTTCAGGCTCAATTGCTCTCCTTGCCGATGCGATCCATTCTCTTGCTGATGTGATCTCCTCTGCTACCGTGCTTGCCGGCATCAAGATCTCCAAGAGACAATCCACCAGGTTTCCCTATGGTCTTTTCAAAGTAGAGAACCTTGTTTGTCTCATCTCCTCACTATTTATCTTTTTTGCTGGCTACGAAATCGTCCAAACCGTACTGTTTAGGGAGGAATCGCTAAAGCGTGAGTTCCTGCCCTATGCCATGGCCGGAGTTCTGGTGACCATGGCCATTACCTTTCTCTTTTCTCGCTATGAGTTGAGAGAAGGTGAAAAGATCGGCTCGCCGAGCCTGATCGCGGATGCCCAGCACATTCGTACTGATATGTTTTCCTCTGCTGTTATACTGTGTGGTCTGCTAGGTGGCCTATTTCACTGGCCCCTGGACAAGGTGGCAGCCTTGCTGGTTGTGGTGCTCGTTTTCAGGTCCGGGGTCATTATCTTTCTCGATGCCATTCGGGTTCTTCTCGATGCTTCCCTTGATTTTGAGAGCATGGACAAGGTGAAAAGCGCTATCTTGTCCCACCCGCAGGTAACTGCCATTCATTCCCTTCGAGGAAGAAATTCCGGACGCTTCAAGTTTATCGAAGCCGACATAGGTCTCAGGGTGAGGGAACTGGAAAGAGCCCACCATGTCAGTCAACAAATCGAAGCTGAGATCAGCAAAAGAGTTCCCAATGTGGATCGAGTCTTGATTCATTATGAACCGGAAAGAAAGGAAACTCGGGTCTGTGCAATCCCTTTACAGGAAGACAAGGTGTCGCTTTCAAACCACTTTGGTGAAGCACCCTACTACTATATTGTGCAATTGCGTGAGAATGATCGATCAATAATAGAGGAGAGGA
>JARRNM010000230.1:0-6601 GCA_037384945.1 Deltaproteobacteria bacterium
GTGATAACCCCTTGCCCAGGCCCTATTCTCGAGATCATCAAGGCAATGAGCAGGGCGTCAGTCCCAGAAGACACTCCTACCCCATATTTACAGCCACTATATGAAGCCACAGCCTTTTCCAGAGCCTCCACTTTCGGGCCGAGAATAAAGTGTTGAGAGTCAAGGACCTCTTCCATTGCTTCCCTGATTTCATCTTTGATCGTCTGATACTGTTCTCTTAGATCCAGTAAATGAACTTTCATAACCCTTCATCCGTTCCGTCCTCTTCGGAATAGCCGCGGAGGTGCAAGATACATTCCCCTTTAACTCCAAGGTCGACAAGGCGGTCAAAATGGCTCTGGATATCCTCGGTCTGAGTGAGCAGAACATACTCGTAACCGTCGCTGGCTAGCTGTTCATAGCCTTTTACCCTATGACCGAAGAATCTCCTCCCTTCTGGTTCCTGATCGAATACTCCTCCCAGCTTGATCGAGGTGTTCTGCAAAAACAGGTGTGCCAGCTCTGCAACTTCCCCGCATCCGTATAGTGCTATTTTCTCCACACCCTCCTTCTCCAGTCTGCCAAATAAGTTTACCAGCATCTCTTTGATCTCCCGGTAGAAGCCAACGGAGTATCGGATATATTCGTAGGTGAGACGGGACTTTTCCAGAGCGCCTTTGGGGGTGAGGAGATATTTCGCTCTCTTTTTGGGAATAGTGGTAATTTTGAAGTAACCTTTCTTCGCCAGTCTCTTGATAAAAGCATTTACCAGACCTAAAGATATATTGAGATCCCGGGCCAATTCCCGCTGAGTGGGGGGGACCCCCGAATCAATAGCCTCAAGCAATTTAAGTGTTCTTAATTCGTCTTGATCCATGGTTTAGGGCATGGAGCCAGGAGCATGGAGATAGAAGGGGAAGCAAGAAAAGGGGAAAAAAGCTGCCTGCTGCAGCCCGGCAGTTGTCTGCTGAGCAAAGCTTCGCCAACTCGGTTACTTAGAAACCGACCAGTGAACTTGCTGCGGTTTGTTGAGCGCACCAATCTCTTTCACTTTGCACGAATGCAGTGGTAATCCCACTCTGTGCCCCACAGCTAATGCAAATCTCGGGCCTTTTGTTCAAATTTTGAACATTATAGAGAGCCATTTTCCCATGTCAAGCAGTTTCTAGAGGATGGAGGAATTGAAAGGGGGAGGCGAGGGAATTAAGCTTATATTAACTCCTCAGTTTATTGACAGACGATAACCTCTTTGTTGGCTTCGAATGTTTTCAATCCTATACCCTTCACTTTCATTATATCTTGAGGCTTTTCGAAGGGACCGTTTTGCTCCCGGTAGTCAACAATGCGTTGGGCATAGGCTGGCCCGATGCGTTTAAGGGTGCAGAGCTCCTCAACTGTGGCTTTGTTGATATTGATTTTCACCTGGTCTTGGGCCACCACAGCTCCAATTGCTGTTCCCAGCAAAAAGGCAACCAACAGCAAGCCAGTCAAAATCCTTCTTGTTCTCTTTTTCATTTTACCCTCCTTCTCGTGGTGCCCCCGCCCCCAATTCAGCCTACAGCTCGCAGTGTGCAGCTGACAGCCAAAACAACAAACTGGGCACATATCTAATTTAAACTAATTCATCGCCCACTTCTCATTTCACCTTTGAAACTGAACTGCTGACCATATTGCACCCTAGGGCAAAATGAGAAGGGCGCAATGGCAATGGCGAAAAGAATAAATGCCTGCTGTCAGCTGTCTGCTGCCAGCTGAGATAGAGTCGCTAGAATCCCTCAGCATTTTTTAATGAAAAGGTCTTTTTTGATAAGAATGCTGCGAGAATTGAATTGTTAGTGCCCCCATTATCATGAGGGTGCGCCTAATGGGTAGTCTGCTCAGGATGAATTTAGCTGAACAGCACTTATTTAAGCTAACGAAATCGAACTGTATCTGTCAAGGGGAAAAAACTTTTTTCCCAAGATCACTTCCCGAGAAAATTTCAGCTGAAAATTTCCAGCGGGAGTCTATCTCGGCTAGCCCGGATATTCCATGAATTGCTGTCGCGAGACCACGAAGATGGGCGTGCCACCTGGCAACCGTCCCGCGGTAACACGGGATTGGTTCCGAACCGTACCTGAACGGTACGTCGCAGGGACCGACACCTGAGGACGCCAGGAAGGACGGCCATATCCGTGGTCGCAGTCACGCCAAGGCGTGAATTCATGAAGTATCCGGGCTAAAACAGCTTGACCATAGATCTAATGGCGGGCACGGATGTTGCTTACCTTAGAAAGAATCGGCAAGATTAACTCTACGAGGAAAACTCTTTGCCCGGAAGGCTTCCTTTTATGCAGCAGGAAGAGCAAAAACATGAGGCCGAATTCTGGCGGAATGAATATCTCGAGACCTGGCCCAAACTCCCTCTTGGGTTGCGGCGCCACCTTGCTCGCATAGCCCCGAGACAGGCATTTCAGATTATCTTAGCAGATGGCAATGACGAGGTCCTAGCGGCATTTCTAGAAAACTCCGAGATCACGCAGGCAGAAGTTCTCATTCTTATTGACCGTGCAAGAACGCAGTATCTCTTGGAAAATTTGAGCCGTACTCCCAAATGGTATGCCAACCACACTATCAAGCGGAGGTTATTGGCTAATCCCCATACACCTTATAGTGTTGCCTGTAGGATCCTTGACTATCTGCCCTTCGTAGAACTTAAACGGGTGGTTAATAACCTCAACCTTCCTCGGGAAGTTCGTAACAAGGCACGAGAGACCTATCGCAAATCGTTTCAGCGTCTATCTGACGGCGAAACGAAAACGATTTTTCTCAGCACCGAAGGGCGGGTGCTCAAAGAACTTACAATTCTTACGGAAAAGGACAAGCGCGTCCTTGTCCAACTTATTCAGCAGCCCCAAGTGCCGCGCCAACTGATTTTGAACTTGGCCCGCTCAGCACTCACCCCGCCTGACGTTATTCAAATGATTGCCCGCAGACAATCTTGGATGCTAGACACCAGCATCCGCCGAGCCCTATTGGCGAACGGCAAAACCCCTCAGAAAGTAAAGCGTTTGATTAAAGAGGAGTTTTCCTAGCCCGGATATTTCATGAATTACTGTCGCGAGACCACGAAGATGGGCGTGCCACCTGGCAACCGTCCCGCGGTAACGCGGGATCGGTTCCGAGTCGTACCTGAACGGTACGTCGCAGGGGCTGTCACCCGAGGACGCCAGGAAGGACGGCCATATCCGTGGTCGCAGTCACGCCGAGGCGTGAATGCATGAAATATCCGGGCTAAATGACGGCTTTTGCCGGTTATCCCGTTAAAACGCTCTGGTCGGCTCAATCGCTCCTATCCACTCAACCGGGTAAACCTAAAGAGAAACCTTCCTAATTTGACTTGGTGGAAGGTAGTGATCATGGTATGATGCATACTCAAGGCAAGCGGCTCCTTTCCATTCAAATCTTAGCAGGTGCCGGGTCCATAGATTAAATCGAATTGACTCTCATTGTTCATCTTTTTAACTCACAAATATTAATATCAACTGGCTCGTGAAGCAGAGGGGGATCTATGGCTAAGCAGGAAAATAGTGAGGCCCGTGAATTTCTGGAATTTGCTGAGAACCTAGCGAGAGAGACGGGTGAACTGGCCCTCAAATATTATGGCCGCGGAGATCCGCAGCTAAAGTTCGACGAATCCCTTGTTACTGAAGCTGAATTGGCCATTCGGGAATTCATTCATACAAGAGTTACTGAGCACTATCCTGAACATCACCTCATGGGTGAGGGCGACGATCAGAGGGCTTATCGTCATGGCGAACGCGGTTTTCAATGGATAGCTGATCCTATGGATGGCTCGGCAAATTTCCAGGCGGGCATCCCCATATGGGGGGTTTCCCTGGCTCTGTTCAAAAACTTCTGGCCCATTCTCGGGGTGTTTTACATGCCGGTCACCGGCGACCTTTATAAAGCTCTCGCTGGGCGGGAACTCATAGCCAATGAGAAGACGATCACCCTCGAGCCGGAAGTAGTAGCAAATAACGAGTCAGTGCTGCTGACCTATTCCCGTTTTCATACTGAGTTTCGCTCCACATTTCCGGGCAAAATCAGGAATCTCGGGTGCACCGCCGCTCATCTAGGCTACGTTGCTTCCAGTCGGGCCGAAGCGGCTTTGTTGAAATACGTCCATATCTGGGATATAGCTGCCGGCTTGATTTTATTGGAAGCTGCCGGCGGCGAAATTCGTTATTTGGACGGCGGCAAATTCCACTTAAACGACTATTTGGATAGTCAGAAAGTAGATCAGCCACTCCTTGCTGCCCCGGCAGGCGAACATTCTATGATCAGCCAGTACTTGCAGCCGCTCTAATCTAGTAAATGGTTATCCGTTATCCGTTATTGGGATCTTTTGGAAAATGTAGCTTCAAGCCATCATTCGAGGTTTCAGTAAACTGCTGCCGAATAACTAATAACTTGTAACGAATAACGGGATTGAAGGTTGCCAGCTGACTACAAGTGATCCGTTGGGATTATGCGACTTTTTAACCGCCACCCGTCTTCGTATTGGACAAAAAACAAAGTCTCCAAATAATGCCCCTCGGTCATCTGCACTGCCACGCAATCATCGAGTAAAAACACCTTTTCAATGCGCCACTCGCCCTGACTGTGTGGTTTAGTGGTAACCAGAGCGGCTGGATCCGTTTTGGCCAAATAGGTGAAGAGGGATTGATGAGCAGGTGATAGATGTGCATCGTCTGGCTGGTGACTGGAGGCCACTAGGGGCAAGACCACCGCAACAGCACTGGAATCCACCACAATTTCGCGGAAGGGGACCTCGATGATCTCTTCCTTCGGGGTCTGGGTGGTACAGGAGACTGGTATCGGAGCATTTCCAGTTTGACCTTCATTGCTATTAGTTCACCAAAGAGCTCGTAGGAGACATCACGCATCTGAACAATAGTCTCCCGGACAGCGGTCTCAATGGTTTGCTTACAGGCTTCTGCAGTGGAACTGGGAAGATTTTCAAGTTTGAGCTGGAGTTCCACCCGGAACTTTTCCCTGTACTTCGACCATATTTCCTCAAACCAGACCAGGACCTGTTTAATAACCTCTTCAGGGGCCTGAGCCTGTTCCAATAACTCTTTCAGCCTTTTTTCGATACGGTGCCATTCTCTCTGCTCTTCAAGAGGGAACTTTATTATTTTTGCCATGATAAACTGTTTCGCCTCTCCCTCCCTCTCAGATCTGGGCCCCAACCCTATGGAGCAGATCTAGACCGGCCCGCACGTAAGCCTTCGCTCTAGTCGAACTCTTTATGGTTACTTTTTCACCATCCGACTGTTGCAAGATCAACTGATATTGCCCATCAGCTTCTTTGCTCTCTCCCACAACCCGCCACCCTGCCAGTTTCAGCTGCTTTTTCCGGATACGAAAGCCGCCCCGCATATAATCCTCCTTGTTTTACTCGCCCTTAAGAATACCCAGGGGTACCAAAAGATGCTTTTCTATCTTTTTTTCAACCCATTTCATATCATTTTTTACCTTACCTTCCTGAAAGATACTGCTAAGTGATGTTGCATAACCTTTGGCAGTATTGTATCCAGCGGCAGCGGCCTCTTCTATCACCTGCCAGCTGAGGGTCAGAGCGAACTCCTTGAAAGCTGCTGGGAGCTCGGGGAACAGTTCCTTTCTTAGACCATCCAAGAAAGCCACATACAATCCTAGGGATCCAGCCTTTTGTTTCCCAGCTATGTGTCGAAGGGTGCCGTATTCGTTCGTATCAGCAAGAAGATCTTTTACGCTGCGGACCAAGAGTTCTATGGGGGTGTGTGGGAAAGTAGCAACAAGTTCTCTCCAGATGTTAGGCGCGAAGGCAGTGTCCCTGAGCTCACCCAACTCATGATATAGGTAGATCTCCGTTTCAGCTGCTGCGATTCTCGCCAGGTTACGGTGTAAGGTTTCAGAATCTCGTCTTTTCAGCCCGTAGTTTTCCAGCCCGAAATTTAGAGCCTCCTGCCCGGACTTCTTGGTGAAGAGAATTAGGTCCCAGAGAAAGAGTTTCGCAGACTCTTGGCGCACAATGATACAATTGTCTTGAGATAAGGCCGGCGTGGTCAAGAGATCGCGAGCCAGTTCACGACCCAAGGTGTGAACGGTGTACCCGTCGACTTGCCTTTGGTCCTGGAGAAGGCCCAGAAAGAATGAGGGTTTCAGGCTATGGACATACCCGGCTCCATAAAAGAAACCATGGGGATTCAACACTTGATTTATCCCCCTGGCATCAAAAGGATCGTAACCGCTCCCGTCGATGGTAATCTCCTTAAAATCTAGCTCCAGGAGATCACCCCATTGTTCTTCTTTGGCGGCGATCCACTCCAGAATCTCCGAGGAATCCCGTTCAACCCATGGTTCCAAACCATTTTCCCACTTGTACAGATCTCGAAGCCGCAGGGCCAGACCGCAAACTGAATAAAGGCCGGCGTGACGAGAGTCGGATATATTGCAATTCCGCTGTACTTGGCTGACTATGGCATCTAGGTCAAACACCTGATAAAATCTCTCTCCTGGTTAGATCCATTTCGTCCGGCAAAATCTGTCTAAGTTTCAGCATAGTCGTTTAGCGGTCTCCGGTCAACGACATCAG
>JARRNM010000230.1:6610-8627 GCA_037384945.1 Deltaproteobacteria bacterium
GAATCTACCCCTTGAGTAGTTCCCTTTGACAATATTGGAGCCGGCGATGGGATTCGAACCCGCGACCTGCTGATTACGAATCAGCTGCTCTACCCCTGAGCTACGCCGGCTCAATGAGCGGATTTGCTTATATCACGCGGCTTTGCGGGCGGTCAAGGGAAAACTGGAATTGGGTAAAATTGGGCCAAAATGGGCAAAATGGAGCGCGAAAAACGCTCCATTATCTCGCCTGAATCATATCTGTCTCAGAAGGGCTGTGGATCGTTTGTTGTCCCGATCTCACCTTATGCAACCCCTTCAAAACCCTATCTTTCTTTCAGACTGATATCAAATCAGTTTTTTAAATCACTCTTCTTGACGTTTTTAGGAAATCCGCTCGAGTTGACCTCAGACAACTAACTTAAGATATGCATAGTATATCTAAACTTTTGGAAAGTTCATATCTTGGCAAGATATGTTGAATCCCTGTCCAGAGAGTTTTACCCCAGCATGTTGTGGTGATGTCCCAAGTAGTCAAAAGCGTGAAGTAAAGAATGTTATATGAAGACTTAGAAAGCAAATAGGAAACTTCATATAACTCGATCAAATCGCTAAAACCCTTCCATACTGCACACTCATTCTCTCCGGTTGTCCACCTGTTGAAAAAATCCACATAATAAGTTGAAAAATCCTACTAAAATGGTGGCTTTTCGTATTAAAAAAGGTTCTACTAAAGTTAGGCTTTATAATGGCGGCATTTAACAATCCCACGTATGTACGTATGTCTACATATTTGAGTTGGGCTCACCACTATAGGGAGGAGTTGAAAGAGAGGTTTCTATGCCATTCGTTGAAATAAAAGTGTTTGAGGATGAACTCTCCGAGGGACAGAAGCAGGAGATGATTCATGAGATCACCGAGGTAGTGGTCTCTTTTGCAGGTGAGAATCTCCGTCAGGCTACCTGGGTTGTAGTCCAGGAGGTGAAAAGCGGAAATTGGGGCGTCGGAGGCAAGGCACTGGGTCTTAGTGATGTCAGGGCGATACAAGCCGGCAAACCAGGATCCTAAAGGTGAGCAGATCTTTTGCACTGCTTTCATCAACTGTATTGCGACAGAATTAAGACCTCGACGAGTGGTGCCAAAGGCAGTTTTGTATGTTCTTGTTCGGTGACTTTCGTTACCTGCTATGGAGGCTCGCCCTTTGGTGCAAATAATCTCTATCAAAATGGTGGTTTTTCGTATTGTCTTGCGATTCGAGAATTGTTCCCTTTCGTGACAAGTCCAGTCTTTAATTATAGGGAAAGTAGGAGAGGTCACTTTTTGAGTTTCCTCTTCGCTCGACGGGACTGGGAATGAGCAATTGAACGCAAAGATAAGAAAGGAGTCTCAAGATGGCGTACCGAATAGAAGGAAAATTATTGGAGGTTTGTACCTGCAACATACTCTGTCCTTGCTGGGTAGGTGAGGATCCGGATAACGGTACTTGTGATGGGACAGTGTCGTGGCACATTGAAAAAGGCGAGATTGAGGGTGTCGATGTCTCGGGCCTCACTGTTACCATGCTTTCTCACATTCCTGGCAATGTCATGAACGGCAACTGGCGCGTCGTGGTCTTCCTTGATGATACGGCCTCATCACAGCAGGAAGAAGCAATCTTGAACGTCTTCACCGGCAAACTCGGCGGTCCCATTGCAGATCTTGCTGCTTTGGTTGGCGAGATAGTTGGAGTGGAGCGGGTACCTGTAACCTTCGAGGTGGAAGAAGGTAAAGGGAGCTTGCGGCTTGGATCAGCAGTTACAGCCGATCTGGAGCCTTTCCAAGGTGCCACCGGGAAGTCCACAACCCTGCACGATTCTATCTTCACCACGATTCCCGGTTCACCAGCTTATGTGGGCAGGGCACCCGTGTACAAAGTGACAAGTCAAGCTTTAGGCCTGAACATTGACCTCCAGAATCACAACGCCATTCAAGGGTCATTTCTGTTCGAGGGCTAAAGTCTCTTTCAGTATTTTTTGAGGAAGGACTCTTAAGTGAGGAC
>JARRNM010000231.1:0-7061 GCA_037384945.1 Deltaproteobacteria bacterium
GGAGGGGATTTAAGCAAGTTCTGTTGATTTTTACAACAAGATTCCCTTTAGTTAGACAAAGAAGATCTGGTCGTCACCCACCTTTTCTAACCCCATTATTCCATTAGTCCAATTTTCTACTATTCCTAAGCAGCTCTTCTTGACTCCTGGATTCTGATCTCTGATTCCTTTTTCATTTCCTACTTGACCCGACGAGATTAAAATGGTTAATAATACACAGCCTACCAACTTTCTGCCAAAAGGCAGAGCCAATGAAGCAGAATTAAAGAGACTCGCCTCGAACTACTGTACACGTGGGAGACCATGAGACGACGGGACTTTCTGAAGGCGGTTGTTGGGGTTCTCATTGGAGTTGGCTTTGCCCCGGAAGTATTGGCGGGAATCATAGAAACCCCTCCGGCCAACAGGTCAGAGACTTACGACTCTCAGGTCAAAGACTATCTGTACAAGATGCGCAATTTCAACGTGCGTCACCAGGAAGATATCTGCCTTGACCATAAAGAATTCGATTTGTTGAAATCCTGTGTCAATCGGTTTAAGCGGGTTCAACGGACCGTAGGTCATGGCAATTTTTACCTGCTGAGTTTCGACGAGACTATAGCCGCTGCCCGCAACTACTCCCGGGTCGGCAAGTTTACCCGAGGGGAGTTGGATTTTCTCGAAAAGATATTTTATTTCGATGCCTCCCATTATGGCTTTTTTGGTGAAAAGCCGGTAAAAAATATCACCGACCGAGTTAGGAGACGGGAAGTGCTCAAGATTCCCTACACTGGTAATTATCTGTATAAGGGGATGCCTCTTCAAACTTACAAACGGATAATTAGAGGGGTCGGTGCTGGGGTAGTCCTAACGAGCGGAATACGGAGTGTTACCAAGCAGTTTTTGTTATTCCTCAATAAAGCATACGAGAATAAGGGAAATCTTGCTCTGGCCTCTCGCTCCCTAGCCCCGCCCGGATATTCTTATCACGGCATCGGTGATTTTGATGTGGGGCAGGCAGGCCTTGGAGCTGATAATTTCACTGAGCGGTTCACCACCACATCGGTCTATCACAGGCTGAATGAACAAGGATACGTGAGAATACGTTATCCCTTGGACAACCTTCTGGGGGTCCGCTTCGAGCCCTGGCACATCAAGGTAGATTCACAGGCATGAAAAGAGTTCTTCTACTAGTCTTCGCTCTCTTGCTATTTCTGGCCGGTCCTGCTTCTGCCAGTAACCATATCGATTTTACCATTCACAAGCTGGAGTCGAACAGGCCCGGCAACACCTTACTGGTAATTGGGGGTATCCAGGGGGACGAACCCGGCGGCTTTAATGCTGCCGCCCTACTAGCCACCCAATACAAGATCAAGAAGGGCAGCGTTTGGGTGGTGCCTAATTTAAACTTCATTAGCATCATCAAGCGCTCACGGGGTGTATTCGGTGACCTCAATCGCAAATTTGCCCAAATAGGGAAGAACGACCCGGAGTTCGACACAATCTCAAAGGTTAAAAGGATCATTCTTGACAAGCAAGTGGACCTGATCCTTAATCTTCATGATGGCAGTGGATTCTACCGCCCCTCTTATGTGGACCGGACCCATAACCCCAACCGCTGGGGTCAGAGCATAATAATCGATCAGGAAGAAATAGAGGCGGTAAAATTTGGCGATCTCGGTGAGATAGCGAGGCAGGTCCAAGGAGTGGTGAACCGCCATTTAATCTCCGCAGAACATGCCTATCACGTAAAAGATACTTGGACCAAGTTGGGTGACCTGGAAATGGCCAAGACGCTCACCTACTATGCAGTGACAAACTTCAAACCCGCCTTTGGCGTGGAAGTAAGCAAGAATTTTCCGACCCACAAGCGAACTTATTACCACCTTCAAGTTATAGAAACCTATATGGATCTTTTGGGCATTGAGTACGAAAGATCATTCAACTTATCGGCGAAAGGCGTCAAAGGGGCAATCTACAATAACGTGAGGTTGGCATTTTACGACAACAGGATCTTTCTGGATGTTACCAATGCAAGGGCACGACTCGGCTACCTCCCTCTGAGAAAAGCTGGAGAGATTGTTTACAGGTCCAGCAATCCCCTTATAGCCCTGGTGGAATCTGGTGGAGGATTCAGAGTTTTTCATGGTAACCGCAGGATCACTCGCATTTATCCGGAATATTTCGAATACGACTTCAGTACAAAAGGCATTACCGTCCAAATTGACGGTGAAGAAAGAAAAGTAGCTTTCGGCGACATGTTGGGAGTACAAGAATCATTCATGATGACAAGAATCATTCATGGTAATGCCGAAAAGTGGTTATCGGGTATATGTGATCGGCTACCAATAAGCGGGTGTTTCAGATGATTCAGGTGTCATGATTGGCCAAAAAGATATTATGAAGCGATTCTCTGTGGATAAGAGCGGAAACCTTTTTCGAGTGGAAGTCTACAAGGACGATAAGTTTTCGGGAATGATCCTGGTCAATTTTTCTGGCCAAAACGGGAACTTCATCGCATCAGAACCTTCGCATGTCCCCATGTTTGGCCTTTCTGCTGTTGAAAAAGCTTCCTTTGCCGAAGACTCCCCTACAAGTGCGGGGAGGGATTCTCATCTCGGCCGTTAAGCCTGATTGAGTCAAAATGACACCGTAAGAAATCTTTTTCTCACTCAGCAACTAACCTGTGGCCGGGCGCTTTGCGCTCTGCAACAAATATCCATGCGCCGGATAACTAGAACCTTACTGGTTGTCTTACATTACTGTGGGCCACTGTTGATCGGCCTTGCCTGCGCCCTCACCATTCCGCTGCTACTTGTTCTCATCTATGGTGAATTCCATAAAAATTTATTCACCTTAGAAGCATTCCTGCTGCCGGCAGCCCTTTCCCTTTTTCTTGGAATTCTATTGCAAAGACTCTTTGTTGCAGCGCCTCCCACCAGGCTCCAATCTGCCCTTATCTGCAGTGTGGGCTGGCTCGGATTTTCAGCAATCGGAGCACTTCCCTTCGTGATAGGCATCGGGAGTACTTACCTGGATGGCTTTTTTGAGGCAATGAGTGGCTTTACCACCACAGGGATTACCATGTTCACCGGCCTCGATGGAATGCCAAAGAGCATTCTCTTTTGGCGAGCTATGACCCAGTGGGTAGGTGGATTAGGGATACTGACCATGTTCATGCTAGTGGTTTTTAGAGGTGGCAGTCCCCACAAACTCTTCGGTGCAGAAGGGCATAAGATCAATGTGGACCGTCCGGTTCCGGGCCTGGCAAATACCATTAGAGTACTCTTCAGCATGTACGCCGGCTTCACTTGTTTCATCGCCCTGGTCTTGTTCCTGTTGGGAATGGGTTTTTTTGATAGCATTTGCCACAGTTTTACTGCTCTATCTACAGGGGGTTTCTCGCCGCACGATGCCAGTATTGAATACTATCGTTTGCAGGGATACTCCAATTATGTTTGGATGGAGTACGTTATCATTCTGGGAATGTTGCTGGGAGGCACCAGCTTTGTAATTCACTACCGAGTGCTCAAGGGAAGCTGGCGGGCTCTATTCGATAACATCGAGGCGAGATACTGGTGGAGCTTAATCGGTATATTTGTGGTGTTGATTATGTTTGAAAGGCTAGTTCGCATAGAACCTCTCTCAACAACTGTGGTGGACTACCCTGGTTTTTTTCACCGCTTGGAAGAAGATTTCAGGATCGTGCTGTTTCAGGTGGTTTCCATTCTAACTACTACCGGCTTCGCCACCCGGGATATAAATACTCCATTTTTTGGCGAGGCTGCTCGACAGTTATTCCTGGTTATGATGGTCATTGGCGGTTGCGTGGGTTCAACCGCCGGGGGAATCAAGGTTCTCCGTATCGCCATAATGGGGAAATTGATACGGCGAGAACTCTACCGGTTACGGGTGCCTCAAAGGGCAATCAATTCCGTTATCATAGATGGAGAGCTTATTGAGCTCGACGAAATTCAGCGGGTAGGCGGGCTGTTTTTCATGTGGATGGTCTTGCTCATTTTTGGCGGCGGGGTAACAGAGTATCTGTCGCACCACAATGGTTACGTGGCTCTGTCTGGGATGTTTAGCGCCCTTGGTAAT
This sequence comes from Deltaproteobacteria bacterium, assembly GCA_037384945.1. Taxonomy (GTDB): domain Bacteria; phylum Desulfobacterota; class Syntrophobacteria; order BM002; family BM002; genus BM002. The sequence continues at coordinate 4,081 of JARRNM010000231.1, forward strand.
GTCGGCCCTTGTTATATACCGGTGGCTGAAATGAGTCAGCTTAATCCCATAATCAAAATGGTTTATATTCTGGGAATGCTGGCCGGGCGGCTGGAGATTATACCTGTTCTGCTGCTCTTCAGCGTGAAAGCGTGGAGATCCTAGAAGCTATGGTTTGGAGTGTTGGAGTGTTGGAGTGTTGGAGTACTGGTAAGACTAATATGAAAATGATTTTCACCTTTTTCTCATTACTCCATCACTCCACTACTCCATTTCTCCTCGATCAGGATTCTCCGGATCAACAAATAAAGATGGCACGCTATAAGGGCGATTGCCATACTGAAGGAGAGCGAAATGCGAATCGTCGTGGCAGGGGCGGGAGTGACAGGATATGAGCTTATACGAATGCTCGTCGCCAACAAACACGATGTGGTGGTCATCGACTTAGACCATGAAGTCTGCGAAGAAGTTTACACCGAAACGGGAGCAATGACCATTCATGGCAGTGCGACCGATATAAGAATACTGGAAAAGGCAGGCACGAAGAAATCGGATGTAATTCTTTGCCTGGTGAGAAATGATGCCGACAATATTGCAATAGCCATAATGGCCAAAAGTCTGGGAGTCAAGAACATCATTGCCCTTTTAAGAAAACCGGAATACGAATCGGCATATCGGTCAATCGGGGTCACGACTCTTATCAGCATAACTGACCTTTTGCTCCATCAATTAATGATGGAAATAGAACAGCCCAAGGTTAAGACGATTATGCCCCTGGGAGGCGGCAAAGCAGAAATCTATGCGGTGGAAATACCGCCAGGCGCCACAAGCATAGGTATGACCGTTCGAGAGATAACCCAACAAAGGAAATTCCCGAAAGAATGTGTGTTCGTGGGAATCTACCATAAAGAGAGTGATAGCTTTTGTATTCCCCGAGGCGACCACGACCTGAAGGAATGGGACACGGTATTTCTGGTGTCAAATAGCTTATACATTAAGCCGGCGACAGATTTTTTAACCAAAGCCTAATCTGCCTAGCCCGGATGTTTCATGAATTGGTGCCGCGAGGCCACGAAGATGGGCGTGCCTGCCCGCCATCGTCCGGTTGAGGCGGACTCCCCGCGACTATACTCGGGACAGGCAGGCGAGGCGGGCGGACCACCTGGTAGACGATTACGCAATGCTGATAGCGGGCATGGACAAATGAAAAGACCAAAAAGAGAAAAAATCCCAGGTGCCGGCAAGAGTAGCTTTGCTCTTGTAGATCAAGACAAGGTGTTTAGTGAACTTCAACTCAAAGGGGGGACCACATTTCTCGATTTGGGCTGCGGTAGGGGAGAATATGCAGTTGCAGCTTCAAAAATCGTCGGCAATGAAGGAGTGGTCTACGGTGTCGACCTGTGGGAAGAGGGAATCAATTCTCTCCGGCGAGAAGCCTCGACCAGAGGGAGTAAAAATATAAGGGCTATGGTGGCGGATGCCGGAAAGGGAATACCCCTGGAAGATATGAGCATTGATGTGTGTTTCATGGCCACGGTGTTTCACGAACTCGTTCTGGCAAGGATCTCTGAAGGTGCTCTTCAGGAGATATCTAGAGTACTCAAGAAGCAAGGCGTCCTGGCAATAGTCGAGTTCAAAAAAATCGATGGTCTGCCAGGACCACCCTTATCGAGCAGATTGGCGCCTGAGGAGGTGGAGGAAAGGGTTACCCCTTGCGGCTTCGACAGGGTAGGGCATAGGGAAATAGGAGCTTACAATTATATGCTCCGTTTTGTAAAAGTCTGATTCCATATTCATACTGAGGCAATTACCCCTATCGCCAGCGAAGGAGTCAAATTAGCAGCTCAAATACCTGGCCGGGGCCGAAGGTTGATTTTTCATTGCTCCGGAATAATCTCACAGTTCCTTTCCCATAAACCTGCCATCGGCTCTTAAGTCCTCCGTTGACCATCCCGGTTTGTTCGTCGATACCAATGAAAATTGAATCCGGTAGCAACTGCAACAATAAATCCAGCCACCCGTATCCGAAAGTGTCGTAATGAGGTATCAGGGAGATTCCAAGCAAGAGTCCCAGACCTTCATATGGTTTTTCTTGGAAAGGATCATAGTAATGCTCACATAAAACCATGGCTCCGGCGCTACTGCCCCCAACCACAGCACCCATCTCATAGGCGGTAAGTATGGCCTGCCAGGCAGCGCTAGCCCTCAAACATTGCTCCAAATAACGGGGAGAACCACCCAACATGTAAATAATTCCGGACTTGCGCAAGATTTCGGCCAGACCACGATCTTCTGCTGATTCTCTATCAATAAGAGGCAGAGCAGTTACATTGGTGGCTCCGAGAGATCTGAACCACTGTACTCCGTTGTTGCCGGCATTCTGATGGTCTTTCGCCGGAGCGGCTGCCGCTGGTATGATGCTGATTGGAGCGTGTAGCCCACCCGCCAATTCGAGTGCACGACGATCCGCTGCCTCCATATCGCCACCGAATTCAGCACCACCTTCAAGTAAGATGTAACCCATGGATGTTCTCTCTCCAACAGAGAAGGGCAGGTCACAGAAGATCGTTCAAGTCGTCCATCATAGAGGTCAGAAGTCGGAGATCAGAGATCAGCTTTACCCCTGACCCCTTACTTCCGACCTCTAAGTTATCCTGTCAGCTGCATGCTGTCAGCTGCCCGCTGGTATTTCAGAGTCTTATTTCAACCTTGCCCTTCAGATAATTCTTCACCTCACCGATGGGAACTTCTCTTCGGTGAAAGATGCCGGCGGCCAGGGCCGACTCGGCCTGTGTTCGGGTGAAGACCTCGTGAAAGTGTTCGACTCGTCCGGCACCACTAGAGGCGATGACCGGGATCGAAACAGCCTCGCTCACTCCGTTGACCAGTTCGAGGTCAAAGCCCAGGTTGGTTCCATCCCTGTCAATACAGTTCAACAAGATTTCACCTGCACCGAGCGTTTCACATACTTGGGCGAGAGTGATGGCGTCCACTTCCCTGCC
>JARRNM010000231.1:7072-11041 GCA_037384945.1 Deltaproteobacteria bacterium
CCCCTGATCGTGCACTGATACCAGCAATAACCTTCACCGTTCGGGCCTGGGATAGTCGTTTCGATCACCTGATGTTTGATCTCATTCGCTGACCCTACATAAACTCTTCTAGGATCGATGGAAATCACAACCGCCTGGCTACCGTAGACGCGGGATATCTCCTCAATGGAGCTAAGCCCCGTCTTCTGGTGGGTTTTTAGATATTCTTCCACAATGAGCACTGCATCGCTGCCGATGGAAACCTTGTCTGCCCCGGACCTGAAATACTCGGAAGCAACCTCAAGGGCCCTGTATTGCCGGCCGGTTTTGTCCTGGTAGTCCCTGATTCCCCCTCCAATAGTCAGGGGCACAAAGACATTCTTGGAAGTTTGACGCAGTACCTCCAGCATGGGCATATCTTCCAGGGGAAAGTCTCGGAATCCGGTGATATTTAAAAAGGTAATCTCATCGGCACCTTCCTGGTAATAGCGCCTCGCCAGTTCAACCGGCTTGCCGAGATTCCTGACCAAGCCCTTTTCTCTGACGTCGTACTGGTCGCCCTTGGTAACCACTAGATCCCCTTGGTCGTTTGCCCGAACGTCCAGACAAGCAATTATCCGTTTTGCCAGTCTGGTTTTTTGTGCCGGCCGCACAGGTATGCTTTTTCCCCCCCTGGATTCAAGGAAATTTTCAAGTATCCTTAGCCCGGAACCGCCGCTTTTCTCCGGGTGGAACTGGGTGGCAATGATATTGCCCATTTGAATCGAACTAACAAACTCGCAGCCATAGTCGGTAGTAGTGAGGACAACTCTATCGTCCTCGGGAACCACGTGATATGAGTGGACAAAATAAAATTTTTCATCCCCCGCCAGTCCGGCAAAAATGCGGGATGGCTTTTTTATATTTAATCCGTTCCAGCCGATGTGGGGCACCGAGAGATCGATGTCGAACCTTTTAACCAGCCCTCGGATGAAACCTAAACCCCTGACCCCGGGGGCCTCCTCGCTGCCCTCGAATAGGGCCTGCAAACCCAGGCAGATTCCCAAAAAGGGCCGGCCCGAGCTGAGGTAAGCTCTGAGAGGTTCGACATAGTTTTTTTCATTTAGGATGTTCATCATGCTGCCGAAAGCTCCTACGCCAGGGAAAACCAGCCTTTCGGCAGACAAGATATCTTCCCCTCTCTGGACAATCCTAATCTCCTCGCCCAAACTCTCGATGGCGTTGATTACACTCCTCACATTTCCAGCACCGTAATCCAGAAAAGCTATCATTCGCTATCCTATATACCCCCTATAGAGAAAGATTGCGTAATGGAGATTCTTATAACATCAGAGCAATAATAACAAGCCTTAGCCTTGTTCCACTATCTTGCCCAGTTCGTCTCGGCAGCTTTTTGCAAAGTCCTCCGGATAGTGATTGCTGATCCAGCGCTGCTGGAATTCACTAAACCCCCCGGGAGACTGGGGATGCCGAGGGAAAAAACAATAGAGGAGACGCTGGTCCTGATCCGAATTGTCCAACCTCTTTGATATCTCGAAAGTGTTGAATATTTCTACACCCAAGTTCTCCAATATTTTCATGGTGAGCAAAATGGCGCGGTCCAGGGAATCACGAACCTCCGTATCGGCCTCCACAATGTGGCCGCACTGCTCTATTGACATAATCTGGATTTCTCCTTGAGAGCGCTGGGCCTTGGGCACAAAGACTACAACTTTTTCATCCCGGTAGATGGTGAGATCACTTGCTTTGTCTATCCGGCCATCCAACCGCTTGTTATTTTGAATCGCCCGAAGGTACGATTCAAAAAACCTTTTACCTGTCTTGTCTTGGTATGCTTTGGTGAATTGAGCTATCCTGTCACCCTGGGCATAAGTGGGCATGACACAAAAACTTCTCTCGGTTTCACCGCCCACATACACAGGCACATCAGTGCGCACGAGGGCAAACTGCTGATGTATCTGCTGATGTGAACCACCGAGTCTATAGCCAGAAAGCGAGAGATCAAAGCCGTAATTTTGTCCCCAAATAACTGCGTTGAAAGGCAAGTTTAGCCCCGATTCACTCCGCTCTTGTAATTTGCTGAAAATTAACCTTCGCAAGTGTTCCAAATCATTTTTCCCTAACCGTAGCCCTCTGTTGGGTACTGGCAATTCCAGTTCAGCCGCCAGCTGAACGTATATTCTCTGGTAATAGAGGTGGCGCAGACCATAAAGATCATTTGGAGTGAGTGAACTGATCCTGTAGCGCACAGCATCATGGGCCATGTTGGCCGCGTAGTGACCCCAGGGAATATAGCTGTTTTCGCGAAGGTACTCCCACACGTGTGTGTCACTATCCGTATACTCGCCGACAATGGGGCTTTTTCCTTGGACTCCCGGGATCAACGCCATCTGCCTCTTGTAGGCGTCGGGAAGAGAGGGATTATTAGACACCAGTTGAAACAAATGGCGGTCTAAGATGGCTGGAGACAAATGCCCCCTGTCATCCTCTCGGTAGATCCTACCGGAGACGAACTGAGTATTCTTGTCGTAAACAAATTTGCATGATCGCTCAGCCAGAGAAGTCAGGAGTTGCGGGTCGGTTGATGAAGAGGCAAGAGACAGGAGGGAAGCTCTCGATTTAGTTTTGATTTCAGCTTCTGTCCTCCCTTCGTCGGATCTTTCAGAGAGTTCGCTGAAGGGGTTACAGTCATCTATGGTTTGGTCGGCCTTTGATTTGAGAATAAAGGTGGCCCCCATAAAGGGAAAAGCATTGGGAATCTCGAAAACCCACGGGCCAGAGGAAACTTGAACATCCTTCTCAGGGAAGTTCTCCACATTATTGACTGTCTCCTGATTCGAAGTTCTACCCAAGTCCACGATGTCGTCATTTTCCCGCAAATTGGTGACTTTGAATCCGGGCTTGTGGATTCCGTAAACAAATTCACCGGAGGGGGCAACACAGGTGCCGGGAACGAGATCCTTCATTGCCTTTCCTTTCTAATTTTGTTTTTACTCATAAGCGATGAGATACCAGTTAAATCATAGGTATGTCAATTTGATTGAAGGCCAAAATGGCAGTCTCTTGTTTGTTTTTTGTGCTCACTGTGGACTGTACCTAACATTGACCAAATTTGGCGTTTTGCGACCAAATTTGCCTATTGTACCTAGATTGTTCCGTATTGCCGCATAAATATAACTTATTGTAATTAAATCAATTCTAGACATTCTTGTCCTTTGGCATCAATTGTGCTCAAGGGGAAAGACAAGATTCGAAGAGCAGGTTTTTTCGACAAAACCTGCAATTTTCAGGGGAGGAAAGCGAGATGTTACCAGAAACAAAGTCAACAAGCAGAGCACAGGTTAAATGGCCTGTTACCATGAATACCGATGAAGGCACGGCAGATGGGGTCATAACAAATATCAACAACAATGGAGCCTTTATTCGTTGCCGCAGACCGTTGAGGCTGACCGAAACCTGTAAGCTCACTATCGTATCTTCCGACCGCCAGATCGAGGACGTGCTTGCAGAGGTGGTGTGGACTAACATCTATGGGCCGGACGACGACCTTACCCCTCGCGGGATGGGGGTGCGATTTACCGGCCTACCAGAGGCAGAGCAGAAATTTCTCCGGAATCTGATCAAGATGATCCGAGAGGAGAGAAAGGTATCAAAGGTATCGAAGATTCCAGAAGCAGACCTTGATAAAACTGCTGAGATACTACACTGAGTTCATTCACTCGCTTAGGCAAAAAAAGGACAGGGGAGTTTTCTACTCCCCTGTCCTTTTTAGTTTCCTCCCAACTATGCCTTCAACAGATACAGCTGTCCAACACTCTGGCATGCTTCCTGCAAATGTGCCTCAATGAAGGGAAACACGCCTCTCTTCAAATCAGTCGCGATTTCATCTAGCCTTGTCGCGATTGATCACGGCTGGGATCGATTGCCAGGAGAAACTGCTCAAGGGTGCCATGCGAGAGAGACGCTCATACCCCAGGACTGCTGTAGATT
>JARRNM010000232.1:0-5861 GCA_037384945.1 Deltaproteobacteria bacterium
AAGGCGGGAAAAGCGAGAAAGGGAAGATTGGGTAAGCGGAAATGTTAAAGCGAGAGAGGCTAGACAGGCGAGAAAAGCGGGAAAGGGAAATAGGTTCTAATTTCTGACTTTATCTTAAAACTTTATTATTATCTAATATTTTGTTTTGCTCGACTACGTCTGCGTAATGACTGAATGAAGCTTGCAAGTCTCTTTGATAGCAGCTCAGCCCGCTTAACTAGCGCTTGGAAGACTCCTAATTCCAAGTAGCCGATTCGATATGCAATGTGAATTTGTGTCCTTAATTCTCCAGAGGATCCTTTGGCAATGTAAAGATATCGAATTAATTCAGGGACAGTTTCACGCTCTTTACCCTCAGCTATGTTTGAAGGTATTGAGACCGCGGATCTCGTCATCTGATCCCTGAAACCATAGTCCCTACTGAGATCGCCTTTTCGTGTAATTTCGTAAATCTCAACGGCCAGATCACAACCTTCTTGCCACACTCTCGTTTCCCTTTCTCGCCTTTCATCCTTTCTCGCTAGCTTCACTAGAAGCTATAATCGACGAATAGCCAAGCAATATGATTATCCTGGTCTTTACCTTCGATCTGGTTCAGGTTGTCGATGGCTTCGAAGCGGTAGCCGGCTTGGATACGGAGGCTGTCAGTCTTCTGCCAGGTGAGGTCCAAATCACCCCTGTTTTTCTTCTCAGTGATTTCATATTCGACACCTGTCTCCTGCCGGTTGAAGTCCAGGCCGAGGACAAGGTCGGGAAACAGGTAGTGTTCCAGGCGAACGTAGTAATCCCGTGCATCGCTCCCCATATTGTGGCCCATGATCTCGCCCTTGTAGGTGTAGCCTGACTTATAGATGGAGTTCGTGTACCAGAGACTAGCTCGGCCGCTCACAACGTTATCGGCGTACTCGAGGATCAGATCAGTTTTGCCGGTGAGTAAAATGTCTCCGAGCTTCAGACCGGCTACCCAGCCAATATGACTGATCCAGCCACCGGCCTCGTCCTCACCGTAATACTCACCCCAGAGTTCAATTGATTTCAAGATGGGCACCCATTGATCGATATTGTCAAAATAGAGGGAAGCATCGATCCCGGCAATCTGGTTGACATTTAGCTCGTCTTGAGCATTACCTCTAAACAAAATATCAATCCAGTCGTTGAAGCACAGATCCTGGATACCCTTGACACCACTGCCCCTGCCGCCGAGCTGGTAAGTTCTGGACGCGCCGAGTTCGAGAAACGGGGCAGGTTTTAGGTAAGTTCTGGACGCGCCGAGTTCGAGAAACGGGGCAGGTTTTAGGTCCAATCTAAAGCCCATGAATTGTGCATGGGGTACAGCACGGTTTCTTTCCAGTTCGGTCCAAAACCATTCAAATTTTACAAGACCCAAATACTTGAAGATCCAGGGCAGTACCACCGGCTCAGGGTTTGACAGCTTTACCAGATCGAATGGCTGGGCATTGTCGGTGAGGGGCAAGGTGCCATGCCGCCCGGCACCCCACCACAGAGTGTCTCTTCCCGCTTCCAGCTCCACATTGAAAAATTCCAGCTTGCCATATCCTTCAAAAAGCTTCACTTCCTGGTCATGTCCACCAAATTGTCCGTCGGAGTAGCGATATTCGGGATTAAGGTAGTAAGCAATATGGTTCCAGAAAGCTCCATAACTGGATAAGCCGACCCTGATATTCGAGTTATCGGCAAATTTCTGTCCCTTGTCATTTTCGATGTCAAAGTCGTTGTTTCCGTAAAAGTAGTGAAAATAAACGTCTTCAATTGGCTTGATGTAGGTGCTCGCACCACTTCCTGAGGTCACTTCATCGATGCCGGCTTTGAACTCGGCTTTTAAACGTTGCAGAATTGCTCTGGTGATTTCGTTACGCCCGTTGGAATCCCCTTCTTCTTCCGCACTCGAAATCTCCTGAAAGTTCTTGTCAGCCTCGACGATTAGTCTGGCCATGGTCAAACGTGTCCATGGTCTCGTGTTCCTCATGTCACTCTGAATCAACCCTAAACTCTTGAGCTTATCGATCGCTCCATAACTCCAATTACCTAACGGAACATTCACCGACACCTGGGCAGAGGCGGGGGGAACCAGAAACAACGATAAAAAGAAAATGCCTAGTGTAAAAATCAGTCCAGCGCGCGACATAGATGCAAATCCAGTTGGTAGGTTACTCATTTAGCAAAACCATTTCTTCACCACAGAGGCACAGAGTGCACAGAGCGAAACTTCCTTTTTGCCCGATCGGCCTCCGCCTCGGAGAGGAGGCGGCGATCGGGCAAAAGATCTCAGCCCTGCGGGCACGATCCAGCAACCGGGTAGTTATATGCTCAGGGCTGCAAATACAGCAAAGAGCATTCGCCTAAGGCGGAGGCTCTATTCCCTGGCCGTCGTCTCCCGGCCAGGGAAAAAGTCCTTCTCCTCCGTGGCCTCAGTGTCTCTGTGGTTCAATTGTTTTTTAAATAGCGGGGCAGGCCAACGTACCTGCCGTGCATGACGTCCGTGATTAATTGCAACGATCGGACAGCGGGCAGGGTCGCCCGCCGTTCAATGGTCTTTAAATAGCGACAATCACTCCAACCACAACGGCTATCTGGAACATAATCTGGGTTATGTCTTTTGTCTCCTTGATCCAGTGGATCTTGACCAGTTTTCTGGGCACCAGCACCGAGTCTCCTGGATAGACCTCAGCCGAGCTGAAACTTCCGGTGGTCCAGCGGTTGGTCTCCGGATCCCAGGAGTAAGAAGTACCGCTTTGTGATTTGCTCAACACGGAACCGTCGGCTCGAATAATGTACATCTCACCCGCTTCAGCATTTGCCGTCGGTCCCCCTGCCCTGCTGAGGTAGAAATTGGCCCTTTTCCCTTTTTCGTAAAGAAACGAGGTGGGGTTGTACACCTCGCCCAGGACATTCACCGACTCGGGCTCATGGGGAATCTCGAGGTGGTCGCCATCTTCCAGTCTCAGGTCAAATTTCGAGTCCCTGAATACCTCCAGCTGGGCTAACTGTATGACCATTCTCCCGGTGACCTTCGCCTGTCTGAGTTTTTGCAGGAGTGCCTTCTTGGCCTCCAGGGAAAGCCTGAATGCTTGCACCTCTTCTGTACTCATGGCCCCTGTTGCCTCAACACCCGTTTCAGCGGAAATCTCCTGTTCCATCCTCGATATCAGGTCGTCCAGCCTTTCACGCTGAACCTGGCGCACCCTTTCCCTGGTGAAAACGGCCCCACGAAGATAGGCATCTTTAGTGAACCCTCCCGCCCTTTCGATGAGGGAGCTGAGCTTTTCATTTTTCCTGACATAGTAATTCCCCGGGTACTTAACCTGTCCATCGATGCTGACCCTGTTCTGTTCCAGCCAATTGGGTATCTTTTTTATGAAGATCCTGTCGTATTCCTTGAGCTCCAAATTCTGCTGGGCCTCTCCAGTCACTGCTTTTGCCACATCGAAGCTGAGAACTTCCGTTTTCATCAGGTCGCCATCGACAAGTTTGAAGCGCACCAGTTCAGCTTCATTTTTAAATGCTCCCTGCTTGAGATTGCCCCCGGCCATAATGAGATCTTTGACCGTCATCCCAACAGCCAGGGGGTACTGTCCCGGGTTGTTCACCATGCCGTAAATGCTGACAAACTCTCTGGGTTTGTACTCCCTGATGCTGTGGATCACTACCTCGTCTTGATCCTGGAGAAGCAAATTGCTGCTGGGATCGTCCAGCAATACATTGTCCAGATTGAATTCGAGCAAGCTAACGTTTTTAGTTTCAGGATCAGTGCGAAAGAGGTGGGATTTACCCATATAGGCGTCACGGTTGAGGCCTCCAGCAGCAATGATAAGATCTTTGATTCGCATATTATCTGCCAATTGGTAGGTCTCCGGCTTTCGCACTTCACCCCTGATTCGCGCATATGGTTTGTAAGAGAACAGCCACTTGTTGAAGATGTAAATCTCATCGTAAGGTTCCAACTTTACATCGCTCCGGCTGTCCCGGTTGATAATTGCTTTACCCAGGTTAAAGGGGATGAATTCCGCATGCATATCCGGCTCTACATATCTTTTGATAAGTCCGTAGCTCAAGTCGGTGTCGCTCTTCAGTTCCGTCTCATCTCTAATGACGTCCGTCACCCGCATCCCCGGACGGTAGGAGTAGCTGCCAGGCCTCGAAACATTGCCGTAGACATAGACTGCGTCGACCTTTTCAGGAGCTATGGGGAAGACCTTGACAATGTCGCCATCTTGCAGGTCGAAGCCTGCCTCGCTTTGAGCACCCGTGTAGGTAACATCCAGAACTAGATGTTTTTCGTGTTTATAAGATCTCTCTATCTGCACCCGCTGTTTATAAGCGCTCGGCGCAAGTCCACCGGCAAGTTCGATCAGGGCATTGAGGCTCAGATTGCCCTTGAGTTCATAGATAGCCGGCCTTTTTACGTTGCCTGCTATGGCTACCAGATTTTCAGCCTTGGGGACAAAAACAACATCTCCAGGCTGGAGCCTTTTATCCTTTGAGGTGTCGCCCTCGAGCAGGAAGGCATAGAAGTCTATGGTGGTGACAATCTTGCCGTTCCTTTTGAGTTGGACGTTGCGAAGGGAACCCAACGGTGACGGCCCCCCTGAGATGAGCAGCGCATTGATCACCGTGTCGAAAGCGCTGACCGTGTAGGCTCCGGGCATTTTCACCTCCCCAACGACGAATACGGTAATGCTCCTGAGCCTACCCATGGTCACACTGATGGTCACGCCGGTGATGCTCTCGGCCTCCTTCTTTAACAGTTGTTTCATATCTTTGTAGGTCATGCCGGCCACGGAAATGGAGCCGATCCTGGGAAACTGAATTGTACCGTCCTTGCTGACCACCAGAGAGTATTCAGCGTCTATTCTTCCCCACATCAAAACCCTGATTTCATCGCCGGGTCCTACTACGTAATCTTCAGTTACCGGAACATTGGTAGGCGGAGCAAAGCTGTCAGGCGGTCGCGAGAAAATATCGTGGCCAAACACCTGTAACTCCCCTACTGGTTTGGCATAGGGTAATTCATCTTCATAGAGCCTGAAGATGTCTTTAACCGCCCACTTGAGGGTGAAGTTGTCAAGAATCTCTTTAACAACCATGTCGGTAAAATCACCAAATACCTTTTCTGTAGTTCTGCTTACAGGCTCCGTCTCTTTCACCGCTGTCGTGGCAGCAGTTTCCTCCATTTTAACCTTTGCCTCCTTGGCTGCAGCTTCTTTGATTTTAGCTATAGGTTCTTTCTTATTCTCCGAAAATATTTCTCTTATTCTTTTGACTGAATCGCGATAAAAAGCCGATTTCAATTGAAAGCGATTTATAATATCTCGTATTACATCCTCCTGGTATTGATCGAATGCGTCTAGGAGCCGCAAATTAAATTGCTCAAAATTTCTATCTAAGTTTTTGTTGGCCAAGTAATCTGCAACAAAATTATTTGTTAATAAATCAATATCCCTTAATGTTCTGTCCTTATATTTATTGGCTATATATCGTAATTCCTTTTCTTGCTGCGATATTTCCTCTGCTTTCTTTGCTTGTTCTTCTTGTTGCTTTTCCTTCTCTATCCTTTCCTGTTCCTCTATCCGACTTTCTGATTCCCGCTTTTCGAGCTCAGCCTTACCTCGTTGTATTTCTTCTGGCGTGAGGGTCTTGAACTGCCGGCTTTGGCGAAGGGCTTGCTGAGCCTCGGGTGTCAGTTCTCCACCCGGCGTCAGGACTTTGGTGAGGTCCTGGGCGTTGGTCAATTGCCCATTCAGTAGCAAGGCCATCGCAAGGCAGAGAAGGAAAGTTAAGGTTTTCAGTCGCATGTCGGTAAACCTCCACCGGTTTAGGGAATTAGGAAATTAGGAAATTAG
>JARRNM010000233.1:0-6197 GCA_037384945.1 Deltaproteobacteria bacterium
TCGACACAGATTGCCGACCGCTACTTCTGCAACTTCTCCGTCTTCCAATCACTTCCCGATGCCTGGGCTATCAAACAGGTCTTCCCGGTGATGCCGATTCACCGTCTCGACGAGGAGCCTACCCGCCAGGGCATTCTGGTCGATATTACCTGCGACTCAGACGGCACCATCCGTAATTTCCCTCTGCAGGAGGGGCGCTCTGATGTGCTGCCCCTGCACCCGATCAAAAACGGCGATCAATACCTGATTGGCCTCTTTCTGGCCGGCGCTTATCAGGAAATTCTCGGGGATCTGCACAATCTCTTTGGCGATACCCATGCTGTGCACATCCGCATGGATGGCGATCACTACGAATTGGAGCAGGTGGTGGAGGGGGAGTCGGTGGCTGATGTGCTCGACTATGTCCAGTTCCACGAAACCGTCCTCGTTGATCGTATGCGCCGACAACTCCAGGATGCCCGTCACAGTGGCCGCCTCAATGCCCGTGAAGCCAATATATTTCTGCGCTTTTACCAGGAGGGCCTGAAGGGCTATACCTATCTGGAGGAAGAGACCCCTGCGCTGCTTGCGGATCTGAACGCCAAGTAAGATCGAGACAGGTATGTAACGCGGGCATACGGTGTAAGCGTAACTGTGCAATGCAGGCAGGCGACATGTTTTTTCCAACCGATTGGAAAGGCGATTGACGCACTATATTGATCGAATATTCCTGGAATGTTGCAAAGCGCAAAGTGTTGCCGACCCTCGCTGAATAAGCCCTCGTGGCGATCTCGTCATTTAGCTGCGGGATATAGTGACTAAGATGGGATGAGGAAACGTCACTGTTTTTATAACCCGCAGGTGAATTGCAGTGATGGACTAGTCTTAACAGGTCCAGGGAAAAAGGTCTTATCTAAAGTCCTCGTCGTCGATGCCGGATGGTTTGGACGCACTGGAGGTTTTTTACGAACCTGCCGAATGTGAGTGATACGGCTTTCATTGTTATCCAGCGCCTTGATCCAAAGCATGAAAGCGTGTTGCCGGAGTTGCTGCAGTGCATGACTTCCTCAACCGTGCAGGAAGCAGATGACCGCATGCTTGTGATGCCAAATAATGTCTATGTTATTCCGCCCAATAACTATTTTTCGATTCTTAATGACGTTCTGTTTTTGCTTGATCCAACCGAGAAGCATGGATTGAGTTTGCCGGCCGACTATTTTCTGCGTGCCCTGGCCAAAGATCAGGCGAAAACTGCTACGTGGAAGAGTACGGATTCTGTTCCGGGACGTTGAGGACGAAAAGAAAAAAATCACTAAGAAACCTAAGATAGGAGCTGACGTAACCGATGAGGATCTAAGGGATCAATTGGAAGAGGTGCGTGAGGCATTGAGGATTTCCCATGAAGAGTCGCAAATTGCACAGGAAGAACTGAAGTCTGCGAATGAAGAGCTACAATCAACTAATGAGGAGTTGCTGTCAACGAATGAAGAGTTGACCACATTCAAGGAAGAGATGCAGTCGATGAATGAGGCGCTTCAAACGGTTAATGCCGAATTACAGTCAAAAGTCCAGGATCTAACTTATGAACATAATGATCTTGCGAATTTACTCAATAGCACGGAAATCGCTGTAACTTTTTTTGGGCTGCAAAATGAGAGTGCGAAGATTTACCACCCATGCGACAAATCGGATCTGGAATTGAAGTTAAAGAATAGTTAAAAGTAATTAATGTCTGACACACAAAACAATAACGATGTTGAGCTGCGCAAAAAAGCGGAGAGTCTGCTATTAAAAAAACCTTCAATAGATCATCTCAATGAGGCTGATCGTGTCAGGTTGAAGCATGAGCTCCAGGTTCATCAAATTGAGTTGGAATTACAGAGTGAAATAATTCTGGAGCGAGAGGAGGGGTTTAGAAAGTTACTCGCAAATGTGCCTGGAGCCGTTTACCGGTGTGATTGCGATAAGATGAGAACAATGCGATACATGGGCTACAGAGTTCAAGATCTTACCGGATATCCTGCCAGTGATTTTATCGACAATGCCGTACGTAGTATTGGTAGCATTCTACATCCCGATGACCTCTCCTCAGTTGAGGAAACGATATTAAATGCTATTCAGAGAGGCGAGCCCTGGGATGTTGAGTATCGAGTCTGTTGTTCGGATGGAGAGACTTTATGGATACAAGATAAAGGTCGAGCAGATGTCAGCAGTGATGGTACTGAAAAAACATGCTATGGCTTCCTGCAAGACATCAGCATGCGTAAAAAGAGTGAGTTGCGAGAGAAGGATCTGACGGTTCAATTGCTGAGGGCGGCAAAGATGGAGGCTATCGGTCAATTAACCAGTGGCATCGCGCACGACTTCAACAATATCCTGGCAATAATAATAGGTAATGTTGATTTGGCAAAAATCCTTCTTCAAAAGAACAGTGAGAATAATTCGCTATCGGAATATCTGGAGCAGATGCATAAAGCAGGTATACGTGCAAAAGAATTAATCTCACAGATGATGCAGTTCGTTCATGGTGGGGATTCGACGACAGATTCAGATGAGCAGATTATATGCGTGGATTCTGCCATGTGCGAAGTGATCGCTCTTCTAAAAACAACCTTGCCTTCAACAATAAGCATTAATATGCAGAGTCATGTATCGGATAATACCCACGTAAAAATACACCCGGTGAAACTGCATCAAATACTCTTGAATCTTGGGCTCAATGCAAGGGATTCCATTGACGAGTATGGAAAAATCAATTACGAAATAAATCAAAGTGTGATTGCTGATTCTCAATGTGCATCCTGCAATCAGAAATTTAGTGGTAAATATATTGAAATAGCCGTTTCAGATAACGGTTGTGGCATCAATAGAAATAATCTCTATGATATCTTCACTCCATTTTTCAGCACCAAAGGTGTTGAGCGTGGTGGGGGCATGGGGCTTTCGGTTGTCCATGGCATCATTCATTCCGTAGCAGGGCATCTGCTAGTTGAGTCAGAGCTGAATCAAGGCTCAACATTCAGGGTCTTCCTGCCTGTTGCTGAAACAGTGCAAATGCCGGATCATCCAGCAGCTCAACCTGTGGAAAAGAAGAAGTCACTTACTGGGTTGTCTGTAATGGTGGTAGATGATGAAACTCCACTCACGACGCTTATCAAGGAGTACCTGGAAATTAACGGTGCAGAGGTTTTGACTTTTAATAGTTCAGTAGATGCACTGGACAGTATTACGAAAGAGATGAACGTCGTTGATCTGCTTGTTACCGATGAGACTATGCCGGGGTTAACGGGCAGCGACATGGCAAAACAAATACATCAAATCAACCCTGGGCTACCCATTATATTGTGTACGGGAAGAATCGATATGGGGCAGGAGGAGCGGGATTCCACCAGTGGTATTTCAAAAACCATGTACAAGCCGCTCGATTTAAAGTTGCTGGTCAATAGTATCGTTGAGTTAACGAGGATAGATAAATAGTGTAAGTCTGCTGTATTAGTGTTGCGTAGAAAACTTTGCTGCAACAAAGGGAGCCTGCGCGGTAATTTATACAATAGACTGCAAGCATTTATGCGTTGCAACTATCCGGATCAGTAAATCAATCTATTGTGAAGTCACATGAAAGCGCTCCAGGATGGGTTTCAAGTAGGTTGACGTCCTTGACGCTGCTACTGATTACCCGCTAGCATCCCTATCTTCTCAGTTGTTGATACAGGTAGGAAGCAGGTGCCAGGAAAAGTCAGTAGGAAAGTCCTTTCTTGCCAAGATTAAGGTTTCATTAAATACCGTCATCGGTATTTTTTGATGGAAAAAATCCAGGAGGGATAACTTGCTAACCAGGCCATAGAAATTTGTACACTCAGGGCTACAAGGGCGGCTCAGATCAAGGCGTACCCCAATGGCGCTTTCTATGGGGCGCGAGCCACGCCCGCAGGAAGTGCCCTTGGGGTGTGCCGGTAGTAACCAGCCCTTGTCAAGAGCCGTAACTCCGAGCTGAGCCACGCTTGTAGCCCCTATCCTTAGGATATTTAATAACGGCTGAGTGTATTAATATCTATGGCCTGGTTAATAAGCTCTGCAATCTCTTTAGGCTGGATAAATCTCCGCAAAATAGTCCCATGACAGATTCAGGATCACAAAAGCAACCGCCTGGGCTGGCTCCAGTAACCGCAAAGCTCACGCCGCCTGAGCCAGGTCAGTATTTTATTCGGCAAAAGTTGATCCATAAACTAGAGAGTTTCATTGCAACTTACAGGAGTGTCTGGATTAGTTCTCCTGGCGGAGCAGGGAAAACCTCCCTGGTACGAAACTGTCTGATCACTGATTGCCGCCCTGTATTCTGGTATCAGGTCGATAATGAAGATCAGGATCCTGCAAACCTTTTTTTATATCTGTCTCAGGCGCTTCAAACATCAGGGGAAGATCCTGTTCCTCTGCCCCAGTATGTCCCTGAGTACCTGCCCAACCTTACAGTCTTCTGTCGTAATTTCTGCAGAGCTCTTTTCGCCAACTTCAATTCAGGATGTATTCTCGTATTTGATGACCTTCAGGAGGGGCCCGGTGAGGAACTATTTGCACCATTCCTCTCTGCTGCTATGGCTGAGTTGCCTTCAGATTCGACGCTATTGATACTCAGTAGAGAGGACCCATACCCGCAGTTCGCGAAGGGCCGTTTAAACCGCTCACTTGCTCACTTGGGCTGGGATGACTTCAGGTTATCGGCGGAAGAAACTCAGCACTTTATCTCGTGGTCATGTGAAAAAGAGTTTGAGTCTAAGTACCTGGATCGAGCCTATGATTTGACACAAGGTTGGTTGGCTGGACTATTACTCTTTTTAGAGAATCCTGAACCAGGTGTGCACCAGCATCAGGGCTCAAACGAACCTACTGATTTGCTGTTTGATTACTTCGCTGGAGAGGTATTTGAGCGGTTGCCGGCTTCGTACCGAGATTTTCTTTTCGCCTGCAGTGTCTTGCAGGCAATTGACGTGACGACGGCTGAAAAGCTTACTGAGCGGCCAGATGCAGGCGAAATGCTGCGCAAATTGGTCCGTCAAAACCATTTTACAAGTCGTATCAATTACACCCCTGAGACCTTTCGATTTCATCCATTGTTTCGCCAGTTCCTCTTATCTCACGCTGAGCAGTCGCTGTCGCCCGGAATGCTTGCGAATATACAGAAAAAGGCCGCTCATCTGCTGTTGGAGATGGATCTTCCTGAGCAGGCGGCAGATCTACTGATTAGCGCTTCTGCTTGGCAACCACTAAGCAGACTAATCTCAGCCCAGGCCGATACATTGCTCCGGCAGAGCCGATTTCAAACCCTGTTGGCATGGCTCGATGCTTTGCCGGAGTCCTTCAGAGCCGATAAACCCTGGCTCTGCTATTTGCGTTGTAGTTGCCTGATGGCGACTGTGCCTGATGAGGCGCGGCAGGAATTGACGCGGGCATTTGAACTCTTCGAGCATGAGAATGATGCAGAAGGTTGCATGCTTTCGTGGGGCATGGTGGTAAATGCGATTGTTGTTGGGTGGGATGATTTTGCAGAACTCGATCATTGGATAGAGCGCTTTGATCTGCTTCGTGAACGATATACAACCTACCCCTCACAGGAGGTTGAAGCCCTTATGGTCCAGGGCATCTGCAAATCGCTTGCCTGGCGACAGGCTCACCGCCCGGATCTGGCGCATTGGGCCAAGCGCCTGCATCAGTTGGTCATTACCAGCCGCGACAGCACCTTCCGCTTGCTTGCAGGGAGCAATCTGGCCTTGTGCTACGTGGTCTCGGGTAGCCTTGCCATGGCGCGCTCTCTGGTGGAAGTGCTGAATACCGATCTCTATTCAACTGCAGTCAGTCCACTGAAAAAACTTATCTGGCTCGCTACGCGGGCTGTGATTGAGTGGGTCCTGCTCGATCGGGATGGGTGCCTGGCAACCATTGCGACCGGCCGTGCGATTGCTGAAGAGAGTGGTGTCCATGTGATGGATTTGCGCCTCTACGGGCAGGGTATTACCTTGGGATTGACGGTTGGCGATATGCAACTCGTCCAGCATCTTCTACAGGAGTTGCCGATGACTCCGATAGTCGCCGCTCTTGATCAGGCAAACCATGCGCTCCTACAGGCCGACTTTTGTCTGCAACAAGGCGATACGGCAAAGGGTGTCGTCCTGGCTGAAATGGCCGTCATGCGGGCGGAAGAGGGGGGTACCCCTGTGATCAAG
>JARRNM010000234.1:0-8837 GCA_037384945.1 Deltaproteobacteria bacterium
TGCAAACCAACCTGAAAGATTATCAACAAAAGGAGGAAACATTATGAATGAACATAGCAAAGGCCCGGTAATGGGATCCTCTGCCGGCGGTGGCACGTCGAATCTGGACTGGTGGCCGAACCGGTTGAAACTTGAGATTTTGCACCAGCACTCTTCCAAGTCCAATCCGATGGGTGAGGACTTCAACTACGCTAAAGAGTTCAAGAGCCTCGACCTGGCGGCTGTGAAGAAAGATCTCGCGGCGCTGATGACCGACTCGCAGGACTGGTGGCCAGCAGACTTTGGCCACTACGGCCCTTTGTTCATCCGGATGGCCTGGCACAGCACCGGCACCTACCGCATCGGCGACGGCCGCGGCGGCGGCGGCAGGGGTCAGCAGCGCTTTGCGCCCCTCAACAGCTGGCCGGACAACGTCAGCCTGGACAAGGCGCGTCGCCTGCTCTGGCCGATCAAGCAGAAGTACGGTAGCAAGATTTCCTGGGCCGACCTGATGGTCCTCGCCGGCAACGTCGCCCTGGAAACGATGGGTTTCAAGACCTTCGGCTTTGGCGGCGGGCGCGAGGACGTCTGGGAGCCGGATCAGGACGTCTATTGGGGTGCCGAAGAGGAATGGCTGGCTACGAGCGACAAGCCCAAGAGCCGATACAGCGGCGACCGGGATTTGGAAAACCCCCTGGCGGCCGTGCAGATGGGCCTGATCTACGTGAACCCGGAAGGCCCTGACGGCAACCCGGATCCGATCGCGGCGGCCAAGGATATCCGCGAGATTTTTGCGCGCATGGCCATGAACGACGAAGAGACGGTGGCGCTTATCGCCGGCGGCCACACCTTCGGCAAATGCCACGGCGCCGGCCCTGCGTCCCATGTGGGACCCGAGCCCGAAGCGGCCCCTATCGAGGAGCAGGGTCTGGGCTGGAAGAGCAGCTTCGGCACCGGCAAAGGCGGCGACACGATCACCAGCGGCCTGGAAGTCACCTGGACCAACACGCCAACGAAGTGGAGCAACAACTTCTTCCGGATCTTGTTCAGCTTCGAATGGGAACTGACGAAGAGCCCGGCCGGTGCGCACCAGTGGGTGCCGAAGGATGGCGCGGGCGCCGGTACCGTGCCGGATGCCCACGACCCGTCCAAGCGTATCGCGCCAGCCATGCTGACCACGGACCTTTCCTTGAGGTTCGACCCTGCCTACGAAAAGATTTCACGGCGCTTCTACGAGAATCCGGACCAGTTAGCAGACGCATTCGCCCGCGCGTGGTTCAAGCTGACCCACCGCGACATGGGCCCTCGCTCGCGCTATCTCGGCCCGGAGGTCCCGGCGGAGGAACTGATCTGGCAGGACCCGGTGCCCGCAGTCGATCATGAGCTGATCGACGGGCAGGACATCGCCGACCTCAAGGGCAAGATCGTGGCCTCGGGCCTGTCGATCCCGGAACTGGTCTCGACCGGTTGGGCGTCGGCATCCACGTTCCGTGGCTCCGACAAGCGCGGCGGTGCGAACGGGGCGCGCATTCGTCTTGCGCCGCAAAAAGATTGGGAAGTCAACCAGCCGGCCCAACTGAAAACGGTGCTGCAAACCCTTGAGGGAATCCAAAAGGAGTTCAACAGCGCGCAGTCAGGCGGGAAGATGGTTTCGCTCGCCGACTTGATTGTCCTGGGTGGATGCGCAGGTGTCGAGCAAGCTGCGAAGAAGGCCGGTTACGATGTGACCGTTCCCTTCACGCCGGGACGCACGGATGCGTCGCCGGAGCAAACCGACGTGGAGTCATTCGGGGTACTCGAACCGGTTGCAGACGGGTTCCGGAACTATCTCAAAACCAAATACGCCGTATCGGCAGAGGAACTGCTGCTTGATCGGGCGCAATTGCTGACGCTGACCGCTCCCGAGATGACGGTTCTCGTTGGCGGTATGCGCGTCTTGAATGCCAACTTCGGACAGTCCCACCACGGCGTCTTTACCAAGCGGCCAGAGACGCTCACCAATGACTTCTTCGTGAATCTGCTCGACATGAGCACGACCTGGAAGGCAACCTCGGAAGATGAAGACGTGTTCGAGGGTCGTGATCGCGCAACAGGCGAACTCAAGTGGACCGGCACCCGTGTCGACCTCATCTTCGGTTCGAACTCCCAACTCCGGGCCTTGGCGGAAGTCTACGGATGTGAGGACTCCCAGGAGAAGTTCCTGCACGACTTTGTAGCGGTGTGGAACAAGGTAATGAACCTTGACCGCTTCGACCTCGCCTGATCGTAGCATAAACGCCTTCGAGGGCTTCTGAAGCGTATTCTGAACTGCAAATCGGATGATCAGGAGGCGATAAAACCGCCACGAGTTGACGGATGTTTTGAAGGCTCACGGAGGCGATTAGCAACATATGAGCGCGGCGTTTCAATACAATCTGAAACGCCGCGCTTTCTTCAGGCCCTTACAGTCTGCTGGTCACATAATCGGAGCCAAAAACAGATAACAAGCGTCTCAAGGGTGACACCTTCCCCGTTGCTCCAGACGCACCTTAGGCGAGCGTTCAAGGATAATTATCCTGTATACGATTTTCGGTCGCTCCTAAGAATCAACCATACATTTCGTCAGCATGATCATCCAGAGCATCCTGTGGTCAATGGGTTAAGACAAACATGGTATCTGCCACCCCTTCAGGTCGATTACATTTAAAGGGTTATACGCTGTAATTCTCTACCCAGCCGCTTGGACCGCAAACAACATCATTTCGACAATTAACATCTTGTAGTCGATGGAGGAGATACTGTTCCGACAGCAGGGAGGTTATCTGGAATATGTATCTATAGTGGTAGGACTTAATATCTCTCGATCCACATCTAAATCTATCTCTCAAATTCACCCAGTACGGTCTCAGTCAACTTCAAAAAACAATGTAGTTGATATTCATATCTTAACCTGTTGAACACTCAAACCGTTGGCAAGATATCTGAACCCGATCACCATCGTGATCGACCCCAGCATTTTGACTTGAATTGGCGGTTCATCCTTGAAAGTTCAGACAAAAGCGAACAAAGGGTTGACAAATAGGACCTATTACGATATAAGCTCATATCCTATTAGGCGGTGTCTGAAGAGCGTGAAGATTCGGCGGGCTTTATCTGCTGAGCACTGCTTTATTTTACTCCCAAGGAAAAGGTCACAATCCATATGAGTTTCGGAAGCGATAAAAGGGAAGAGAGGCTGCTTTCCTTCGAGAGCATATGCCGCGAACATGGCTTGAGTATAACTCCTCAGAGAGTCGCAATTTATAAAGAGCTAGTTTCCTCTCCGGATCATCCATCTGCCATTTCGATCTTTAACAAGGTGAGGGAATACTATGCGAACATTTCATTAGACACAGTCAACCGAACCCTTTTAACTTTTCAAAAGATCGGCCTGGCCAAGGTAGTTGAAAGCTCCGGGGATCCGAAGCGTTTTGACCCTAACCTGGAGCCGCACCATCATTTCAGATGCATCAGCTGTGGAGAGATTATAGATTTTCGCGATGAGCTCTACGATGCTCTGGAGATTCCTGCCGCAATCAAAGAAAAGTTTGTTGTCTTGGAGAAAAAGGTACACTTGGAAGGATTTTGTGATCAATGCAGAGATAGCTGAAAGGTTATTGGTATATTTTTTTGCCAGGACATTAAGAGTAACTACTATTTAGGATCAATCTATAAAATTTTGAGGTATATTATGGCTAAAGTAGCAAGGGAAATGCCAGAAAAAGCAGGTGCAACCATTTCCACATGGTAATCAAGCCGCACAAAATGTGTCCGGACTCCCTCCTCCTCTCCATCAATAGAGACAAAGCCAGTCTGTGGATTGTTATCCTCTGATGGCAGCCCCATACTTTTTGTTTGCCTGTCTCATCCAAAGACTGGGTTCCCATTGTATTCTCATGCTGTGATAGTATTATAGAAAGAATAGCGTATTGATACTTGCCAAGATAAACCCAGCGATTTAAACCCAGGAGGAAGGTGTGAAGGTTCTTTTCATAGTTAGCACTGATGACGCCGAGACTATGTACAATGCGCTCCGTATGGCCAACGCGGGACTCCAAAAAGGCGATGAGATCAGCGTTTTCATGTTGGGCAAGGGAGTGACCTATGAAGCAGTGGGAGGAGATGACTTTGATGTGGTCAGTCAAGTTAATCAATTTACCGAGGAGGGGGATTTCTACGTCTGAGGGGTCTGCCTGCAGGCCCACGGTCTTGTGGCCTCTGCCAGTTGTCCTGTAGCCTGGATGGATGACCTGTATGAATTGAGCATGGAAGCGGACAAGGTCTTCACCTTTTAGGCCAATGTCTCCCCAACTTCTTTAGATTGTCTCTCCTAGTAGCTGCCAGCTTCACAGAGAGACGGTTAAACTCATCAGCCAGGTAATACTCCATGGATATAAACAAAGAGAACAGGCTCCTACCCTCCGACTGTTGATCTACTCAGTAAAACCTGCTATCTCATTTTAACCAAAGCAGGGGCGTGGCACTAAATCTCTAAAGGTGTCAAGGCAGAGAGGTCAAGCCTCTGAGGGTTAGCCGATTTCTGAGGTGCAAGACGTGTGCCTGGGGTTATCGGCTCTCTAGCAGGAGGAGAACTCAAAGATTTAAAGGTGCAAAGACTCTCTGGCGGATTCCAGGAGGTGTTAGCAATGACATCGGAGCGTAGACACGAAATGGGCCCCGGTGGATACTGTATTTGTCCAAAGTGCAACAAGAAGGCGCCCCATGTCAGGGGCACTCCTTGCCAAGAACAGAGATGCCCTCACTGTGGTGTAAAGATGTTGAGAGAGGATGGGCACTACCTTTGTTGCTGCTGAGATAGACCAGGCGCGCAGACTGTTGGGTTTGGGCGAGCGGGCCAGCATGGTGGAAATCAAGGCTGCATACCGCCATATGTGCAAGCAGTGTCACCCTGATGTAGTGAAAGATAAGAAAAGCGGCACGCGAAAAATGAAGGATGTCAATGCCGCCTACCGCTTGCTCCGTGAATACTGTGAATCCTATCGGTTTTCCTTTAGCCGTGAAAAAGTGGAATCATTCGACCCTGAGAAGTGGTGGTCCCGGCGGTTTGGGGATAATATTTACTCCCCATTTAGTGAAGAAGGCGGTGATGAATAGCCACTGGTCAATGGGGACTCCTCCTATGGAGCAAAGCCCCATGAAGATTATTTGGATGAAAGTGTCCCATGGCATTTAGAATAACTCTCATCACACTCAGCTACGATGTCGGGCAAATGGCCCGATTTCTGCCTTGAAAGGGCTTTTGGGGGATAAAAGAGCGGTTTAAGCTGAAGAGTTATCATATGATCCACATAAAAATGAGTAGAGAATTGTCAATAAAATCTTTATACACTGCAGTTCTCTACTAGTCGGCTTCGTCTGCAAGTAACATCTTTCCGACATTTTTTTGGTCAGTCTGTTGGCTGATGTTCACAAGGAAAGTCTCGCGGTCATACAAAAGCTTTGGGGACACGCTTCCATACAGACGACGGAGTGCTATATCAAGCTTGCCAGCGAGGAATCAGCGAGGGCGATTGATTGACAAAATCGTTTCTGAGATTCCGAAACCGGCTTTACCAGAGACAGAAACAGGAGGTCAGTTCATTGAGCTAACCTCCTGAATTCTTTGGCAGTCCCAACGGGACTCGAACCCGTGTCTTCGGCGTGAGAGGCCGATATCCTAGACCACTAGACGATGGGACCGCATTATGAAGTTATACGTTATCAGTTATACGTTATTCATGTTAAGGGCATGAAGATATAGAGCTTGACCCTCTTTCAATAACGAATAACGGATAACTAATAACGAATAACATCCTGGCTGGGGGAGGAGGATTCGAACCCCCGTAGCATGATCCAGAGTCATGCGTCCTACCGCTAGACGATCCCCCAACGAGCATTGAAAATTAGACCCTGGGGTGGCGAAAGTCAAGAGCAAAGTCGCCAGCCAGCTGGCAGCAGGCAGCCCCGCGACTTAGCTCCCCGCGGCAAGCTCCCCGCGGCAAGCTCCCCGCGGCAAGCTCCCCGCGGCAAGCTCGGGACAGGCGGGACAGGCGGGACAGGCGGAAGAGGCGGGCAGCTGAGAGCAAAAAATGGACAGGGAGGGGTAACCAACTAAGGGAAAAACTATAAGAAGGGTCCAGAATTTGCAGGTATATTTGTTACGTCATGAGGCGAAATGAAAAGTGCCATGACTGGCCGGTTTGCAATGATGGGGCAGATCGTGAACTGCCCGCTGGCAGTTGCCAGCTGCTAGCCGGGCGCAACCACCCATAAAGTGCTTGACAAACCAAAACCTTTTTTTATACTTACCAGTTCAATCTTTAGAGGATTACACTACAAGGAATGGTGATCTTTGAAAGTTAGGGTGGATGAGCTTCCAGAGACAGGTAGGGTGATTCATTTTCGCAAGACTGACGCCTGGCTAACTTCCATGACAGAAGATGCCCGTGAGATCACCCTGGCAAGGCCGGTCGAGGTTGACTTGGAACTCACCCGAGAAGCGGATAGCATTAAACTAAGGGGGCATCTGCAAGGAGCGCTGCAGGTTGCTTGCAGTCGATGCCTGCAAGATTTCGTCTTGGACCTGGATGAAATCATAGATTTCACCCTGGTGCAATCTCTGCCGGCCGATGCCCCTTACGAAATAGATCTGCAGCCAGAGGATTTGGACACGGAATTCTTTGATGGCGTGACCATCGATGTGGACCTCATCGTGGCGGAGCAAATCTTCCTGGCGTTGCCACAAAAGCCGCTATGCCAACCGGAATGTGCGGGACTTTGTTCCGGCTGCGGGGCGGATTTGAACCGAGAAGAGTGTAAATGCGAAAAGATTGAGAAAGTTTCTGTATTTCATGCCCTTCGATCTGTAAAGATTGACAACTGAATATTCTCTTGCCAAATCGAGGTGGCCGATATATGCAAAGGAGCGTTTCTGATGGCTCTGCCTAAAAGACGACATTCGAAAAGTAGATCAAGAAAAAAGCGAACACACTATAAACTCGAGCAGCCCACGTTCTCCCTATGTTCTCAGTGCAACGAGCCGAAATTGCCGCACCATGCCTGTGCGAGCTGTGGTACCTATAAGGGAAGAGAGGTCATTAAGACAGAGGAAGTCTAACGGGCCAAGGTTATTCGGAGGTAAACTGCCGCCGTTTATTTTTTGCTTGAAGTGCGGACCGGACGGTCCGGTCCTAGGTGATTTAAATCGTAGAGTGAAACCCTTGCCAACTACAAAGGGGATATCGTGAACCATACCGTCATTTTAGGAACAGGCGCAGCAGTACCCAAAAAGGTTGTTACTAATCAAGACCTGGAGTCCATGGTTGATACCTCAGATGAATGGATCTCCACTCGAACTGGTATCAAAACCCGCCATATTGCTGCAAACGGTGAGTCCACGTCCACATTGGCCACAGAGGCGGCCCGCAGGTCATTGGAGATGGCAGGGGTTAAACCGGAAGAGGTGGACATGATCGTGCTAGGTACAACCTCTCCGGATATGATCATGCCCAATACTGCCGCGCTGGTGCAAAAAAATCTTGGCGCCTGTAATGCCTTTGCCTTTGACGTTTATGCGGCCTGCAGCGGTTTTATCTATGCTTTGACCATTGCGGACAAGTTTATCAAGGAGAGCCCGGGAAAAAAGATTTTGGCCATCGGCTCCGAACTCCTTTCAAGCATTACGGATTGGGAGGATCGTAATACCTGCGTGCTTTTTGGAGATGCGGCAGGGGCGGTATTGGTCAGCGGCGCCAATGATGGCAAACGGGGCATTCTCTCCACCCATTTACACTCGGATGGTTGTCTCTGGGAGTTGCTTTATATACCCGGCGGCGGCTGTGTATATCCTCCGAGCGCCGAAATGGCAGAGAAGCGTGATTACTGCATCCGTATGCATGGCAATGAGGTTTACAAGCACGCTGTGAGATCTCTGACCGAAGTAGCTCAAGAGGCCTTAGTGACAAACCAGATAGATCCAGAGGATGTGGATCTGTTTATCCCACACCAGGCGAATATCCGTATTATGAACAAGGTGGCGGAAAAGCTAAAGATCTCGCCCGACCGCGTCTATATAAACATACAGCGTTACGGCAATACCTCATCTGCCAGTATCCCGGTGGCCCTAGATGAGGCCAATCGCTCGGGCCGTCTCAAGCAGGGTGATTTGGTCCTCCTGGACGCTTTTGGCGGTGGATTCACCTGGGGAGCAGTAATGATCCGTTGGTAAGAAATCTGGAGAGTTGAGCTGTGGACTAGAGGAGGCATCAAGTGGACTATTTCTTGACCGAAGAACAGCAGATGATCAAAGAGATTGCAGCGAAAATTGCTGCGGAGAAGGTTCGGCCGGTGCGGGCCGAACTGGATGAGAGCGAAGAGTTTCCCTGGGATCTTATGAAGATTCTGGCGCAGTCGGACCTCTTTGGGGTCTACCTGCCGGAAGAGTACGGCGGCTTAGGCGGAGGGGTGTTGGAAAACTGCCTGGCCGTTGAAGAGCTTGGACGGGCATGCATCGGGGTTGCCACCACTTATGCGGCCAGTGGTCTGGGAGCTTATCCCATACTGCTCCACGGCAGTGAAGAACAAAAACAAAAGTACCTACCGATGATTGCCAGCGGTGAAAAGCTTGCCGCCTTTGCCGTTACCGAGTCCGGGGCTGGAAGTGACGCCGGTGGTATTCAGACGACGGCCAAACGGGAAGGAGATTTTTATATTCTAAATGGCACCAAGCAGTGGATTACCAACGGCGGCGAGGCAGAAATCTATACTGTGGTGGCAATCACCGACAGGGAAAAAGGGGCGAGAGGTGCAAGCGCCTTCATTGTTGAAAAGGGGGATCCGGG
>JARRNM010000235.1:0-4781 GCA_037384945.1 Deltaproteobacteria bacterium
GCGACCGCTGCCTACCCCGATCTCGAGGCCGCGGCCCTCCCAAGGCGTAAACGGACGCAAGGCGAGCAGCTCGGAGACATAAGTTCCCCGGTGCTTTTCGAACCAGGCATCGTAGTGCTGATGGTGAATATCGAAAGGAGTCACCTTAGACACGGGACAGGATCTCCCGCAGGGCATCGACAAAGCGGCGGTTGTCTTCTGGCATTGCCGTGGTAACACGCATATAGCCCGGGCCGAGCGCCGGATCATCGAGCGGTTTGATGAGGATGTTGCGCCGGCGGAGCCGGTCTGCGATTTCGGCGGCGTCATGCGGCGCAAAGTCAGCGAGAAAGAAATAGGTTCGGGTGGAATGCGTGCGCACTCCGAGAGCGTGCAACTGCGCCGAGAGCTCCTCGGTCCATCTATGCAGCTGTTCCGCCCGGTCGCGAATTTGGTCTTCGCGTTGAAGCGTGGCAATGGCCGCTGCCTGACTGGGGCGGGCGAGCGGATAGGCATCGTTCTGGCTGTTCAGGTCATCGGCGATGGGTTCGGGAAAGACGCCGTAGCCGACACGAAAGCCTGCTAGGCTGTGGGCCTTGGATAGAGTGCGGGTCACGAGCAGGTTGGGATGTTTGGGGACCAGATGTGCCACCGATTCCCCCGCCATTCCGATGAAAGCTTCATCGACCAGGAAGCGAGTTCCCTGGTGGCGGTGCAGGAGGTCCGGCAGAGGAGCCATATCAAAAATGCCGCCATTAGGGTTGTTGGGGTTAACAATGACGGCAAGCGTGGTGCCCTCTGGAATAGCCAGTTCAGCAAGATCATAAGCGAAGTCGTTCTCTGGCGACAGCCTTGTTTCCGTATATTTCCGGGCGATCTCGGGAAAAAGCGAATAGGTCGGTGTCAGCAGGTGGGCTTGTTGGCCGAAGCGGTCGAAGATCTGCCGGAGGATGAGTTCAGAGCCAGCGTTGATGTGGAGGAGCCTTTCGGGAACCTCAAGCTGAAGACTGATGAGCTGGCGCAGGGGCGCTGAATAGGCTTCGGTGTAATAGTTGCTGTGTGACACTTCGGCTCGGGCTGCTGCGATCGCATCTTCAATCGGCGGTAGTGGGTTTTCACACAGCAACAGTTTTATACCCTGAAAAGTCCCCCCGCCCTTTTCAGCGACGACGCTCATGATCGTCCCCCTTTTGCACTATATGGCGCCTGCACCCTGATCAAAATCTCGCCCTCCTTTGGCACAATGCCTAGCGGATCATCTTTTACGCTGTATGGTCGATGGGCATGGGGCAAGAAGATCCTTGATATCATTTTAGGCAGATCCTGTGTCCCGAGCCAAGCTTCGCGTCAGGTATGCCGGACCCATCTTCCGGTTGAATCGGCCATCTTAACGGATCAGTTAACAAATCTGATCGCCATCAGTTACCTCGAAAGCGAGGGGCACAGGCTACGTTTCAATGGCTTGGTCCGCCAACCGATCAATGAACCGTGTGCCAAAGATGACAGACAGCAAATGGCGTCAGAGAGGGGAACACTGGCTCTAAACTTTCTTCCCAGCTCGGCAATATAGACTGCATACACCCACCCCAGAGGCCCGAATCACTTGGGCGGTGTAACTTTCCCGCTATTTGCTTCCAATCGTGGGCAGCAAGCCTGCATCCCGATTGATCTACCTCGCCAGAAGCCCCATTGCCAACCTATCCTATGGGCCAAATAACCTCTCTTCCCCTGCATTTTCAGCATCGCCAGATTACTTTAGAGCCTGGTTTCGTATGGCTCTGTTTACTTGGAAATGGTAAAATTTTTATTATTGGAATTACACCATTTATGGTTGTCAGAATGAATTATCCTATCGCAAAATCAGGAGAAAATGGAGCTGCCGCAAGCGAACAGCAATCGATCTTAGCGAAGTTCGGCTTGGAGGCTTTGAAAGCGGCTAATATATCGGATCTCCTCCAGTTGGCATCCGAAATGGCTGCTGAAGGGCTTAAAAGCGGGCTGGCTAAGATATTAAAGTATTTACCGGAGGAGCATAAATTTCTCATCGTGGCCGGGGTGGGCTGGAGTAAGGACGTTGTGGGCAAGGCTAAAATCGAGGCTGGAAAAAATTCCGCCCCTGGCTTCGCCTTTCATTCCGGAAAGCCTGTGCTTTCTGTCGATTTAAACGCTGAAACGCGGTTCAAGATCCCGTCTCTGCTTCGGAAAAATGGAGTGCTGAGTGCGGTCAATGTGATTATCAGGGAAGGTGATAAGGCCTGGGGGGTTCTTGAGGCCGACAGCAAGGAAACCTACGCTTTCACGCGGGAGAATGTAGATTTTCTTCACGGCTTCAGCAATATCCTCGGGATTGCTCTTTCTCGCTTCGAGAGTGAGGAGCGCTTCCGGATGTTCGTCGACTTCACCTATGACTGGGAATACTGGATCGCCCCGGACGGCAGCTATATTTACGTTTCTCCTGCCTGTGAGAAGATTACCGGATATGAGCAGGAGTATTTCCGGGATGCCGGGCAATTAGTCGAAATAGCCCATCCGAATGATCGTGAACTGGTGGAGAAGCACGTCGAAGAGCATCTTCATGAGACAAGCAAGTATCTCGAACTGGAATACAGGATTTTCAACCGTAAGGGTGAAGAACGATGGATCGCCCACGCCTGTCGGCCTGTCTATAGTAAAGACGGGCGGTATATGGGCCGCCGGGCTAGCAATCGAGATATCACCGAGCGCAAGAGCATAGAGCAGCAGATGGCGTTGTTCGTAAACCTTGTCGATCGATCCAATGATGGGATCTCGGTCGTCGATCTCGCCACGGGGCGTATCATCTTAGTGAATGAAAAGTTCTGTCGCAATCTGCAATTCACCCGGGAGGAGCTGCTGTCCATGTGCCCTGAAGACATCTCTACCAAACCATCGGGTTTCTTCGACCGCCATTTCCAGGAGCTGCGGAAATCCGGGACCTTTCTAGGGGACGATCGCCACCGCCGAAAAGACGGAACTACCTTTCCCGTCGAGGTCAGTGTCAAGCACACCAAGGTGAATGGGCGAGAATTTGCGGTGGCGGTGATACGTGATATCTCAGAACGAAAGCGCCTGGAGCGGGAATTGCGAAAGGCTCAAAAACTCGAATCCCTCGGTCACCTGGCGGGCGGCATCGCTCACGATTTCAATAATATTCTCACTGCGATACTGGGCAACATCAATCTTGCCCAGATGTATCTGCCACAAGGAAACAAGGCAGCTGACAGGCTGGGCATTGCCGAGCAGGCCTCGATACGGGCCCGGGGCCTTGCGCAACAACTTCTTACCTTCGCAAAGGGTGGAGCCCCGATCAAGAAAACAATCTCAGTCCAGCACCTCGTCCGGGAGGCGGTAGACTTGGCTATAGCGGGGTCCACCGTCAGGGGCGAATATATCTTTTCAAACGATCTCTGGCCGATAGAGGCAGATGAGGGGCAACTGAACCAAGCCATCAATAATCTTGCCCTTAATGCAGTTAAGGCGATGCCCGAGGGAGGCGTTCTTACCGTCACTGCCGAGAATGAATCCCTGCTCCGGGGAAACAACTTGGGCTTACAGGCTGGAAAGTATGTGCGGATCGCTATCAAAGATCAGGGGGGCGGGATTCCCGCAAAGGATCAAGAGAATATCTTTGATCCCTACTTCACGACGAAGGAAGAAGGGAGCGGGCTTGGCCTCTCCATTACCTTCTCGATCGTTAAAAGGCATGGAGGAACGATCACTGTCGAATCCATGCTAGGGAAAGGGAGCACATTTTCCATTTTGTTGCCCGCCTCAAAGAAGCGAAAGGTTGCCCCCAAAGCGGCGGAACTTCGAGAGGTAATAGCAGGAACTGGGCGGATTCTGATTATGGATGATGAGGAATCAGTCAGAGAAGTAGAGGCCGAGATGCTCAGACATCTGGGCTACCATGTCGAAACAGTTAGGGACGGTGCCGAAGCGATAACCGCCTATCAGCAGGCCTTGGCCGCAGGTAGACCTTATGATGTAGTGATCACCGATCTCACTGTGCCAGCCGGCATGGGGGGGAAGGAAACAGTCCAAAAGCTTGTGGAAATCGACCAGCAGGCCAAGGTCATCGTTGCAAGCGGTTATGCTCATGACCCGGTCATATCAGATTATGCTACTTATGGCTTCAAGGGGGTCATCCCCAAGCCGTTTCGACTTAATGACCTAAGCAAGACCTTGCAGGAGGTACTCGTTGGCAAAGAATAACTTTCCGAGGTTTAACCTTCATACACCGGGCTTAGCTGGCTACCTCTTCCGTGCAAGTAGAGGTTTGAAATTGCTCAGGACCCGCTAAGATTCCATCCTCGATCGAGGCTTGGCAGAGCTGGCAGCCGGGCGAGGCCCGGAATCGGGCTCATGATCTCCTTATCACTCTCGCTGCAGTCCTGGCCGAAGGCTTGGATGCGACGCCGCTGATCCCATCCTGCAGATGTTCATGCGGTATACTCACTTGTTCGATGATCACAAGCTGGCGGCTGTAGGATTACACCGATAGTAAGTTTACCATTCTATGGTTCATAAGATTGTCTCAGTGGAGTTTCCTCGTTCTTTTTCATTATTATTTCAAAGGACTCCACTGGGTTTGATGGTCCCGCAAAGCTTTCTCAGCGGGATACCGATTTCTCGATCTCGATCCCGTACTTGGCCATCCGGTTGTAAAGGGCCATGCGGCTGATTCCCAGGATGCGCGCAGCCTTGGTCTTATTGCCTGCAGCCTGCTTCAGGGCCTCGACCAGCCGGCTGTGCTCACCCGTGTCGATGGCGATGCGGCTCGGAGG
>JARRNM010000236.1:0-4773 GCA_037384945.1 Deltaproteobacteria bacterium
AAGACTTCGTATGTGCCCTCTAAGCGGCGATAGCTTTCCATGACCTGCCCTATCAGATCAGATTTTTTCCTGTAATACTCTTCAGCGGTGAAATTACCCAGGACCTTACCCTGCAGTATGACCTGAGAACCTACGTTGGAGGTGGGTTTTAACAAAATGGGATTCATATCAGTATGAGGGGCAATTCCTGCGGCCTCTGCTTGCACTACTTGAGCCCGGCCCATTTCACCACCTTCCAAGGTGATGAAGGAATTGAGTGCCATGTTCTGGGCCTTAAACGGAGCCACCCTGTAGCCATCCTGTTTTAGAATGCGGCATAGCCCAGCAACCAGGGTCGACTTGCCCACATCCGATCCGGTTCCCAGGATCATCAGGTTCTTTGCCTTGGCCATAATCTTCTTTCCTAAACTGGAAAGTTCTCTACAGCGCTCGATTCTACCGCAAATCGCGTCTTAAACTAGGCACTCCGCACTACGCACTAGGCACCAAAATACAAAGAAGTCGGAGGCCAGAGATCAGGGGTCAGGCCATTGACGACTACAGCTGAAGAATTTCGAATTTCGAAATCTAAACCCTATGCCCTTTGCTCTATGCCCTATGCCTTCTAACTCCTAACTCCTCTGTTTCTTCGCTCTGCGCTTTGCGCCATGCGCTCTGCGTCCGTTAGAGAGCCGTTAACAACACATATGCGGCTCCGACCATGATGACGGTGATTACTCGTAAAGTCTGTCCTATAGCAATGATCAGCATGCCGAGTTTGGGCCTGAATATCCCCATGTAATAGGGGAGCTGATGTCTGAGGGCTCTGATGGGCGTAGCTATGACATTTCCCAGGAGCAAGGCGATAACCGTCTCCCTAATTGATAAAGTCCCCGCCTGCAGAAGCGCGCCCGCTGCTGCGAAACCGGAAGTGAACTCTGCCACCAGGCTGAAGACGACCACGCTCATTGCCTCCAGCGGCATCACCGAGGAGGTAACCCCCCCTGCAAGCTTCAAACGCAGCCAGGGGAAAAAACCCAGCTGGCTGACTATCATAACCACCAGGTAGACCGGAATCACCAGCATCATGATCCTCTGTAATCTTTTGAGGAACTTTTGCCAGGTGTCCCGCAAAATACTCTTCCAAGATGGCCCTTCCCTTTTTTCTGCAATCATTTCCAGGGAACGGGGAGAGAGTGTCAGCCTTGAATAAGTCACTAGTCCCCCCGTGCGAAGGAGGGCAGCAGCCAGGGTTAAAAGGAGATACAGAAGCCCGGCCATCCCGGCCAAGGGAAGGATGATAAAAAACGTAGTAGGTAAATGGAGAAAATAGGCAGGCAACCCGTTCAGCAGGCTGGTCAGAATCACTTCCTTTCTGTCAAGCTTGCCTTCTTCCTGGAAGGTAACCAGCATAGCCTGGGCAGCTGTCCCCGAAACGAAGGCGGTGGTAAAAGAGGCCCCAGAGTAATCCGAGAGGTGGCCCCAGCGCATGAGCGGCCGCACAAGGGTTGAGAGACGACCGGTCCAACCCGTTGCTTCAATAATTTGACCGGCGAAAAGCCCCAGGGAAATGAGCAGAGTCATTCGCAAGAGGGGTTTACCCAACCTTTTCCACAGAAAGGAGGGATCGCCAAAGGACGAGGATATGGTCGGGCTGGCAATAAAGGAAACCAGCAGTGCCAGTGACAGAAGACCGGCCAGAACAGTGTAAAGTAGCCAGGGGGATCTTTTCTTTTGCAAAACTCTGTTTGTCATTTGCAGCCGATCTATTTTTCATCGCTCACTGGGAACCAAGCACGAAGAATTCAGGAGTCAGGAATAAGGTTTCAGTGTTCAGGTTTCAGGTTTCAGCCTTCTTGTTTTTCCTCCCTGACACCTGACACCTTGAGAATTGGTGCCTAGTTGAAAGGAGTGCCTGCTGCCAGCTGATCACTTACTTTCCCTTGTCCTTCTTCACTATCATCAATGAAAGGTAAGGGACCTTCTTGCCCCGAAGTTCCTCCGGATTTTTGCAGATTAGCTGATCTTCCATGCCGCATCGAGACACGAGTGTGGCTCGCCCCTGCATTCCCAGTTCTTCGAGAGTGTCCAGTATCTCGTCAAAATGCCTATACACCTTTAGCATTATCACGCAGTCAACCTTGTTGATCACCTCCTTGAGTTGCTCACCTCCCTTCGAACCTGAGATTACACAGAAGGTCTGCTCCTGGGAGGCCACTATCTCTTGAGCAGCTGCAGTAGCAGCTTGATAGGAGGTAACACCAGGGATAATAGAGACCGGCACTTCCGGAGCCATCTCCTGGATGGTTTTCATGACGTATCCAAAGGTTGAGTAGGTTAAGGGATCACCTATGGTGATAAATGCCACGTCTTTTCCCTCTCGGACAAAGGCCAGAATCAGGTGGGCGTTTTCCTCCCAAGCATTTTCCAAAATCTCCTCATCACGGGTCATTGGGAAACTGAGTCTGACCACCTCTGCACCGTTGAGCATGTGGGATCGGGCATTCTCTAATGCCAGAGAGTATTCATTCTTACTCGAAGAGGCAGCAAAAATCACATTCACCCGGTTAAGCACTCTCACCGCTTTAAGGGTGATAAGTTCCGGATCACCGGGTCCAACACCTACTCCGTATAAAGTTCCAGGCTTCATAGTTTTTTCCCTCAAATTTAGCTGTAAGTCTGGAGCAATAATTACCCTTTTTGTCCCCTGCAGACGCTAGTAGATATGAGATGTGTGATATGAGATTTGCGATAAAGACATCTTCTAACATCTTATCCCATATCCCATATCTCACATCATCTCTCGGTTACTTCCCCAGCTCCGGGTGGAGATAACCGGCGAGTTTCTCCACAGCTTCAACTGATCTAGGTCCCGGTCGAGAAAATACATACTCGTCAACGAAGAACACCCGCCCTTGTTCAACAGCCTTGAGTACCTGAAAATTGGGCCGGGATTCAGGATTGCCGGGGTTACGGTTCATTGGTCCCTGCTGAACCACGTAGACGTCTGGATCATAGCCTATAAGGGTTTCAATATTGATCCGCACCAGCTTTTTCTCATTGGGTAAGCAGTTGACCCCCCCTGCCTTCAAAATCACATCGTTGACCATAGATCCCTGTCCTGCCCCTAAAAGGTTTGGATAGCGCACCTCGAAAAACACCTTGGGCCGTTCTTTGCTCTTGGCCAGCTTCTGGTCGATTTGTTGCAGACGACTTCTTTGTCCTTTAACCAACGCTTGGGCATTTGCCTCCATACCGGTGAGAATTCCCAGCCTGTCAATTACCGAAAAAAGTTCTGCGAAATTCCTCGGCTGGAAAACGGCTACAGTGAGACCTTTCTGTTCTAGCTGTCTGATCACTTCATGCCCATGCTTCCTTCCCTCAGCCTGAATAATCAGGTCGGGCCGCAATCCCAACACCAGTTCCATGTTTGGCCTAAGGTGCGTTCCTACGCTGGGTTTCGTCAAAATGGAAGGCGGAATCCTGTCCGCCCTGGTCCTGGCTACCAGTCTGTCACCTGCACCAATGGCAAAGAGAATTTCACTGTATGCCCCGTAGAGAGAGATAATTCTTTGTGCCGGCCCCTTGAGGGCAATTACCTGCCCTAGGTCATCCGTCACTCGCACCTCGGCACGAGCCATCTTCGGCAGAGACAGCAAAGTCAAAGTCAGTAATAGAGCTATCATGGGCCAACCAAAATGGGTCATCCTGCTCCACTGTGAGGTGTCATTACCCTTCGCTGTCATTTTGTTTCGCGTCATATGGCTACGGTGTCATCAGGTTGTCTAAAATGAAATTGACCTCTGATCTCTGACTTCTGATCTCCGATTTCTGTCCTCTGTCGTCTTTTCCCGTCTCGCCCGTCTCGCTCGACCTCACGTCTCGCAGCGCGTGGTGCCCTGCGCTCTCCGCTCTGCTCCAGGTACAAACATCGCCTGGGGTGCCCCGGTGTGCGGGTGTTCTATAATCCGCACCTCAGTTTGGTAGATGCTGGAAAGATTGTCCGCCGTAAATGTCTCCAAAGTTGGACCGTCAATATTGATTCGTCCGTCTTTCAAAAAGATCAACCGCTGGCAGTAAAGGGCGGCGAGATTCAGGTCGTGCATGGCACAGATAAATGTAGATCCTTGTTGATTCAATTGCGAAAAAAGGTCAAACATCTGGATTTTGTGGGCCACATCAAGGTTGGCTGTGGCTTCATCCAGCAACATGATTGTTGCTTCTTGGGCTAAAGCTCTGGCAATAATCACCCGCTGGGCTTCTCCGCCGGAGACCTCGTTGATTCGCCGTCTTGCCAGATCCACAGTGTGGGTGAGCCGCATAGCCTCCATGGCCTTGCTCAAATCATTCTCGTTGTTTGTCCCGAAGTCCTGGTGATGGGGGTAGCGGCCCATAAGCACCACTTCAATGCATTTGAAGGGGAAAGAGATCTCCAGACGCTGAGGCACAGAAGCTTCAACTCGGGCCAATTCACTGGCTGAATATGTGGCGAGATCACGTCCTGAAACGACGATCTTACCACCATGTAACGGTACGGCTCTACTAAGACAATGGAGCAAAGTGGTCTTGCCGCTTCCATTGGGACCCAGCAAGCCAATGAATTCACCCTCAGCAACATGAATATCCAGACCAATGAGCACTGGAGTATCACCATATCTTGCGGTCAAACTTTCCACCCTAATCAAGGATCACCCCTCCTTTCCTTCGCTTGAGAAGAAGGCAAAAGAAAGGTCCGCCAACTAAAGCGGTAACCACCCCAACCGGCAGCTCCTCACCCCCAGGCAAAAGGGTCCG
>JARRNM010000237.1:0-7858 GCA_037384945.1 Deltaproteobacteria bacterium
GTCTGCCCACAGCATTTTCCCTGAGAAGGTCGATGCTCATGCTCATACTCGTCAGTGGAGTACGCAGTTCATGAGAGGCCGTCATGACGAATTCACTCTTTAACCGGTCAAGTTCCTTGAGGGTGGTCACATCCCGCATGACCATGACCACGCCCATCATGGAACCGGCCTCGGTCTTCACCGGGGTAATGGAAAACAGATAATGACTTCGTTTGGCGTCCGTTTGCAAGGTAAAAACATTCTGACCTTCATCTATCTTTGGAGGAGAGCCAGTCTCCACTGATTCTTTGATGTAGTTAAATAATTTCTCACTCTTCACAACCTCAAGGAAGTGTTTATCCAAAGCCCTTTCCCTCTCCATATCGAGCAGTTTTGCTGCCGACGGATTGATGTCGGTCACCTTGAACTCTGCGTCCACAACCACAATTCCGTCATCGATGCTCTGGATAATCGCTTCACTTTTCCGTTTTTCGGCTACGATCTTGCCAACGTTCAGGTCATGATATGCCTTCAACTTGGCAACCATGGAATTGAATTCACCTGCCAGACGCCCCAATTCGTCAGTGGACTTCGGCGAGACTTGCACTTTGTAGTTTCCTGCGGCGATTTCCCTGGTCGCCTCCATAATCTGGCTAAGTGGCCTCACCAACAAATTGGACAGCAACAGACTGAATCCCAGACCTATCCCTATGGCAGCAGTTCCGATGGTAAGCATCGACCAAATAGCCTTTCTGGCAATCAGACGGGCATGGTCACTTGCCCTCAGCATCGTCTCCTCATTGATATTGCGGAGATGGCTACAGGCGTCGCGCACTGACTTGAAATATGGCAGAACCGTCTCGTGGTAGAAGGTGGTAGCTTTTTGCTGATCGGCATGCTCTATGAGTCTCAATTTTGAAAAGTTCGCAAGATAAGTTGAGTATCCTTTATCTACTTTATCGATAACCTTTTCTTCACCCTTGATGGTTATATTATCCTTTGCCCGACCCAACCATTGCAGGAAGATACTTTCATTTCTGCGGAACTGATCCAACCCCTCATCCTCATAGCCGAGAATGACCAGCAGTGTTGCACTATCCTGACGCTCGATGGCGTCTATCATGTTTTCGGCAGCAAGAATACTCTGGTAGTTTTCCGTTAAGATGGCGTCGCTGGCGTGGCCGAGGCGGAGCAGGTTCACAAAGGCCCAGGTGAAAACCACCATGGCTACCGCGAGGGCGATTCCATAGCCGATAAGAATTTTTTTGCGAAGGGTCCAAACCATGGCAAACCACTAACCGGTATTCTGATTCAAGCTATTCGCTCATTGGTCAGAACTCAATTTCCGGGAGATCTAGATTACATCCACAACTGCTGAGTCGCTTTTACGGTCAACCTACTCCTACACTTATATTTTGTCAAGAATCTTGGCATGTTGTAAGGGAGATAAAGGTCGAGAGGCACAGGGCAGACGTTTTCGGATTTCGAATTGCGGATTGGGGATTTGGCATAGGGCATGGGGTCAAAGGGCAGATCTTCCTGTGGAAGCGGCTTTCCCCGCCCGCCTCGCCTGAGCGCTCGCGATGGCGGGCAACCAGCCGCTATCTGGCAGTCTGCAGCTAAGCGTCAGTCGTCCGTGGTCCGTAGTCCATTGTGTCAGAAAGTAGAGCCCGGGCCAGCTTGCAGTTGACAGCTCGCAGCAACGATTCTTTATAGAGAATTTCTGTTTTTGTCTACTGCCACTTGCCGGCTGCCTGCTCACTCCATGCCCTATGCTCTATGCCTATCTTGCAACGGACCACGGACACCCCCGGAGGGTAGGGCCGCTATGCCGACTAGGTTGCCGTTGAAGTCTGAGGACAGAGGACAGAAGACAGAGCGCAGAATGTGGATTTGGGATTGGGTCGATTAGATGATTATTGGGTGAACTTTACAGATAAGCCCTTCTTGATCTTTTCTTGTTCAAGCGCTTGATAGCCTTCTCGTGCTTAAGTCTGCTTCTCTCACCTTTACTCAAATAATAGCGATGTCTCCTTATATAAGGTCCAACATTCCTCTGAAAGTCCTTCTTGAGTTGCCTCAGTCTCCTTTCAAAACTATGCAAATTGTACCACCTTTCAATGCTCTTCACCTGAGTAACGGCCGACACCACCGCGGCGGGCCCATGTCGACCTTATAACTGCTTTCTCTCTCTCGAAAGTCTCCCTGCGAGCTAAATGTGTTCAACAGCTTGGGGGGGATACCTTCAGCTCAAAAAGTCAGATTATTGACTTCAGGATTGTTGGCTCTTGGAGTTTAACAATCAAGAAATCCTGCCGACGAACCAAAACACAAAGGGCATCTCTTGTTGGTCAAACGAGATGCCCTGGAGAATTTTGCTGTCGGCAACTAGACCTTGCTGACATTCTTGGCCGCGGGTCCTTTAGTGCCCTCTCCCACCTCAAAGCTTACCCGGTCCCCTTCAGCAAGGGTTCTAAAACCGGCCATGTTGATCTCGGAGTGATGAACGAATATGTCTCCTCCTTCATCTTGCTCAATAAAACCATACCCCTTCTGCTCACTGAACCACTTAACAGTTCCTTCTGCCACAGTGCTGACCTCCTCAAAAATTATTGTCCCAAGTCTCAGGCCGCCACCCCGGCAAAGGAAACTTTCCTCAAAAGCCTAACTGACTTGCGAACTAAAATTTTTCATATAATACAAAAAAATAAAGGGATCAAGGGAAAAAATTGCTTGATCTCTCGGTATTTTTCAGATTAACAACCATTTGGCCCGAAAAGCAACTAGCAAAGAGCCCAGGGTTAAAATTTCCAAATTCGAAATTCGAAATTAAAATCCCCAATCAAAGAATCCAGTAGCCAGTAGTCATAATCCAGAAAACCATACGGCTCAAGGATCAGGGCACAAGGAAAAAAAGTCTTTACTGCCTTGTGCCTTGCACCTTGCGGTTATCATCAATCCGCAATCCGAAATGGGTCTCCAACATTAGGGTTTATTCCTCATATGGCATTTCATACAAAGATCAAAGTTCCTGGTGTCATATCTGGTGATGAACATGGGAGAATCAGAGGCATGGGGATCATGACAGCTTACACAGGTAAGCTCATGCCCCTTGTTCGAAGGGTCGGCGACCCCATGGGTTGGATGCTTGCGATGCCTGGTCCCCCAAAAATAAGAGGCAATCACATGTCTGCCGTCACCATGATCGGGATGACAGCTTACACACAAAAGCCAGATGGGTTTGTCAAGCCTGCCGGGGTTTTCTGAGGCATGGGGGTTGTGACATATGGAGCATTTGTTGGTGATATACGGCGCATGATAGCTCTTTTTGCCGCTCCTTTTCTGCTACAAGTCCAAACAAAATTGGGCCCATGCACAACTGAGTAGGAGGTTATCCCCCGGTGACAGGAATAGCAGGTGGATTCGCTGGGGACAACAGCCTTGTCTTTTCCAGGGTCGGCAGCGTAGGTCTCGAGATTGATGATCTTATGGTCAGCCGCCCCGGGTTCCAACTCATGGTGGCAGCCTTCACACTGTGAACGGTCCTGTGAGTGAAAATAATCCTTGGTAAAACCAGCGGGGGGCTCTTTATACTTGCTGACAAGATCGGACCTGCGAAAAACAGCCAAAGCAACCCTATCTACAATGCTGCCTTCTTTCTTGGCTGTTATATTGATCTCATTTAACCCAAGCTCCAGGGGCACCGAGAAACAGGCGAATTTCCGTCGTGGGACGACACTCGCCTTCATTCGGCTATTTACCTCTGCTTCTATCAAGTCAGCAGAACCTTGAGGTAGGCTAAGAGAAATATTGAGCAGGCTGTACTCCATCACTGCCAGATCAGCAGGATAATGCACCGTGACAATGTTTCGACCGGATCCTGCGGAGCCTTCTTGCTGGATCTCAGAGGCTGTGGGGGCTGTTAGCTCGGGTGAGGGAGTGGCCTCTTGAAGAACGCTCTTTACACAGGCGGCCTGGTACAAAAGGAATAGCAGCCAAGTTCCAATGGCGATCGTTCTCCAAGAGCTAGCGTACCTCAGCGCTCCCCTTTTCCTTTTTTCCAGTCCTTCAACTCCCATGATGCATCCGTATTAACCAGGAAATTGTCCCAGTTGCCTACTGCGACCGGAGGGCTTACGGCAAAGTCTCATGGCACTGGACAGGGGCTGCCTCTTCGGTCTATACTGCTTCGTATAGCAGCCAATTCCTTCGAGTTACAGTAGATTATACAACAGGTTGAAATTCAGAGGTGAAATATTCTTCCTCCTGTCCTTTCTCTAGCTGAATCTCTTTCGATTTTAGAATTTTTAGATTTTTACTGAGTTACTTCATTATCAAGCAAAAATTGCGACTCTTGTGAGCCAATTTAGATTTTTGATTTTCGCTTTTACTATATTCTTTATGCACAGATTTATTATAAGTCCAAAGTATTGTGTATATTATCTTTAGCAGATCCTTGGACTTCCGAGGTATGAAGGAATATGGCAGGGGGGTGGAAAATGAAAAATTCTAAGGATGGAAAAAGGGGTTGGATAATTTTAGATTTTTTTGAGAATTCAAGAATGTTTGTAGTTGTAGGATTTCTTCTCCTGGTTTTTTCTCCTGTCTTGAGTTGTGCCCAGGAATCTCATGGGCGGGTCAGAGGTTCTCTGTCACAGGCAAAGACCTCAACAGCACCGGCAGTCTCCCCGTTAAGCCTTGCTCAAAAGAGCAGTGTCAAAGAATCCCCCTTCTCCCATCCGGCCATTCAAGAAGGGGAGCCCTGCGTTTCAACGAATTGTCATGCCAATATGGGCACGGCTCCGTATGTCCACACACCGATTGCTCAGGGATCTTGTAAGTACTGCCATGATTTGACCGCTTCCAAGGCCAAGTTTGCCTTGAAAAAATCCGATTTGGATCTCTGCCTAAGTTGTCATGCAGACAAAAAGGCTCTCTATGAACAAAAGGTCATTCATCCTCCTGTGAAAAGTGATTGTATCAGTTGTCACAACCCCCACCAATCTTCTTATAAATTCCAGCTCGAGAGCGGACCTTCCTCAGCCAGGCTGTGCTTTACCTGCCACGACGAAGAGGACAAGATGGAATACACGTACCTTCACGGCCCGGTGGCTTCAGAAGATTGTTTGGCCTGTCACAATCCCCATGCATCCAATTATAAATATCTCGTGCGCAAAGGGCCTGAAGAGATTCAGCTTTGTGCCAGTTGTCATGAAGAAATCCCTAAAAAGATAGAAAAGGCAGCCTTTAAGCACGGCGTGATCAATAAAGGGCTGTGCTCTCCCTGTCACGCATTTCACGGATCTAATCTAACAAAACAATGGACACACGAGTTTCCCGATACATTCTACGACCCCTATGACCCCAAGCATTATAGCCTTTGTTTCCAATGCCACGAAAAATCCCAGGCATTTTACGAGCAATTTACCACCTTGACCAATTTTCGCAACGGCAAGCGGAACCTCCACTATCTCCATGTCACCAGGCAAAAGGGACGGACCTGCACTGCCTGTCACGACGTTCATGCCTCTAACCAGGAGCGACTAATCCGCAGCTCGACGCCTTTTGGCCCAGCTAATTTTCGTATTCGTATAGTATTCGTCAAGACCCCCACTGGTGGGACCTGTACGATTAGCTGCCACGTTTCCAAGGGCTATGACCGGGAGAAGCCATTGAAGCTGCAAGTAGATACAGAGTCTACAATAGAACGGAAAAAGCCGAAATAATCTCCACTGTCCAGGCTGCCCGCTGTTCTCCCTATC
The DNA here is from genome assembly GCA_037384945.1 of Deltaproteobacteria bacterium. GTDB lineage: Bacteria > Desulfobacterota > Syntrophobacteria > BM002 > BM002 > BM002. The sequence goes on from JARRNM010000237.1 coordinate 5,742, forward strand.
CAACCGCTACTTCACACGGCCGCTGGACCACGCAACTGAAAGATCGGCATAGATCTGTGAGCAATAATAAGCTGAACACCTCAGACGTTCTTTTCAAGATGACACTAGGTATCATTTTAACCCTTTGCTGCGCCACCGCCGTTGCATACTCACAATCAGATGAGATAAGTGGATTGATTCAGGCCCTGGAAGACAAGAATGTAAATACCCGCAGAAGGGCAATAAAGGCATTGGCAAAGGTCGGTCCTCCTGCGGTTAAACCATTGATTACAGCCTTGAAGAGTGAAAAATCGCGGGCCCGGGCGGGGGCAGCCGAGGCCCTGGGTAGGATCAAAGATGATCGCGCCGTGGAACCGTTAATTGCCGCCCTGGAGGATACAATCGCAAACGTACGGGCGTGGGCAGCCGAGGCTTTGGGTCAGATTAAGGATGATCGCGCCGTGGAACCATTAATTGCCGCCCTTGAGGACAAGAACCCCGACGTCCGGAGTTGGGCAGCAAAGGCCCTGGGGGAGATTAAGGATGGTCGTGCCGTGGAACCTCTGATTGCCGCCCTGCACGATAACAACGGTCATGTTCGGAGTTGGAGCGCCGAGGCCCTAGGGGAGATGGGGGATAGTCGCGCCGTGGAACCTTTGAAGGCCGTCCTAGAGGACCAGGACGCGGATGTAAGGAATGCTGCAGCCAAGGCACTTGCAAAGATAGATTAGCAGCCTGGCCCAGACGGTAGCCTAAAAATTTGGCCCAAAAACCTCGCACTCCCGCTCAAGGGTTCAGAGGATTAGGGGTCGGACCACTTGGACATCGCCAGGGGAGGGAGAGCAAAGATTCGCATTACATTGCCGGATCAGGGCCGACTTTGACCAGCATCTTGCCGAAATTGGCCCCCTCAAAAAGACCAATGAACGCCCCGGGCGCCTTCTCGATCCCTTCGACGATGGTCTCCTTCCACCTTATCTTGTCTTCCCCTATCCATGTTTGCATGTCGGCAAGGAACTGTGGTTGTCGGTCTAGGTGATCGGAGACAATGAACCCCTTGAGGCTCAACCGTTTGGAAATCGCCAGAAAAAGGTTCTTCGGGCCTGGCGGTCTCTCGGTGGCGTTATACTGCGATATCATGCCGCACAGGACGATGCGTCCGTGGGTGTTCAGGCGCTCGATGGCTGCTTCCAAGTGCTCACCGCCCACATTCTCGAAGAGGACGTCAATACCCTGTGGACAGTGTTTGGTCAGCTCGGCCAGGAGATCCCCCGCCTTCTTGTAATTGAAAGCCACATCCACTCCGGCCTCCTCCATGAGCCATTTGACCTTGTGGTCCGAGCCGGCACTCCCAACCACATGGCAGCCCTTGATTTTGGCGATCTGGCACACGGTGGCTCCTACCGCGCCGGATGCAGCCGATACTAAAACGGTTTCGCCTGTTTTCGGTTGGCCCATGTCCAGGAGACCCACATAGCCAGTCAACCCGGTCATGCCGAGGATGCCCAGATAAGCCTGAATGGGTGCGGCTTTACCATCCACTCTGGTGAGGTCCGAGCCATCGGATAGATAGTACTCTCGCCAACCCCTCATGCTGAAAACGTAGTCGCCGCGGTGAAATTCGTCCCGCTTGGACTGCACCACCTGACCGACGCACCGTCCCTCCAGGGGCTTGCCGAGTTCAAAGGGCGGGACGTAGCTCCTGCCGGCATTCATCCGTCCACGCATGTACGGATCCACTGACATATAGATGTTCCGTACAAGCACCTGTCCAGCTCTCACCTCAGGAACCATTGATTGGGCAAGTTCGAAGTCGCTCTCGGTTGGCAACCCTACCGGACGACGCCTAAGAATGATCTCCTTGCTGACCGTCTCAGCCATAGTATTTTCCCTCTAATCTGTGGGCTGCTCGCCTCAGCTGCATGGAGTGAACATCCTCGCGCAAGCTGCAGCAGAGCAACTCCTTTGTTGTCAACGACAATAGTGACAACCCTGTTGACACGGTCAATGGGGTAGATAATGTATTCCACGCGAAAGAAACCGGAAGGTAAATCTGAAAGGGCGTCGAGTGAGGTGCAGGTGCATCGGCCTGAACATAGTCTGTGTGGGGGTAAAGGGCCACCGGGGTGAAACCTCGT
>JARRNM010000238.1:0-5802 GCA_037384945.1 Deltaproteobacteria bacterium
GAAAGTCGTTATGAAGCTTTATATCAAGGGTTTAGCCCCGGCCGCCGATGTAAACCATAAGGCCGCGTCAACGGCAACTGCCTAGTTTTAAGGGCGAGCACGCAAGCGATTCAAGAAACGGATGTGCGCTATGGGATATGAGATGTGAGATGGCCTGGACTAAGTTTTTCAATTCCGCATCCCACATCTCACATCACACATCTGGTGACTGGCGACTACACTGCTGGGCGTCCACTGAGGTTTAGAATCCCTATTTTGAACGCTCGCCATGAAAGGTACTAAGTTATGCCGCGAGATTACCCAGAACGTCCAATTATTGGGGTGGCCGCTGTTCTCATAGAGAATGACCGGGTTACTCTGGTCCGCCGAGGTAGAGCGCCGGCATATGGCGAATGGTCCTTGCCCGGAGGGGCGGTGGAACTAGGAGAGACTCTGGAGAGTGCTGTTATTCGAGAGGTTAGCGAAGAAGTGGGACTCGAGGTTGAGGTGTTGGAGTTGGTTGCCCTATTGGATAGGATCTTTTTGGACAAGGAGGGTCAAATCCAGTTCCATTATGTACTCTTGGACTTCCTCTGCCGTAAAGTAGGGGGCGAACTGCTGGCTAGTAGCGATGCTATTTCTTGTGCTCAGGTACCTTTATTCGCTCTGGATGAGTACAAACTTACCAAGGAAACCAAAGAGGTAATTAATAGGGCTTACCAACGCTTGAACGGTGGATCCCCCCCATCTATAAAGCCAGAACATCCATCCAACCATAAGCGGTCATAAGACCGAGGGTTACTCCCCAAAGATCACCAAGGTCACAAAGGAAGTATATATGTGCAGAAAAGAACTTTGTGACTTTTCTGCACTTCGTGGTTGAACCTCGGCAGTTCAAGCACAACCGTTGGGTTCGGGAACCTGTAAAAAGGACTTGACACATTGGATTAATTGGGGATAATGACGGACTGGTCCGTCACAGTATTTTCAGGGCTGCACTCATGTCAGGTTATGTAGGGGAAATGTCTCATCTTGATAAACCCAATCGGGCTGAACTCCTTGATTTGCTCTCCCAGGGCGGGCCTGCGGATCCTTCTGCCTGGCAGCTCTTTTGGCGAAACACTCTGGGTGAGGCGGGTCTCTGAAATAATTTCCACTCACATGGATGTTGAAGATTCCATCAGCACTTGGGTACGGGAGACTATCAGGGTAGCTGAGAACTGGGGGGTAGACCAGACAGATTTTAGCGAACTATTACTTACCCGGCATTTCGCTAAAAGCTCTGGCCAAAAAGATCCGGCCAGGCCGCAGACCTCAGACACCCGGGAGAAAATTTTGGCGGCAGCTCTGGAGGTTTTTTCTGCCAAGGGCTTCCACGGTACAACAGTAGACGAGATTGCAGAGAATGCTGCCCTGGGTAAGGGCACGGTATACCGCCATTTTCACAGCAAGAAGGGGCTGTTTTCCGAGCTTATCCGGTTGAAGGTAGCCGAGTTGGAAGAGAAGGTGAAGGGCAGCATCGATTCTCATGCTGATGTACTTGAAATTATTGAGACTTATCTAAAGACTTATTTCTCCTTTTTTGATCGCAACCGTGATCTTTATAAGGTTCTTATTCAGGAACAGAGCGATTTTGGTGCCGAAGTCAAAGCCCTATATATTGGCAACATTCTCAAGAAAGTGCCACTGCTAAAACGAAAGATTTTCCTGGCGGCCAGAAAAGGCGAGCTAAAACAAATGGATTTTCGTACAGTTTTCTACGGGGTGATGGGTTTTATCGATGGTGTAATGCAGAAGTGGTTAGCCAGCAAAACCGATTACTCCTTGGTGGAGGAGATACCCACCGTGACCGAGACCATCTTTTACGGGTTCGTAAACTATAAGCCATCCGCATTCTCAAAGAAGAACACCTTCAGCTAGCCAAGGTGACAGAAAGGGATTCGGACCATAGTTGGTGGATAGAGAGACAGGAAAGGGGGGATGCCCAGGCAGAATGCAGACAGTTTTGAATCATTGAGCTGAAACTATTCGAAGGCGAACAGGATCGGTTGAGGTTTATAATAGCTTTTGTAGGTAACTTTTGGGTGAACAACATAGTGACTTTTACTTAATTCTTGGAGGATAACCAATGGACGTCGGTGCAATGAAAGAGAAAGTCGTGGAGATTATTGCCAATCAACTGGGAATTGATCGAGGGGACGTAACTCCTGAAGCCACGGCCGCTTTTTTATCTCCTTGCCCTTAAAAAACGACTTTACTCGAAGAGCAGGCGCTGGCTGGAATTACAACTTGTTGCATGAAAAGTCTCCGCCCCTTATACTAGAAGCACAATTAGTTGGCAGACCACCGGCAGTTGTTTCCAAGGGCGAGCGCAAAGTACCATTAATCTGACTCGCTGAGGCTAACGCTCGATTTGATGGTGCGAAAGACACTTTGAAAGACACCGTCAAACTGCGTGGGAGAGACCCGACCGATTTCAATGAATTTTACTACCACTTCCTTGGCAACCTTCAGTATTTTTTCCTCATCTTTCGTCATACCTAATCTCCCTCCTCGTATAAGAAAGCCCCTGCTGGTCGGAAGAAGGCCAATTTCTTTCTCTACACAGCAGAGGCTTCTGAGGTGAAGGAAAACCGTGGACGGCACTCCAACCCTCGATTTCTATATAACAAACTGTACCTCTAGAGGCAAGCGAACTCCCTTACCGTGGAGACTAGGATCTTATACCGTCGCTGTGGTCAATTCATAAAGTGAAGGAGAGGTTATGAATTTGGCAGCCTGGCCTTTTGTTCTGCTGGGACTCATCTTTCTTATTGTCTCCTCAGCCTTTTTTTCCGGGTCAGAGACCGCGCTGATGGCCGTTGATCGCTGGCGCATCCGTCACCTTAGCCGACAAAGAAGACGAGCTCGGTTGGTGGAGAAAACGCTGAGGGAACCTGAGAAATTCATTGGTACGATCCTTCTAGGAAACAACCTGGTTAATGTGGCAGCTTCGGCTCTGGCCACTTGGATGGCCATAAGTCTGATGGGGGAGGGGGGAGTGATCTGGGCCACCCTGATTATGACCCTGATTATTTTGGTGTTTGCGGAAATCACCCCCAAAACCATTGCAGCCTACTATCCGGAGCAGACGGCCATTCTCATTGTCCAGCCCATTTATGGACTGATCAAGGTGCTATATCCGGTGGTCCGGGTGCTTTCGGCAATGAGCAACATACTCATTTCTCTGGCCCGCCTCGAAAAGCCCGGACCTGGAGCTCTCGCCAGCATCGAGGAAATCGCAGCAATGATAAAGGTGGGCGCTGAGGAAGGCATTTTGAGGAAAAGAGAAGAAGAAATGCTTCAGGCGGTTTTGGCCCTGGACAGTATTTCGGTGGAGTCGGTGATGATACCTACCAGAGACATGGTTTCCTTTGAAATGAACACGCCCTATGATGAGGTTCTGACTAAGATGAAAAGTAGCGAGTTTTCTCGGTATCCCATATATAAACAGAACAAAGGTGAGGTTGCCGGGTTTATCCACATGAGGGATTTACTCAAGTGGTCCGGTTCGGTTGGTGAGTTTTCTCTCCGCAAAGTCATGCGCAAGGCCAGCTATGTGCCAGAAGTGAAGTCGGTGCGTCAGCAGTTGGTGGATTTCCAGAAAACTAGAACTCACTTGGCATTTGTGGTTGACGAATACGGTGAGGTTGTGGGGATGGTAACGCTGGAGGACATCCTTGAAGAGATAGTGGGTGAGATCCAGGATGAACATGATAGGTTTCTTAGAAAAATCCAGCCACAGCACGATGGATCCTTTCTGATTGACGCTGGCATTTCAATACGTGACTTAAACAAATGGTTAAAATGGAATTTACCGGAGGATGGATACCAGACTCTTGCCGGCCTCGTCTTGACCCTCTTCGGCCGCTTGCCTGAAACAGGTGAAGAGGTAAAATGGGAAAGTTTTCGCTTTCAGGTGGAGGAAATGTTCGAAAACTCCCTTATTAGGATTCGAGTCTTTCGTGCGCAAGAGCAAGAGTCGTCTGCAGGATAATCAGGAGTTGACTTGTTTGCCTGTTGTTCAACAAGAGGATAGTTATAAGAATTCTAAGAGTTTGGTAAAACCCGCCAAACTAGAATTTCACCGTCTTACAAATCTCCTCGTACTCTTTGATTTCTTCCCTTGTAAGTTCGCGGCGAAACAGCTTCTTATTGACCCAGATAGGTATCTTCCGGTTCAGGGCCAGTGCCACAGCATCGCTGGGCCGGCAGTCTACCGTATGCTCTTGCCCGTTGGCGCGAAAGAACACGTTAGCGTAATAGGTGTTCTCTTTCATGTCGTATATCTCTATTCGTAGAAACTCCACCGGTAGGTTATCACTTATTCGTAGATAAAGGTCATGAGTCAGCGGCCTTTTTGGCTCCACTAATCCCTTTTCCTTAGCAATGGCCGCAAATTCCGAATCACCCACAAACATGACGAAATGATGTTGGTCTTCTTCAGTCTCTTTGAGTACTACCATGTTGCCAGAACTGCGGTCGCTTTTGAGGTAAACCTCGGTGATGGTAACCATGGTCTCTTCTCTCATGCTTAGCTCCCCTCGATCATTCAAACTGGCGCAATGGGCAATTCATTTGGTAAAGCCCTTCCGCTCTTAGGCCATTATAATGACCAACTGTAAATTTTTAAAGAGTTTTAGTGCTGGCATTAGCGCATCACTATCGAATGTTTCTCTCTCTGTGGACAAATTCCCCATTTCACTGGTCAGTCTTACCCGAAGATGGTTCAGTAAGCTCTTGGCATAGGGTGCTCTCTGGGAAATTCAACAGAGAGACCCTCTTCCCCATGGCACCCGAACAAAGAGTGCGAACCCCTTCAATTTCAGTCCAAATACCTTTACTTTTACAGGAATTTCTCCAAAAATCAGTGGTTCATTCTTCTAAATTGTGTTTAAGAGCCAGTTCGCATTGGTTTGCAAGTGAAAGTGGCCTAGCTGATGTCTCTTCTGTCGTTCCAGAGCTCACGGTCTGGTCACTTCTAGCCCGGCTGTGCTCGGGGGAAGGCGCCCCCTCCCTGTTCCCCGTTCCTGCGGAACGGGGCCAGGGGCTCCCCCAGCCACAGCCGGGGAAGTGACACAGACCTTCCGCAGTCACTCAGAAGAGACATCAGCAGAGGCCGAAAGGGGAAGCTGCGAAACAACGAGCATCTGAGCAACCGATCTTCACTCTCTCAGCCTTGCGAGGGCCTGCATGAAGATATGGCGCTCACTAAGCAGGAAGCCTGCCAATTGATGGCGCGAATCATGCGCGTTGTGGAGTAGCTTCCCCGTGGCCTAGATCTCTAAAATATTTTTGGGGAAACTCCTGTTACTTTTATCATTGCCAGAGCCAAAGTTCCATGTTAGCTTCTTTTCATTTAAGGGTGGGATCGGATTTACTAAGGCTCCGCTATTTGACTTAAATCAAAGCACCTCTGCCCGAGGTGTATTATCATTGGGGAAAAGAGTCAAGACAAGAGCGGAGGTGTAATATGGCAGTGAGAAACATCGTAGAGATAGATGAGGATAAATGCGACGGTTGCGGGTTATGTGTGATCTCCTGTGCTGAAGGGGCTCTGGAAATCCGTGAGGGCAAGGCCAAAATTATAAAAGAGATTTACTGCGACGGCCTGGGTGCCTGCATAGGTGAGTGCCCTCAAGGAGCCCTAGAAATTGTGGTGAAGGAGTCTGAGACCTTCGACGAAAAGGCCACAGAGGAACACGTCAAAAGCCTACGGGGCGAGCAACCAACAGATGAGACTGAAGTCGGCTGTCCCGGGTCAAAACTGATACATTTCCAGTC
>JARRNM010000239.1:0-4704 GCA_037384945.1 Deltaproteobacteria bacterium
TAATTTCTGTTAGACAGTGGCTTATTTGCGGCTTTCGTCCTCGATTACAGCGGCGGGACCGCTCCCGACTTACACGGGATTCCCTGTTAAACCCCAAGGGGTACCCAAGTTGTTCGGTACTTCCTACTATGGGACCTGATGAAAATCAAGAGAAAAATGATCTGAATGAGAGTTTGCTAAAATAGCTGGTCTCTGCTTATTCGGCCCTGACTGGCGCGGACTTGCTGCCGTTGAGTTGGGTGAAGAGCGATAACTCGTAGCTTCTCAGAATGCTTCGCGCTCGTTCCTCAGCTTTTTGCAAACGCAGGTAAGTATCACTTAGGTTTGAAGTCTTGCCGAAGAGCTCCATTTCAGTTTTGAATCGGTCGCACTGCTTTTGGTGTTGAAGGGCCAAGACTCTGCATCTAAAGATGACCTGTTGGCAGACAAGGCGCCACCTACCGTCCTTCTTGTCATTACCCGCCAGGGTTACCATCCGCACCGCTTCGTCAATGCTATCCTCGTCCAGCGCATCTAGGGCTCGGTGCAAATAATAGCGATGGGGAAAAAGCCCTAACGCTTCAATCCGCGGCCCGATGGTCTTGCGAAATAATTTGGCTAGGGCATTCAGACCGACCATTGGCATTAAGCCTTCTGCGCCTCGATACCTGCCTGCACCAGCTTTACGAAACTCTCGCGCAACTCAGGAAGCTCAAGGGACATTTCATCAATCTGTTCAAGAACATCACGATAGTCTGAATTGGGCTCCACCGGCACCCGCTTGAGCAGGTTGACCGTGCCTTCATAAATGCGGCGGTCGATCCTGATCAGACCAAATCCTGCACCGATCACGGCTAGGAGGCCATTGACTATATCCATTCCGGTAATTTCTTCCAGGGCTAATTCAGCTGCAAGACCTAGAAGCGCTCCGGTCAACCCACCAGGAATACTCAATCTGCGATCCATATGTCATCTCCTCCTTGCAAACACAATCTTTTACACGCACTTAGTACAATATAATATTTCAGCGCACTAATGCAACCAATGGCAGAGAGGACCTAATCCCTCCGGTTTCAAAGTAAATTGAGATCAGCAAAGGTTGATGAAGGAGCGCACTGCTCCGTAAGCAGTAGCTATGGCAAGTCCGGAACCACACTTCATCCTCTTCCAATCTTGATGCGCCAAGAGAGAGCCGGCAACAAAGAGGTTATCGCAACCGCAGCCTCCATCCGCTTCTAAAGGACGGAGAAGGTCGTCCACCTCCAAACCCGCTCTATTGATTGGATGACCCCGTGGATCAAGAAAACTGTGAATATGCCAATCTTGGCGCTTGCCAGGTTGGTGTACCGGTAGATCCAGTAAGGCCTCGCGAATGGTGTTGTTATCTGCAACAAGACCGCCACCTAGGAAGCGGCCGGTGGCAAGCAGTATGCCCCGAGTTTCCACAGTTTCCCGCGATTGCTCTGATTGGACTACCACGCTCACACACTTGCGGCCCTTCTTATTGATGGCCACTGCTCGTCTGCCTTGCATGAATATGGCACGACATCGCAGTAACTCCTGCTCAATTGCATCCCTAAGTCGGAGTCCCGGCACTGAAGGGGGCATAGTTGGTATTTCGAAAACCGGCACACCTATTTGATCTTCAAGTTCGGCAACCACCGTCTGCGATTGCCGCAGAGCGAGAATGGCCGGCAGCCCCACCAGTTCTTCGCCTTCAAGAGAAGAGTTGATGGTTTCAGCCATTCTAGCGCGGACTGCAGGAGATCTCAGAGCCTCGGCCATAAAAACATTCTGCCGATCAACACCCTCGAGAGGATAGGGAAACTTTAGCCTTTGCGCGCGAAGTGCAGGCCAGCGTGACCTAAGTGTATTTACCACTTGCACAGCACTGAAGTCCTTCATTCCCTCAAAATCTACAATCAGAGTAGCCGGCTTTTCCTTCAGGCCGATAACGCCGGGCCACATTGTTTCTGGCACCTGCTGGGTGATCTTGGCGGTGCCGGCGCAGGTAGGCAGCCAGACATTTCTCTCCGGCAAGCCTCGGTAGGGGAGCTCAGCCCTGTGCAAAATCTCAAGAAACCTGTTCCAACCGTCGCGGATATTCTCAAGCCCCAGTCGGGCATAGGGATGTTCAGGCCAATCTTGAATGAGTGAGCTGATACCGGTCCAGGGATTCTCCCAATGGTTATTCTGCTCCACCGGATATATGCCTAGCAGATCGAGAGCTCCGCTGGCAAAAAGTATCTCCCCTACAGTTGAACCTACTAGAACGGTTTTGAGGCCCCTGTCCACCGCAAACAAAGCCGCTGCCATCCCAGCCAACCCTGCCCCGATGACCACGAGATCCACCTTGTTCTTTTCAGTATCCCACATTCCAGATCTCACATCGCACATCCAGGGTTACCCTAATGTTGCATGCCTATGTTGAGGAAAACGCGCAAAAGTGTGTCAGATGTGGCTGCGCACAGACTCGGACAGGTCGAGGCGTACTTGATCGTAGGTGATGTTCTGTCCGAGGCGAGCACAACCGCAGATGGCGTGCTATCGCGCGAGCCCAGCGGTTTTTACCGATGTGGGCATGCAACATTAGGGTTTCATCTCCAAGCCAAATAAGCCGCAGTGCAGTGCTTCTTGAAGCTCCTCTTGCGCTAACTGCGGGCCCCACAAAATCGGCCGCAACCCATGCCAACGTCGCTCCAGAAATTGTCTGAGTAAGCTTAGCCCTTGATCAGACTCGAGTTCGCCCCGTTGGTAAAGGTGAGCGATCATCCGAAAACCGCAGAAAGCTCCCTGACATGACCCCCTGCCGACTCTGCTTCTGAGACCGATAGCACTGAGGTCAAGAGTTTCTCCCTTGGCAATTAAACTGTCTATGATCTGGTCCACCGCACTCATAGGCACCATTTCACATTCACAAAGAAGAGGTTCTTTGGGATTGGGTTGTTTCAACCAGATACGTGGAGCCAAACCCGGTTCAGTCCATTGGTTGATCTCGGTTGACTGGAGGGGCAAGGTTCTGGTACGGCAAACCGCTTGCACCCCTAGACGGCGGCAAATTAGATCTGCCGCTTTCTCAGCCATTAACCGAAAAGTGGTTATCTTGCCGCCGGTAACGGTGATAAAGTTGCGGAGTCCTTCCGCTTCATGATCCAATACCACGAACCCCCGACTCAGGGCCCGGCTCTCAGTCACTTCTTTCGCAGGTAACAGAGGCCGCACCCCGGCAAAGGCCCGAACGTAACGCATGTTCGCCAGCCTTGGAACCATGGCAGCTGCTTCAGTCACCAGACGGTCCACCTCTGCCAGAGTCGGGCGACAGGGGCTGGGTGCAGCCAATCCCACTGAGGTTGTGCCCACCAGTGAGACCGTGCCACCAGGTGAAACAATATCGCCGTCGCTGGGGGGTCTGAGCCGGTTGATCACAGATCCGGTCACGCGGGTCTGGGTTACCAGAAGAGTACCTTTAGAGTAAATTAGGGGAAGTGAGAGTCCAGCCAAAGCGGCCACTTTTCCGGCCCAGGGACCGGTGGCATTGACCACCTGCTGGGCCTCGATAATGGTTTCTCTCCCGCTCTTTTGGCGCAAGTGCACCGCTTGAATACGGCTGCCCTTTCGCTCAAACCTTACCACCTCGGTGTGGGTCATAAGGAGAGCGCCATGTGCTTCCGCCTGGGTTATGTTTTCTAGGGAAAGCCTGAAGGGATTAATGGCAGCATCTTCCACCCGGTAAGCAGCAATAAGAGTATTAGCCAGGGCCGGCTCCAACTCCAGGGCTTCTTGGCGCTGAAGTTCACGCACTGGAATTCCGTGCCGTGCACAGAGTCGTGGAAATTCAGCTAGGTAGGCCTCGTCGTCACCAGCCACCGCCACAAACAGGCCGCCGGTGTCTTCTATGCAAGCCGGCGCCAGAGTTTTGAGCAGGCGAGACTCATCCCTACATTCTTTGGCTGAAACCGGGTCAGTGGAAACGTAGCGGGCGCCGCTGTGGAGGAGACCATTATTGGCACCGGAGGCTCCGGCGTTGATGTCCTTAGCTTCCACAACTATACAGTGGACGCCACGCAGGGCAAGATCGCGGGCCAGACCAGCACCTGTAACCCCAGCTCCAATAATCAACACCTCAGTTTCCATATGAATTTTCCTAGATTATTGATTGGTTTCCATCCGGAAGCTACCCGGTGTCATTCTGAGCCCTTCGGCAAGCTCAGAGCCTGCCCTGAGCGACACGACTTGAGCTCGTCGACAAGTCCTGTCGAAGGGACAAACTCCGCGAAGAATCTCTGCTGATCTCTTTAGCCATGAAATTCTTCTTCGTCCCGCTCTTAGCGGGACTCCTCAGAACGACATCCGAGAAGAAAGTTTCCGGATGAGAACTAATGAGCGGTCTGCTGAAAAACTCTGCGAATGCGTGATTCTGAGGAGTCCTTCGGCAGGGTCAGAATAAACTCCGCGAAGAATCTTGAGATCTTTCGCTGGCTGAAAATGACTGAAGGTCATATCTTCGCACAAGATATGAAGATAGCACAATGACCATTGCATGCAAAAAGGTCGCCATATGGTAAAGGAAGGGCTCTGTATCCGGAGTCAATTCCGTTGCAGTTAGGGTCTAGTTGTGTTAATTTCAGTCATCAATCGATATTCAAACCGGCTCTTTGTATCAGTTTCCTGTGATCAAAGAAAGCTAATCACCTAATTTTCATTCGTGAGGGAAATTTTCTTTTG
>JARRNM010000239.1:4739-5364 GCA_037384945.1 Deltaproteobacteria bacterium
TATCTCTAACCTTTTAATCTGAAACTGAACCATAAATTCTTCTTTAAAAGGAGGTGATCGAGGATAGACATTTTTTTATTTTTTTAAGGTGAAAATGTCATCGCCAAGGAGGTTAAAATGAGAAAAAGAATCTTGACCGCAACAATCTTCGCTCTCCTTTCAATGGCCTTGCTTCTCAATCCAACCTTTGCAAGGAAGGCGCTGGCTGCAGACAAGGTCGGCTGGGTAGGTCCGGTTTACACGGAGTTAGCCGAGAGTCTGACCAAGGGTTTCAAGGACTATTATAAGAAAACCTACGGCAAGGACGTGGAAATCACCTTCGTGCATCCTGGTGGATGGCCGGTTTGCGTAGACAAAGTAAAAGCTTGGGGCGGCCAACCGGATGCCGACATCTTCTTGGGGGCAGGTGCTCCGGCTCATGAAGTTTTAAAGGAAGAGGGACTGATCGTCCCTTACACACCGAAAGATTGGGATAAAGTTCCCAGCGAATGGCACGGCATGAAGGTAAAAGATAAAGGTGGTGATTGGACCTGCTTTGCGCCCTGGATTGTCACCAACCTGTACAACGAGAAGGTTCTGAAAAAGCTGAGGCTGCCTCCCCCGAAAACCTGGAAGGACCTGGTTA
>JARRNM010000240.1:0-4609 GCA_037384945.1 Deltaproteobacteria bacterium
CAGTCGATTATAAAGGAACAATTTTATTGATCGACAGCGTTAAAGGCGTAGTCTATAGCGGTGCCGAATCGTCCACAGGATTTTCGCCTATAACCAAAAGCTTAAAGGAGTACGTGAGATTTCCAGCAAGCTTGACCACAGACACCAGGGGACGCATTTACCTGATGGACAGGAATGGGGGTAGCATGATTATCCTGGGGCAGGATGGCTCTTTTTTGGGACGGGTGTCAAGCATGGGTTGGAAAGAGGGCTGGTTGAATTATCCGGCCCAAGTATGCGTTAATGAGAAAGGCGAAATTTTTGTAGCAGACACCATGAACAGCAGGGTCCAGGTCTTTGAACTGGTTGAATAGGACAAGAAAAAAATCAAGGTAGAGGGAAAATTATGAGAAAAGATATGATTGTAGTGCTGGCGGTCTTAGCCTTGGTTATTGGCTGCCAGGAGAAAGCCCCCAAAGCAGAAAAACAACCCGTCCAGGAAAAATCTGTGGTTGACGAGTCCGGAGGCGGCGGCTTCAGCGGCACGGTGGCACAAACCATCAAAGTCGAGCGTTACACCTACGTGCAGGTGGATACGGGTAAAGAAAAGATTTGGGCCGCCACGGCCGCATTCCACGGCAAGGTCGGAGACACGGTGGTTGTCCCCGAGGGACTGGTGATGAAGAACTTTCACAGCAATACCCTCAACCGTGATTTCGATCTGGTCTACTTTGTAGGAACGATCAGCAGTGGCGAAAAGGATCAGGATTTCAGTCAGCAACTGCAAATGCCTCCCGGTCATCCACCCATGGGAGCGAAGAGCAGCCAGCCACAAATTAAGGTCGGCAGGGTGGAGAAGGCCAAGGGCGGCAAGACCGTGGCCGAGATCTTTGCCGCTAAAAAAGATCTGGTCGGCAGACAGGTCCTAGTGCGCGGGAAAGTGGTCAAGTTCCTCCCGCAGATCATGGGCAAGAACTGGCTCCACCTGCAAGACGGCAGCGGCGGTGAGGGCACAAATGATCTGACCGTTACCACCACCGCTACGGCCGAGGTGGGGGATCTGGTGCTGGTGAACGGCAAGGTCTCGGTGGATCGTGATTTTGGCTACGGCTACACCTATGAGGTTCTCTTGGAGGATGCCGAGGTAACGGTCGAGTAAAAGAGAAATCCCCCTAAATCCCCCTTTAGGAAAGGGGGACTTTCGATTTAGGGGTTCCCCGTTTTAGGAAAGGGGGACTTTTGACTTGGGAGTTCCCCCCTTTGATAAAGGGGGGACTAAGGGGGGATTTTAAAGCAAAAATCGCCAGAACCAATCGGGCCCCGCAAACCGACTGCTCATCTAACGCCAGCGGCGAACAACGCCGATCGTTGCACCCACAAGGATGAGGAGGCTGCCGAGCCAGAGAACCGTCATGCCGGGTTTTACGCTCACCTCTGCAATGAAGGCGGGAGGGGTCTTTTCCACAGCCTTGTCTGGGCTGGCCCCAGGACCCTCATATTCAAGAACTATGCTTCCGGAACTTGCTTGCACATTAACCAGAGAAACGTAGGCCTCCGCCGGGCCGGGAAGTCTGACCGGTTTTGCTGTGTTGCCTTCTTTTCCCAGGGTGAGAACCGGCTTCACCTTTACGGGGTCCTCGTTTTTATAGGTAACCTCAAGGTCGGCTCCCACGCTTACCCCCTGGCCATTTTGTTGGCCCATCATCCCTGAGACGTCAAAGGCAACAAAGGTTATCTCATAGTCCTGAAGGCGGATTTTCTCCTGCTTTTTGAGCTCCAACTGTTTTCCGGCAGAAGAACTTTCTTCTTTCTCAGGTTCAAAGTCCACCGGTGATATGTAGAGATCAGAGAGTAAACCTCGCCGAATATGGGGGCGGCTGAAGCGTCTCCCCTCACCATATTGACTGTCCTCAGCGCGGATGTCAGGCCGGGCAGTGAATTCAGTGTTTCCCTTTTTGACGTCCACCGGAAGATCCAGACGTACCGCCCTCGGCTCCCTAAAAAACTGGGGGCCGGTGAATTTCAACACATAACCCAGGGTGGGGTGGGAGCTACCCTCGGCCAGCCGTACCTTCTCCGAGGTACCGTAAACTGATGAGGCGATGATGCCGAGAAACATCAAACCAACCCCAACATGGGCGATAGCCCCGGCTGACAGGGTGATTTTCTTGCGAAGGAGCCTTAAGGCCAAATGCAGATTTACCCCCACGGCTGCTCCGGCCAAAACCGATAGCAAAAGCACTTCTATTCCCGGATAGCCGTAGTACAAGGTGATGCCCCCAGAGACCAGCGCGCCTACCACCGCCCAGATCAATTTGCGAGAGAGTCTGGAAAAACTGTTTTTTCCCCAGGTAAGCAAAGGAACGAAGCTCAGCAACAAGACGATGAGAACCGCCAGCGGCAGGTTGGTGTCCACATAGAATTCATTGGAGACCTTTGAGGCCTTTTCGAGCACCCTGGTTATCAGGGGCGCAGATGTTCCTATTCCGGTTATTATTGCAGAAAGACAAAGAATGATCATGGCAGCGATAAAGCCAAATTCCCTGCTGAAATAGCTGAACTCAGCATCTTTTTTCGACGGTGGAATCTCTCTGGCACGGGTTACGAAAAACCACAGGGTGATGGAGAGAAAAATGAAGATAAAAAGGACCAGCCAGCCGGTAATTCCAAGGTCCGTAAAGGAATGAACTGAAAAATCGGCAAGGATTCCCGAGCGCGTCAGAAAAGTACAGTAAATGATAAGAAGATACGCAAAGGAGGCCAGAATGAAATTGGTTTTGCGTAACTTGCCCAGCGACTGCTGGAGAATCATCCCGTGCATCAAGGCCGCTCCCGCCAGCCATGGCAGCAGAGAGGCATTTTCTACGGGGTCCCAGCCCCAATAGCCGCCCCAGCCCAAAACCTTGTAAGACCAGTAGCCCCCAATAATGATTCCGGCGCCTAAACTGAGAAAGGCAAACACCGTCCAGGGCAAGGCCGGCTTTATCCAGCGGTCATACTCCCGGCGCCAGAGGGCGGCGATGGCATAGGCAAAGGGAATGGTGAAGGCGGCATAGCCCAGGAATACTACGGGCGGGTGGATAACCATCCAAAAATCCTGCAGGAGCATATTCAGTCCCTGCCCGTCAGCGGGGGTTGAAGGCAGAAGTTTGAATGGGCTCTGCTTGATCAACAATATGGTCAAGAACAGGAGGTTCAGGTTATAGATGAACATCAGCTGGGGTTCCATCTCCCCAGATCTGTGCATGAGGAAAATCCCAAGCCAGGCTCCCAAGAATACCCAGAGGAGAAAGCTTCCTTCCTGACCGGCCCAGAAAGAACTGATCAAATATTCCAGGGGAAGACTGCGGGACGAATAGTTGGCTACATAACTGTACTGAAACTCATGCTTTAGTATGGCCAGCATCAACAAGGCAGAGGCGAGAGTCATGAAGGCGGCGAAACCGGTAAAACTGTAACGAGCCACATTCAGTGCCAGAGTGTCATCTTCCCTGGAAGTCACCAGCCAGTAGCATCCCGAAGAAATGCCGATGGCGATGAGTCCCAACCAGATTGTAACTTCACCAAGATTGATCATTGACCTTTGACCCGTCCCTCATATTTTGTTGGACATTTAACCAGCAGTTCCCTGGCCATGAACACCTGCTCCTTGGGCTCATACTTGCCAATAGCCACCACCTTGGTGACGTTATCGAAATTTCCCGGTCTCGGTCCGTCATATTCCACCTGCATCTCGTCACCGCCGTCTTCGCGGAGGACGAAAACCAGGTTGTTCCTCTCCAGGTCGTATCTGTCTGTACCACTAACCACTATGCCCGCAACTTGCACGGGCCGCTTGCTTGCCTTGGCCTCGCTGACGGTGACATAACTGGTGAGAGTCGATTTAAAAGAATACATGGCCATGACCATGGCCAAAAGAACCACCAGGCCACCAACAATATATGACTTCTTCATTTTCTCCTATCCGTGAGATACCCTTCCAATTTCTTGATCTTTCTATCAAGAATAAAGAGATAAAAGGCTAGACCGGACCAGATGACGAGATTGACAGCCAAGACAAAGTTTAACCCTTCTTTCATTGTTTTTCTCCCTCTAGGTCCTTCTTTTCTGGAACAAGAAATTCAGGCTCCTGAATACCCTCTAAGTTCAAGAGTCTTAATCTTAACCTAAGCAGCCAAATAAACAACCCTGTGTAAGCTAGTAGCGAACCTAGGAATACTTTCAGGGTCTTGGGATCCATGCCGGGCCTAGCGGGGTTCATAGTGTTTTCCGGATGAAGAGAGGAGGTAATCCTGGGCACCACAAAGACCAGAAAAGGCACGGTAACAAAAGCGAGGATCGCATAAACCGCGGCAAAAACTCGCTTTTTTTCCGGGTCAGCCACGGCGGAGCGAAGGGCGAAATAAGCCCCGTAGATCATCAAGAGTATAACAATGGAGGTCTCCCGGGGGTCCCAGTTCCAGAAGGAACCCCAGGCGGCCTTGGCAAAGATGGAACCGCTGACCGTGGCCAGGATACAAAAGAGAAATCCCAGTTCGGCGGCGGACAGGGCGAGATTATCCGCCTGGACCTTGCGCTTGGCCAAATAAATGCAGCTGGCGATCATGGAGAGCAAAAAAGAAAGGGTTGC
>JARRNM010000241.1:0-6078 GCA_037384945.1 Deltaproteobacteria bacterium
CCCGCCGAAGGCGGGATTCAACAGGGCAGGTCACTCAGAAGAGACATCAGCAAAGGCCAAAAGGGGAAGCTGCGAAACAACGAACATCTGAGCAACCGATCTTCACTCTCTCAGCCTTGCGAGGGTCTACATGAAGATATGGCGCACACTAAACAGGAATCCTGCCAATTGATGGCGCGAATCATGCGCCTTGTGGAGTAGCTTCCCCGGGCCTATCCCGGATATTTCATGAATCACTGTCGCGAGGCCGGGGAGATGGGCGTGCCACCTGGCAACCGCAGGGGGTTGGTTCCGAGACGTACCTGAACGGTACGTCGCAGGGACCGACGCCCGAGGACGCCAGGAAGGACGGCCATATCCGTGGTCACAGCAGGTGATTCATGGAATGTCCGGGATATATTTCTAAAATGATTTTGGGGAAGTTTCTGTTAAAGGCCTACCCCTGACGAGTCGTTAAACGCTCGAAGCGGCGGCTTCCCGGGCACGGTCTTTGGAATGGTCGCGAGCGACAAGGATGTAGATGCAGGGGATAACAAAGAGGGTGAACAGGGACCCGATGGCCATACCGCCCACCAGCACCAGACCAATGGAGTTACGAGCTGCAGCACCAGCGCCAGTGACCAGAGTCAGTGGAAAGTGCCCGGCGACAGTGGCACCGCTGGTCATGAGGATAGGACGCAAGCGGATCAGAGCCGCCTGGTGCACTGCCTCACGCTTGAGATACCCTTGTACTTGCAGCTTATTGGCAAATTCCACAATGAGGATACCGTTTTTCGACACGAGGCCGACAAGGGTCACCAGACCCACCTGGGAGTAGATGTTTAGCGTGGTCGTCCAGCCGTTGGTCCAAAAGGGTACGTTCTGGCCCGGTATCTTCAGGAAGGTGAAGATGAGGGCGCCGAACAGCGCCAGGGGCACCGAACCGGCGAGGATGACAAAGGGATCGCGGAAGCTGTTGAACTGCGCCGCCAGCACCAGGAAGATGAGGATCACCGCAAGAGCAAACATCGGCAGGAACTTACTGCCCTCGGTCCTGAGTTGCCGTGACTCACCCGTGTAATCCACTACATATCCTTGGGGCAAGATCTTGGCGGCCTCGTTTTCCAGGAAGCTCAGAGCCTCGTTGAGAGGTCGCACGGGTACGCCGCTGATGGTTACGGCGTTGAGCTGTTGAAAGCGGTTCAGAGATCGCGGGACCGTAGAGTTGTGGATGGTGGCGATGGTGCTGAGCGGCACCAGTTGCCCCTTCGGTCCGGTTACATAAATGTTCTCCAGTTGAGCAGGGTTGAGGCGGTCCACCCGCTGTATCTGCGGAATGACCTTGTAGCTGCGGCCGGAAATGTCGAAGCGGTTGACGTAATTACCGCCCACCATTGAGCCAATGTCGGCTCCCACCTGCTCGAGATCGAGGCCAAGATCCGCCACCATGTCACGATCGATGACGAACTCCGCTTGAGGCTGATCGATCTTGACGTCTATCAGCGGCGGGAAGGCAAACATACCGCTCTGAGCTGCTTTGGACTGGATTTGCTGGGCAAACCGCAGGATCTGCTCTTCCTCCGCCGTGGAGCCGATGACAAATTCCACGGGAAACCGACCACCCCCAGGAAGCGAGGGTCGGAGCACCGGGCTCATGCGGACGCCGGGAATGGCATAGAGCTTCCGCTGCACTTCAGGGAGAATCTGAAAAATCGTGCGCTTGCGCTGGTCCCAGGGCTTAGCCACCATGCCACTGAAGCCGGAGGTCGGATTGGTGAGTTGAAAAGTGAATTTGGTCTCCGGCACACTGAAGTAGGCCCGGTTTACCG
The DNA here is from genome assembly GCA_037384945.1 of Deltaproteobacteria bacterium. GTDB lineage: Bacteria > Desulfobacterota > Syntrophobacteria > BM002 > BM002 > BM002. The sequence goes on from JARRNM010000241.1 coordinate 1,809, forward strand.
CCGCGACGGCCGGGCGGGAGTCGAGGGCTCGGTTGAGCCAGCTGCCGTAACCGGTCCTGATACGTTTGAAAGAGCGGGCGACCCTGCCCGCCAAGCCCCGCTCCTCTAGGCCCGGCTTCAACATTTTAGCGGACATCACGGGCGACAGAGTAAGGGCCACCACCCCCGAGATAAGGACGGCGCCGGCAAGGGTAAAAGCGAACTCTCGGAAGAGCGAACCGGTAAGTCCACCCTGTAAACCGATGGGAGTATAAACCGCCGCCAGGGTGATGGTCATGGCGATGATGGGTCCGACGAGTTCGCGGGCTCCCAGCAAGGCGGCATTGAGAGGGGGCTCACCTAGGCTCAGATGCCGTTCCACGTTTTCCACCACCACGATGGCGTCGTCGACCACCAAGCCCACGGAGAGCACGATAGCCAGCAGGGTCAGTAGGTTGATGGTAAAACCGAACAGCTGCATCAGGAAGACTGCGCCGATGAGTGATAGAGGGATGGCCACCACCGGAATGAGCACCGAGCGGAACGAACCGAGAAACAGGAAGATGATGATCACCACAATGAGCAGGGTGTCACCCAGGGTCTTGAGCACCTCGCGAATGGCCGTGGTGATGTACTCGGTGGCGTCGTAGGCGACCCGTGCCTGCATGCCGCTGGGCAGTTGCTTCTCGATTGACTGCATTTCCTTGCGCACCCGGTCGACTACATCAACGGAATTGGCGTTGGGCAGGGGCCAGATACCAATAAATACCGCGGTCTGCCCGGAGAAGTGGACCTCCGTGTCATAGTCCTCCGCTCCCAGCACCACGTTGGCAATGTCCTCCAACCGCACGATGGCACCTCCCTGTTCACGGATGACCAACCGTTTAAAGCCTTCCACAGAACGCAGGTCGGTGTTGGCGGTGAGATTGACCTGAACCAGGGAACCTTTGGTTTGGCCCACGGCGGCGAGGATGTTGTTGGTAGCCAGTGCTTGGCTCACCTCCATCGGACTGATGTTGAGGGCAGCCATGCGGTCCGGCTTGAGCCAGATACGCATGGCGAAGGTCCGCCCCCCGCGAATATCGGCGCGCTGCACGCCTTCCAGGGCTGTAAGGCGCGGCTGCACGATGCGAACGAGATAGTCGGTAATCTCATTCTGCTGGAGCACACTGGAGGTGAAACTCAGATAGGCCGCGGCAAACTGACTGTCCGCAGACTGGACGGTGAGAATCGGCACTTCAGCTTCCGGGGGCAAGTCATCCCGGACCTGATCCACTTTGGAACTGATTTCCGCCAGGGCCTTGATGGGGTCGTAGTTGAGCTTCAAACGGACGTTAATAGTGGATACTCCCTGGGAACTCTGGGATTCGATGTAATCAATGCCTTCAGCGGCGGCGATAACCCTCTCCAATTGGGTGGTGATGAATCCGCGCACCAGTGCAGCACTGGCACCCACATAGACGGTGGTCACCGTAACCGTCGAGTTCTCGCTACGAGGGTACTGGCGGACATTGAGGCTGTGAATCGCCTGCAACCCCGCAATGATGATCACCAGGTTGACCACCAGGGCGAGCACGGGGCGGCGGATAAAAAGATCGGTAATTTTCATGGTACGACACCGCTCTCAAGACTCTAGGGCAATGGCGCCCGCAGCAGTCCTTATCTTTGCCTCCAGCTCAGCTCTCTTTAGGTTTGGGGGTTAACTGGAATTTAGGGGCCAGAGTGTTGTCCACTACTACGGCCTGACCGTTGCGCAGTTTAAAAGCGCCGGTGCTCACCACGGTCTCGCCTTCCTTCAAACCAGAGACCACGGAGACGAAATCGCCGCGCTTCTCTCCGAGACGGACAAACTGCTGGCGCACGATCTTACCATGCTGGCCGTTTTTTTCGCTCTTCTTTTCCTCCACCACAAATACCGAGTCGCCATAGGGGGCATAGAGTACGGCTGTGGTCGGGATGGCCAGGACCTTGTCCTGAACCGGTAGTACCACGGCCACTTTCACGAACATGCCCGGACGCAAATGCTCCTGCGCATTGGCCACCGTCGCCTGTACTCCTATGCTCCTGGTGGAGGAGTCCACCTGCGAGTTTATCGCCGTAATTTTTCCTTCCACCATCTCGCCGGGAAGCACATCGGTAGTCAGCTGCACCTTGAGTCCCCGTCGGATCTGCGCGAGCTCCTGTTGGGGCAGGGAAAAATTCACGAAAATCGGGTTAAGTGACTGGAGGGAGACGATCTGATCACCCTCATTGAGGGTCTGGCCGAGGTTGACCAGACGGATGCCCAAACGGCCGGCAAAGGGCGCACGGATGGTTTTCTTGTCAATGGTTGCCCGGATGTTGTCGACCTGGGCTCTGGCCTCCTTGAACTGCGCTGCGGCGTTGTCATACTGGGATTGGGCTATGGTTTCATCGGCCAGAAGCTTTTTCATCCGTTCAATATTGACCCTGGCGAGCTCCAACGCGGCCTCCGCCCCGCGGAGCTGCGCCTTCTCCGAAGAGATATCTTGTTGCACCAGAAGATCGCCCGCCCGCACCATCTTTCCCGGCTCAAAACCAATCTGCACCACTTTGCCGGTGAGTTCTGCCGTCACCATGACCCCCTCAACAGCCTCGAGTGAACCCACAGAAGTGAGCAGTGCCTGCCAGGACTGTTTTTGCACTACCACGGTGTTAACCGGCAGAGGAGGCGGTCCAGACTGTTCTCCGTGGAGGATCATCTCGTGGATCTGTAGAGCCTTGATCCCGCCAAGGACGGTGATTACCGCGATCAAGCCAACGATGGCATAGATTATTCGTTTTGTCATAGTTATATGTTCTTCACAGTTGCTAACCAATCGCCCCTCCCTTTACAGGGGCAAGAGGGAGCAATTTCCCCGTGAGCAACGATTGCTTCAGTTTCCTTGATTTTCAGTTTGTCTACTTTTTTCTTTAGACAACTTCTGCAAAACAAGTGAAAAAAGTAAGCTTATTATAATACCAGCCAGTCCGACTATTCCCAAAAGGAGAGCAATTTTTTCTCCGGTGATCTGGGCCCATTTGGTTTTCTCCCCGGCGTAGTAGCCTATTCCCACAAACAAAATTACCTGGAGGGCCACAGACACACCATCCACCGCCAAAAACCGTCGCCAAGGATATCGGGCCGCCCCGGCCGCCATATAGGCAAGAGCGCGAACCCCAAAGGCAAACCGGGCCAGAAACAACGTCCAGCCGGCCCGTTGGGCGAATGCCGTCCGGTATTCCTCAAGCTTCTTTCTGCCAACATATCTGTTGAGGAGTCCTGAAAGAAACCTACTGTAAAAAGCCAATAGGCTGAGGCGAAAAGGAAAGAATCTCCGATCATGATGGCCAGATACCACATGGAAAGACTGATAATAGGGGGACTAACGTCTTTATATAGCACGTAGCCACCACCCATAAGGGCCGGGTTCTCTGGTATGGGGATACCCAATCCCCCCAGAAACAACAGGATGGTAACGGCCCAAAATGCCGATCGGATGTTTATCATGGCACCAGCAGTCTACCCAAGCAACTAGAGGGATCTGGGGCAACTTGCCCTGACGAGATCGATTAGTCCGCCATCTGATATTCTCCGGCAAAGACTGCAAAACGGATGCAATCTTAACACGGGGGCCTGAGACCTACAAGTTGTGGGCAGTTCAGCAGAATATGGCCGATTCTCTTCCCTGAAAGTCCGACCCAGCCCACAAGTATGAGAATGAGCCATCCTGACTATTTCGCCGGTTCCGGCTCCTGTTTCACCAGCATGATGGAGCAGGGAAGTTCCCGGATGATCCGATCGGTGCTCTGCCCGAAAAGAAGATGTTCCAACCGGCCTTCTTCATGAGCCAGCATGATGAGAAGGTCAATCTTGTTCTCTTTGATAAAATCCAAGATTTTCTCAGCGGGGTCCCCATCCTCGACAGACACCTCGATAGGCATTCCTGTGCTTTGCTCTCCTTCGATTATGCTATCTATATCAATGCGGGTCTTCTTCTGCATTCGCTTATATTCCTCCTGGATGTCCTTCCAAGAAACTACGGGTAAGGACCAGGCCTCCAAGCCAAAGGGATGGTCAAACACATGGAGGACGTAGAGCTTGGCTCCATTTTGTTTTGCCAACGAAATGCCGTAATGAACCGCCTTATCGCAGTGTTTGGTTGATCTTCACACCGCCAATAAGCGGTTTATGTCGATCACTGTCTGTTCCCTCCTTTTTATTCCTCGTTTGTGAGCTCTATGTGATTACAATTTGTTCCTCAGTTACCTTAAAATATACCCACGAATATGC
>JARRNM010000242.1:0-4462 GCA_037384945.1 Deltaproteobacteria bacterium
GCTATTTTGCGACTCCGAAAATCTTCACAGTAGCTTTGGTGCTACTTTTCTCGTGGGCCCTTTTTTGGTTCAACAACCATAATTTGGCTTACTGCAAGGAATCAGGCTTCCACTTCAGGTCCGGTGCATATGGGGAGAGGGTTGGTACAGCTATTGCGTAAATTAAATTATATAGGCCCCGACAAGAAAGGAGGGTATCGATATGGAACAGACGGCATGCCCTCTAACGAGAGGTGAGAGAATACTCGTCGCTATGGATGGATCAATATACAGCGACAAGGCTCTCGACCAGGCGCTTAGTATGGCAAAGGTATGCGGTAGCACTCTTTTTGCCATCACTGTCATGGATGTATATCCGGCAACTCTCGCAAGTGCACCAGGGGTTGAGGAAAGATTGTCAGAAGAGGCAAGCAGAATTCTGGAAAAAGCCAAAAATAAGGCCGCAGAAGATAACATACCTTGTGAGACGATTGTGCATATCGGTAAACATCCCCATGAATTCATTGTTCGAGAAGCAGTGGAAAGAGATATTGACCTCATCGTCATGGGAACGCATGGCAGGACCGGGCTCAAAAAGCTTTTGCTGGGCAGTGTGGCCGAGAGAGTCATTGGTCACGCACCATGTGCCGTATTGGTTACCCCGGTTTAGAGGCAGGGTGTTGAAACATCCGGGATATGCAAGATGGTAGAAAGTTAAAATGTCCAAATTACCACTAGCAATGGCTCTCTTTGCTGCGCTCTTGTTTGGCGCAGCAACACCGGCAAGCAAGGCATTGTTGCAGGCCCTGCCGACTTTTCAGCTGGCTGGGCTGCTTTACTTGGGTGCTGCTCTTGGGGTTCTCCCCTTGATCTTCCACAAGCGGACGTTTTCGTGGCCTTGGAGTTGGGATCGCAAAACCAGTCTCCGACTTATTGGGGCAATCAGCATGGGCGGAGTGTTCGGACCAGTCCTCTTACTCTTTGGGCTGAAGTTGGCATCGTCTGCTTCCGTGTCCCTGTGGCTGAATTTAGAACTCATTGCCACGGTGCTTCTCGGATATCTCTTTTTCAAAGACGAGATTCACATCTACGGGTGGGTTGCCACAGTGGGAATGCTCGCAGCAGCCTTATTGCTGTCAGTAACCGGAGGCTGCGCCACCGTGCAAGCTGGTGTGCTGGTCACCTTGGCTTGTTTCTGCTGGGGGTTGGACAATCATTTTACCGCCCTCATAAATGGGATCACCCCTGCCGAGACCACATTGTGGAAAGGTTTCGTTGCGGGCATGGTAAATCTCACTCTCGGGATGAATGTGGAACCATACAGTGCCACGCTCCCTTTGACGGCAATGGCTGTCAGTGTCGGTATTTTTTCGTATGGAATCAGTATTATGCTGTACATCACTTCAGCTCAGAAGCTTGGTGCCACGAGAAGTCAGTTGGTTTTTTCGAGTGCGCCGCTTTTCGGGGTCATCTTGGCTGCCCTTTTCTTAGGAGAGACTATATCCTTGCCTCAAACAGTCGCCGCACTGATCATAATTATCTCCCTGGCCGTCTTGTCCTTCGAGCACCATTCACATAGACATCACCATGAAGCTACCGTACACAACCACTGGCATCGACACGACGACGGACATCACGATCACCTCCACCCAGAGATGGCAGCCAGGGTGTACCATAATCACTCGCACCAACACAGCGCCCTTGCCCATGCTCATCCACACTGGCCTGACCCTGGCCACAGGCACGCACACAGCAAGGGTTAGGGATTTCATTCTCTCTACCTTATTTTGTTTCTAAGGTCGGTGCGGTAGTATCGGAACCACACTGTGATCAATCGAGGAGATTCTTGCTATGAAGGTATTCGGTCCGGTTCCCTCAAGAAGATTGGGGCGCAGCATGGGAATCAATAACATCCCGGCGAAGGTGTGCACCTATAACTGCGTCTATTGCCAATTGGGCCGTACTGTTCGAATGAAGGTTGAGCGAACTCCTTTCTATGAACCGAGGGAAATCTTTGCTGAAGCTAGAGCAAAGGTAGAGAAAGCCAGACAAATTGGCCTTCGAATCGATTACCTGACCTTCGTACCCGATGGCGAGCCCACCCTCGACGTTAACCTCGGTCGAGAAATAGAGATGCTCAGGCCTTTGGGAATCAAGGTTGCGGTAATCACCAACGGCTCTCTCATCTCCCGTAAGGATGTGAGGGAAGAACTAGCGCAAGCCGATTGGGTTTCTCTGAAAGTAGACTGCGTCCGAGAAGAGGTGTGGCGCAGAATCAATAGGCCCCAGCCCGCGCTGCACCTACCAGCGATTTTGCAAGGCATGCAAGATTTCGCCAAATTTTACAAGGGAGAACTGGTAACAGAGACCATACTCGTTCGTGGCATTAACAACAATCTAGGTCGCCTCCAAGCAGTTGCTAGGCTCATAGAACGGCTGCAACCGGCAAAAGCCTATGTGTCTGTCCCTACGAGACCGCCAGCTGAGAAGTGGGTCGAGACCCCCGATGAAAAAAGTGTGAATGAGGCCTACCAAATCTTCTCTCAGCACCTTAAGAGGGTGGAATACCTAATAGGTTACGAAGGGAATGATTTTGCCCTAGCCGGGGATCCACAAGAAAATATTTTGAGCATCACCGCGGTGCATCCCATGAGGGAGGAGGCCTTGAGGAGGGTACTGGCGGAAGCGGATATTGATTGGTCTCTGGTGGATGGGTTAGTAAAAGAGGGAAAATTAGTAGTGCTTGAGTACCGAGGCAAGGTCTTTTACATGAGAAAACTCCCGGGCAGGTGATTGCTCCTGCGTATTGCCCCACATTACGCTGACCTGGCGAGATACCGACCACAGTTGAGGGCAAAGGAAAGAGGAAAAAGGTTGATTCGGAATTTGCTTGGAACCGCTAGTCTGAGCTTTGGCGGGACAGGGAAAGCTCTTCTGCAGAGCGCATAGTCGCTGCCCTTCTTATAATTAGAGACATCGTCTCCGTGGCAAAATTCATCTTACCGGGGTGCTACCCTAAGGATGCCGAACTGCGCTGGGTGGTAACAGGCGGATGCTCCAGATGCGCTCTGCTCCAGAGCTCCCCGTGGCCCACACCTCACCAGAATATTTTTGGGGAAACAGCTGGGAAGCTTTTCCCCTTGCCAGATTTCCCACAATCTTATAGCCTGAAATTAGCCCCTATGTAGCGATCTCGCACCTTGGGATTCCTGCATTTCTCATTCCTCCGACAAGGCTATAATCCATCAACCTGAATGGTACCAAGTAATAAGTATGCTCTAATTAATGTCCTTAATAGTCATATTACGAGGATAAAAAATGAAAGACAAAGACAAAACCCGAGAGCAACTCAGGGTGGAGTTGGAGCAGTTGCGCCGACGGGTTGCTGAACTGGAAGCAGTAGAGGGCAGACACCTGGCTGCGGAGGGGGTTTTGGAGCAGTCGGAACAAGAAAAACAAATTATTCTCGACAGCCTGGTGGAGCATGTAGTTTACCATGATGTGGAATTCAGGGTACTGTGGGCCAACAAAGCTGCATGCCATTCTGTGGGCATGACTCGCGAGGAATTGTTGGGTCGTCATTGCTATGAGATCTGGGCCAAACGCTCCGATCCTTGCGAGGACTGTCCAGTGAAGTGGGCTAATGAGACCGGGCAGCCCCAAGCATTAGAAAAGACTACTCCCGATGGAAGATCCTGGTATCTACAAGGCTCTCCCGTTCGAGATGGCGACGGCGATATTGTGGGCCTTGTGGAGCTGACTTTAGAGATTACCGACCGAAGGCGGACAGAGGAAGTATTGCGACAGAGTGAGGAGCGATATCGCCAGCTTGTTGAAGCCTTGAATGAAGGGTTGGCTTTTGGGAACGAAGACTACGTATTCACCTTCGTCAATGAAAGATTCTGCAAAATGCTTGGATACTCGCAAGAGGAGTTAATAGGCCGAGAAGCTATCGAGTTTATCCACGGGGATCACAGGGAACTCTTTAAGAACCAGATGGCCAGAAGAAGAAGGGGAGAACAAGAAAAGTATGAGCTCGCCTGGAGGACAAAAGATGGCCGCAAGGTCTATACGATTGCATCCCCCAAAGGCTTTTTCGATGGAGAGGGGAATTTTACCGGTAGCCTTGCCGTTTTCACAGACATAACCGTCCGCAGGCAGCTGGAGGAAAAACTGCGACAGGCCCACGTGGAGGCTTATAATGAGACGCAAAGGCTTGTGGAAGAACGTACTGCCGAATTAATGGAGGCAAACGTGCAGCTTAAGCAGGAGATAGAGCAGCGCAAGCAAACTGAAGAACATGTCCGCAGACTTTCACACGAAATAATTAAGGCCCAGGATATAGCGAGACAAAAAATAGCTGCTGACTTGCACGATCGCTTGGCTCAGGACCTTGCCTCTCTTAAAGTCGGTCTGGATACCCTTTATGCTGATCAACCGAATAGTTCGAGCGAGAGGAGACAGATAATTGCAGAATTATCCG
>JARRNM010000243.1:0-4956 GCA_037384945.1 Deltaproteobacteria bacterium
GACATGGGATGAAAACCTTGACATAAGGAGGTTGGAATGTATGTGGAGATGGTTGAAAATTCAGCGGTGATCCCAAGGGTTTAATACCTGGCAGATTCAAGGGTGGAATTGCGCTTGAAGTGCCTAGGGTAGGGGTAATTCCCGCGGTGCTACTATACATAATTTTGAATCCCTTGAGATCACCTTCCGTGATTGCCCAGCCCCTGTCATAGCCCGGCTCGAGATCATTGGAACCTAAAAGGCAAACTTCCCGTGAATTTCTACTTTCAACTTCTTCACCCTCAACCAGACCAACCGCCCTTACAATAAAATAGTAGTCTTTGGAGTCGTCTAAGCCGGTAAATTTGTATTCTGTATTTTTTCCTGGTTCTGGTATTTCAGGGCTGCTGAAATCATAACTCTGCCCTTCCTCTCTGGAGAAAACCTCATAATGATCAAAGCCCGGCTCAGTGTTGTCATCCCATTTGAGAGTAGCGTCGAGACCGTAACATGGAGTTATGAAAAGCAAAAACAGGGCGAGGGTAACTACTGTAATTTTCAGAATTAAATAGATTTCTAGGATTTTTTTCATGCCGGAATGTGTTTCAGGCACGAGGCTCAGAGGTCAGGCACCTGGCATGGAGCCCCAGTTAAATGACCCTGCGGGATTTAACGGGGTAAACATAGAGCATAGAGTCAAAAACATAGAATAGAAAGAGTTGAAATTTCCTTTGCTGCCAGCTGCCGGCTGCGAGCTGCCAGCTGGAATCTGTCGTCTGTTCAAATCGTCCAATCGTTGAAACGGTTGAAATCGTGAAAGCCGTTCATTTTTAGCTCTAAACTTGGAACCTGGAACTTGAAACTTGAATCGTCTGTCCTCTGCTCTCTGTCTTCTTACTCTATGCTCTATGCCCTATGCTCTATGCCTTCCCAAATTCGCAATTTGCAATCCTAAATTGTACTCTGACCCTGCCCTCTATTTTCTCTTTGCTTGACATTGGGCCCTATAGAGGGTAGTATTTAGGGACCGATTTAGGAACTAAAAGGAGCTAACAGTGGGCGGATTTGTTCAAACAAAAGTCTCAATTACCGACGAACAAAAGAAGTTCATAGAAAATTTCAAAAAGTGGGGGTTTTCAGACCAAAGCAGCATCATACGTGAGGCTCTCAACCTATTCATCAGGGAACTAGAAGCGAGTAGGCGAAAGAATTTAATGAATCAAAAGGCAGAAGAGCTTCTTTCTGACTACGCAGAAGACAGAGAGCTTACTACCTTCACCGACTTGGATGGAGAGGACTTTCTATGAGGCAGGGAGAAATATGGCAGATCAACCTGAGTCCTACCGTTGGAGCAGAAATTAGGAAGAAACGCCCAGCAGTGATTATAAATGACGATGCGATTGGAGTCCTGCCTTTACGAGTGATTGTCCCGATAACCGAATGGAAAGAAAAATTTTCTGGTGCTATCTGGATGGTCCAACTAGTGCCTGATAATGACAATAATCTCGCGAAACTTTCCGCAATTGACTGTTTTCAATTAAGGTCCATATCCATAAAGAGAATACTAGGAAAAATTGGCTCCGTCTCTCCCGCAATCTTAACTGAAATTAAAAGAGCAGTGAAAGCAGTTATCGATGCAGATTAGTTTCAAGCCTCCTGACTCCTTGCCTTTAAATCCGCAATTCGAAATCTGTCTTCTGACCTCTGACCTCCGACATCTGACCTCTGGATCTCCTGCATCCTAGGTTTTGCTGCCAGCTGCTAGCTGCCCGCTGCCAGCTGCAAAGAGGAGCTTCTCCTCTCTCTCCGCCCGAACCTGATCCTTGATTCTCTTCACATGCCCACGGCCCAATCCCTTCACCTCGCAGCCCAGTTCGAAGTACCGTTTAATCTTCTCATCTTCAAGGATGCCGAAGCAGTCGATCACTGCTATCGGACCGCCTGCAGTCTCAACAACCTCGTCAGGGTCAAGATTCAGGTACATCTGATGCCTGACTGCAAAGATCAGTGCGTCCACATCATGAAGTGCCTTTTTCAGATCTTGTTCTATGCGAAGCTCTTTCAACTTCTCCTGCCCGCGGAAGAATCTCTTCAAGGTATAAGATGGGGATGGGTACTCGTCCTGCTTTTCGAATTCCCACCAGTGCCTGACATATGGATCGTGTGCCCTCAATTCAGCCCCCATCTCGGTGAGCCTCCTCACCACTAGCTCAGAGCCGCTGTAGCGGGTGTCTCCCACGTCTTCCCGATAAGACGCGCCCAGTATGAGGATATCCGCTGCTGCAATTGGGCGGCTCATATTGCGAAGAGCATCCCGGGTGAGTTGAGCCACATGCAAGGACCTGGTGTCGTTGATGTTGATGGCCATTGGTGTGATCTTGAAAATATCGTCTTCGAATCCATGAATGTGTCGGTAGGCCCAGAGGCCCAGGCCTCCGTCTTTCGGCAGGCAGTAGCCGCCAATGCCTGGTCCCGGAAAAATGATGTTGCTGTGTGTGGGCCGGACTTTAACGGCCTCGATGACCTTGATCAAATCCACACCGTTTCTCTCAGCAAATAGGCTCCATTCGTCGAGAAAGGCCAGGATCGTCGCCCGGTAACTGTTTTCCACGATTTTTGCTGTTTCCGACTCAATGGGTCTGTCAAGTACTGTGAGCGGGTACTTCTCCGTGTTGATCACCTCGTTAAGGAATTTCACCACCCTGCGGGTAGCTTCTTCGTTTATGCCGCTGCAAACCCGCCAGAAATCACGAATGCTGGCAACATAATTCTTGCCCGGCATTACCCTTTCAAAGCTGTGAGCTAAAAGCGGGTCGCTGGTGAGGCCTCGTTTGCGAAACACCTTTCTCATGATGGGATATGCCACCTGTTCGGTGGTTCCCGGGGCCACGGTTGTCTCTATCAAGACCAGAGCATTGGGAGATATGTGCTCGGCAATGATTTCCAGGGACTGCTCCAGGGCGACCATGTTTGTCTGGCCGTCCCGCACATTTCCAAGTGACTCTTTCAAGTAATCGCACTGGACATCCACCACAACCACGTCAGCACATCTCAGCGCGTCATAGGCGAACGTGGCAATCAGGGTCTGTTTTTCCTTCACGCAGCGATGGATCATCGGCGCAACTTCAGGGTCCTCCGCCTCGACTGGTGGTTCCCCGCGGTTTAAAAGAGGGATCTTCCAATAACTACGAACACTCGGCCGCTGCATGCCAATGACAAACTTCGTGGGTTTTTCATTCTCATCTTCGGTATCAGCTACGACCGCAGCCATCACCGCGCCAACAAACCCAACCCCCATAACCACGACAATTTCCCTTCCCATAGCCCGCTGTTTCTTAACTAAATCTTTCACGCGTCCATATTCGCTCTCGTAATCATCTGGACCAGGTAACCGGAATTTCTCGCCATTAGGACTAACAGAATAGAGTTCACTCACTTGGTTATTCCTCCTTCACTTAAAACCGTTCGAATCGTTCGATCGTCCGCTTTCAGGGGACTCGTTCAAAGCGTGTTATAAAAGTGGCAAGCATCCAGTAGATAAGAGAAATCCTTTTTTGCTCTTTGTCTTCTGGAATCTGAATTCTCTGAGCTGCATCCTGCATCTTGGATCATGTATCTTGGATCTTAACTCTCTGACCTCTGACTCTCTGCCCTGTACCTTCCACCTCACTCCCCACACCTCCAACCGTATCCTTCCCTATACCTCCCTGCAAATCCTCCACCCAAACCCACCCCCAGGGGAAAAGGGCTTCTCTAACAAAATATTCCTTATGTCCTTATAATCAAAGATAATTTTACCCTATGCCCTATGCCGTGTGCCCTATGCCGTGTGCCTTAGGCACACGAGTTGCTCTTTGATTAGGGTCAATAAATCCTTCTCATATATAAAATACAAGTATTACGATAGTTTGTAATGGTTTCCAATGCGCGAGTGGTTTGTGTCAAAGTATATAAAAAGTTATAAAAATCGGCCTGACCTCCTGTTTTTTCTACTCGTTGTCTTCATTATTGTACTTTTCGCCGGGTCAGAGGCCTTTGCCGTGGCAGATGTCACCCTGGCCTGGGACCCACCAGATACCTGGCAGCCTGATGGTTATAAGATATACTGCAAAGCCGGTTCTTTTCCTTCTAAGAGTTCATACGACAGGCAAATCGTAATACTCCGTGACAACCTTGCAGATCCCGACAACCCTCAATATATTGTTGACAATGTAAGTGAGAGCGAAACCACCTTTTTTGCAGCGACAGCATATGAACCCGATGGAGATGAAAGTGGCTTTTCTAATGTGATTCACTACACAGGCAGTGAAGTCAACCAGGCACCCACAGCCAGCTTCACCGCGAGTCCCACTTCAGGCGATCCACCTCTTGCAGTGAGCCTTGACGCTTCAGGGTCAGATGATCCGGATGGGGCCATTGTCCTCCTATTTCTGGGATTTCGGTGACGGTGCGACCGGCTCCGGTGTGATCATCGATCACACCTTCACCTCGGCGGGCACCTATACCGTATCCCTCACGGTGACGGACGATGGCACGCCGACAGAAAGCAGTTCCGATACAGTAGCCATTACGGTAGGTAGCAATCTTGCTTTAGGCAAACCAGTTACAGGAGGCAGTACTGATTGGAGTGGCCAGTTCTCCTACATGGTGGACGGGCTATGGGACCAGCCCTCAATGGGATGGGTGGCTGATGCCGTTCCGAACTGGGTCGAGATCGATCTTCTGAATGACTTCCAGATAAGTAAGATAAATGCCGGCCCGTTCCAAAGAGGTAGCGACAATCAGTGGTATTACGATGATGCATGGAACATCAAGTACAAGAGCTCCAATGACACTGAGTGGCATGACTTTACTAATGTGAACAAGCTCACAGGTGCGGGGGCACTCCAAGCCTCCGGTATTAGTATAACAAACGGCAACCCGGGTCACACCGACAGCGACGACAACTATAAATACTACAGCTTTACCTTCTCCCCG
>JARRNM010000244.1:0-4385 GCA_037384945.1 Deltaproteobacteria bacterium
ACACTGATAGCTCGATAAAGGCAAACCACCTGAAAGGGTGGGACGCAAAGCTACTGACCTAAATCCGCCTGCGGCGGATATGGTGGCAGGGCTGCCGGGTGAGTACAGTAAGCAGCTGGTATTACCTCTTAGATACTGTATTTCGCCCACGGAGGTGATGCCATGAGATTATCCAGCCCTTTTCTAAGACCGCAATTTCCTCATCCCTTATCTTTGTGGTTCATAGTTGTTACTGTCCTCCTCCTAATCTTTCCATCCAGGGCTCCGGGACAGCAAGGAACCGGTGATGGACCGAATCTCGGGGAAGATCGTATTACACAAGAGCAGATCACCAACGGGACATTATCGTTTAATGAGATCTTGAATTTTGGCCTGAAAATATTCTCTACACCTTTCAACAAATATGACGGTTATGGTGACGACCGCCCCACCCTGCAGGACAATACCACTTTTCTCCGGGTTAATGGCCTGGATGCCCAAAGTTGTCTCGAGTGCCATTCTATTGTCAGTAGTGCAACTATCCCTGCAACTTTCGGCGTCGGTGGTGTGGGGGGAAGCAACAGCAACGTCATCTTTAGACCAACGAAGATTAAACTGAAAGATGGAGACATGAATGGCCGGTTCATCAATCCACCCTTTTTGTTTGGCTCCGGTGCAGTGGAACTAATTGCCAAAGAAATGACCATTCGTTTGCAGGAGCTAAAAGCACAAGGGTTTGCAAGTCCAGGCGAAAAAGTGGCCCTGGTAGCAAAAGGAGTGTCCTTCGGAACCATAATTGTCGATGAGCGTGGAAATTTGGATACATCGAACATAGAGGGTATTGACCAGGATCTCGTGGTGCGTCCGTTCGGCAGGAAAGGGGAGTTTGCCACTGTGCGGGCATTTGACCGGGGGGCGATGCAATTCCATTTCGGAATGCAGCCCGTTGAAGTGGTCGGTGAGGGGGAAGATCCTGACGGCGATGGAGTGACGGATGAGGTTCTAATCGGTGAGCTTTCAGCGCTCCACATTTTTGGCACCACCCTTCCAAAGCCGGAGATGGTGGCGTTGAGTGAGGATTTATCCCGTGGGTTTATTGTATTCGACCAGATCGGTTGCTCAGATTGTCATAAACCTTTTCTCTATACAAATACTAAAGTTCTAACTTACAGCTATCCAGAAATAGAGGAGGACCCAACGGCAAATACTTTCCGTAGGGTTGATCTTACAAAAGCCGCTAACTTCAGACCGAATGAGGACGGTGGTATAGAGGTACCATTATTCGCAGACCTGAAGCGCCATAATATGGGTTCTGGGTTGGCAGAATCCTTCGAAGAAGTTGTTCCCAGAACCGAATTTACTACCGCCCGGCTGTGGGGTGTGGCGGATACGGCTCCCTATCTGCATGACGGTCGGGCTCTTACAATTAAAGAGGCAATCCTCATGCACGGTGGAGAGGCGGAGACTTCTCGGAATGCCTTTGATGCTCTAGAGGATGACGAAATGCAAGCGGTACTCTCTCTTTTGTACTCATTACGTACTCCAACAAAGACTATCCAGGCAAGGTAGTTCTTGAGCGGACCTCTGTGCCTGCCAAAAGACGTCATCCCGGATATCCGCCGACGGCGGATATCCGGGATCCAGACTAAGTCAATCCTATCAGTGTGAAGTCCCACGTTTTCATTACTGCCCGCTGCCACCTGTCTTTCCCCACTCCATCATTCCAATATTCCCACCTCCCTCATGCACCTCGACTGCTGCATCCTGCATCCTGCATCTTGGATCTTGCATCCTGGATCTTTCGACCTCCGACCACCTTTTCCTTTCGTCTCGCCCGTCTCGCTGGACCCTTCCGCCCACCGCTCACTGCTTACGAATACTGATTCCCTAATTCCTCAATTCCCCAATCAACTAATTGACGACTTCTACGATTTCTGTGATTTCTACGATTTGACCCTTTAACCTATCCCCTAAGTCGAATAATTATTGTAGAACCGTCGGAAATGTTTACACTTTCTGAAATGGCGCATCACATTCCCATAACCTTTTGATTATTCAATTTTTTCCCCTGATTAAATTGGTAATAGTCAACGTAAGTGTCGGATATTTTTACAAGTCTTTCTCATCTGAATTGAACTATACAAGAATTGAGTGCTGTAAGTAGCTGAAATTTCATATAATTTAGATATCTTAATAATATGGTATAAATATTGCCTAACAATAGATTATTCCTAATATATAGAGCTCAATCTCTGACCAGTATAATAAATAATGAAGGGAGGTATGTATGAAAATGAAGAATGTCTTTAAGATGTTGTTTTTAATTTCTGGACTTGTCTTGATGATGGTTGGCCAAAGTCAAGCAAATCCGATTCCGATTGTTGTCGATTTTATTGAAACTGCAACAGGTGTCGACGCTTATATTGATAATGTGCTTGTAGGTTCTACGAGCGAGGAATCTATAGAAGTCACTATCTCTGAATTTGACTACCCGGCTGCTTTCAAATTTTACCAAGATATACTGGAACCGGATGGAATGACTCTGAGTGATAGAATTCTCTGGGATTTTAAAGGAATTGGAGGGGGCACAATTATAACATTTGGATCAGATCCCCAATTCCCTGATATTACTGGTGCCACTAATCTTAACTTTGACATTATAGAAGACGGAACTCTGCAGGCTGCTTTCGGACCTTGGCCTAGTGCCGGTGGTGGGGCCTACCTTCTTTATACCAATTTTAAATCGGATATTGAACAAGCAGCTCCCGAACCCGCCACCATACTCCTGTTCGCTACAGGCCTTGTTGGCCTTGTCGGCCTTCGAAGGAAGGAATTTTTCGAAAAGCGCTAAGAGAAACCAAAGCGCTCAGTGAAACTGCAAGACTTCAAAAGCCGTCTGGAGGATATCAGCCCAGGCGGCTTTTTTCCCAGATTTGGTCTGGGTCAGCAACTTTCGCTTATTTCTACCCCCAATGTTAAAATCCGTTCAAGTCGCCTGCCCGCCATCGCGAGCCTGCTCGCTCAGGCGAGGCGGGCGGGCGCAATCCGCACTGCCACCTTGCTTTCTCCCTAGTTGTCTAAGAGTAGCGGGAACTTGTTCTTGCATACTTATATTTCCAAAAAGTGGAAATTTTTTTCTCATTCGATACCTTAAATTGTGTCAATTTGGGGGCTAATCCCTGTGCGTCACTCATGGTAAGTGACTGAATTTTGAAGTAAAGACAGCGCTTATCAGATTTTGGCATGATTGCTGCGAATTTGTTCGATGATTACCTATTGCAATCAAAGTTTTTAGGGTTCCTGAAGCGATTGATCTATGGAGCCTGCAAAGAGTGCCAATATGATACTCCCATGGGTTCGCGCTGCACTTTTGTGAGACCATAAGGAAAGATAAGCGGTTCTGCCTTCTAAGGGATAGTGGAAAACCGGACTAGTCTTTCATGTTTTCACGTTCTTATCGCAGAACCTATTCCCAGTTCGGCACTAATTCCGGACAAGGAGGTCAAATTCATGGACTCAAAATACCTAGAAAAAAGAGCATTGTTTGGTGTCGTGTTTATTCTATCAATCTCGCTATTGACTATGCCGACACTAGCCAACGCAGCAGACACCCATTTCTGTGCGGGTCGTTTTTTGGGATACCTTCGTTTGGTTTCCGGACCGGGAGAATGTCGTTCCCGCGAAACTGAGATTATCTTGCCTGGCGCGAGTGCCATGCAGGAGCAGATCAATAGTCTTCAGTCCCGAGTTGTCGCTCTGGAGTCTGAACTCGACGCGGCGAATACCACTATCAGCAGCTTGCAAGCGGCTCTCGCTCGATTAGAGTCAGCTGTCGCTCGCCTTGATAATACCTCGCTCGAGAGCCGGGTTGCGGCGGTTGAGGCCAATACCGTCCTTGACCTCGATCAGGTGCTAACCTTTAACAGCAGCAGCGGCACCGTGCTCTTCGAGGGCGTAAACGTTCAGGTGATTAACGGCATGGGGACTACGGCCACTAACAATGGTTTGGGTAACGTGATCTTGGGCTACGATGAAGACGATAGTGCAGACACCAAAAGCGGGTCGCACAACCTGGTGGTGGGCAGCAACCATACATACACCAGCTACGGTGGAATCGTGACCGGCCTGAACAACGAAATTTCGGGCCCATATGCCTCTGTCAGCGGCGGCTTTGGTAACGTAGCTAGCGGGGACTCTAGCAGTGTCAGCGGAGGCTTCGTCAACGCAGCCAGCGGGGACTTCAGCAGTGTAAGCGGGGGTTTTGGTAACGAGGCGAGCGGCGACTCCAGCAGTGTAAGCGGGGGTTTTGCTAGATTCGTTGCTGGGGAATTTAATTGGGCTGCTGGGGGATTATCGGAAGGCTTTTAGAATGCTTTTCAAATTTTAGTGTATACAGGCAGGGCTTC
>JARRNM010000245.1:0-4372 GCA_037384945.1 Deltaproteobacteria bacterium
TTGATAACCTGAGTCATCTTCTCTTGGGTGTCCTGGGAACAACTGAAAAGATTGTCTTCCACATAGGCCACGTCCGGCAGGGTCCGGGCATATTCTGCCACTGCCGCCACATCCACCACCCCGGCTATGTTGGAGCCACAATGGCAGACAAATACCCCTATCCGAGGTGGTTCACCTCGCACATCAAGTTCTTCAGGTATTTCCTTGGTCCGGGTCAGGGAAAAGCGTGCTTCCGCCAGGCTGCTCTCGACCGCGGCAGCGCAGGCGCTGGACTCAATCACCGACTGGGGAATATCTTTGGGGCCCTGAAAAGCACCGCAGACGAAGATGCCGGGCTTTGAGGTTTGCACGGGTTCAAAGCTGCTCGCCGAGGCAAAATTATACTGGTCAAGCTCAATGCCCATCCTGTTAGCGAGATCCACTGCTTCCTTTGACACCCCAAGCCCCACGGACAGCACCACGATATCAAACTCTTCCTCGACCCTCCGGCCAGCTTGATCCGTGTAGCGAATGAGCAGATTGCCGGAATCAGCTGCCGGGGTGATGGTGCTGATTTTGGATTTTATAAATCGAACCCCTGCCTCCTGGGCCCGATGGTAGTATCTCTCGAAGTCTTTGCCATGGGTTCGCATGTCAATGTAAAAGATGGCCGTATCCAGTGGACCTTTGATGTGCTCTTTGGCCACAATGGCCTCTTTGATGGCGTAGGTGCAGCAAACCGCAGAACAATAAGGCTTTGCTCCTTCATGGACATCCCTGGAACCCACGCACTGCAGCCAGGCGATTTTTTTCGGCTCTTTTTCGTCTGCAGGTCTGACCAGATGTCCACTGTAAGGACCGGTTGCCGCAAGCATTCGTTCAAATTCCAGACTGGTTACCACATTGGGGGATCTGGTGTAGCCGTAAATATCGCGAATAGCCGGATCGAAGACCTCACAGCCCGATGCCACCACTACTGCCCCTACACTAACCTTGATCTCCTTTTCTACATCGGCAAAATTGATGGCTTCAGCCGGACAAAACTTCTCACAGGCCTTGCATTTGCCTTTCTTGACAAAATAAATGCAGGTCTCAGCGTCAATGGCGTATTTGAGGGGTACCGCCTGGGCGTATTTCACATAGATGGCCTTGCGCTTGGCCAGACCAGCGTCATATTCATTTACCACCTTCTTGGGGCATTTCTCGGCGCAAAGACCACAGGCAATGCATTTGTCAATATCAACGTAGCGGGGATGCTGCTTTACCCTGACCTCGAAGTTCCCCGCCTCGCCACTGACACTTTCCACCTCGGACAGGGTCAAAAGCTCGATGTTGAGATGCCGGCCGACCTCGACCAGTTTGGGCGAGATAATTCACATGGCACAGTCATTGGTGGGAAAGGTCTTGTCCAACTGAGACATCAACCCACCTATTGAAGGAGACCTCTCCACCAAATAGACATAATAGCCGGAGTCGGCCAGATCCAAGGCCGCCTGCATGCCGGCAATACCCCCGCCCACCACCATCACTGAACCGGTCTTGTTGTTTGTCATTTTTCCTCTACCCTTTGTTTAGGCAGCAGCTGTAAGCTTTCAACCAAGACAGCTCCTTATTTTACTGGTTGCTGAACCTTTACATCTGGTGTTACCTAATACGGATAAGAAGGTTTACTGGTCTATCAGGCTTCCTCCGTCTCTTCCCCTGCCTCTGGCGCTTTCTCTTCCGGCGGCTCTGGTACCACGAAGAAATTCTCTATCCCATCCAGGGGCAGCTGGTTCAACTGTAGCCCTAAAGTCTTCCCCTCAATACCCATGCTCAGTCCGAGAAGCTGAGGATAGAGAATGGAGGACAGCTGATGGTTCGCCCCCCGTTTAGCGGAGATCATCTTTTGCACCGTGTCGAATTGAATCTGGCAATAGGTACAGGCAGTGCACAGGTAATCACCACCGGATTGCTTGGCGTCCGTTAGTTTCTTTGCAGTCAAATCCATGGAAAGATCATCATTGATTCCCCACAGGGGAGCCCCACAACATTCAAGTTGAGTTGGCCAGTAGATGCTCTTGGCCCCCGTGACCTCCACCAGTTGGTCGAATAGAGAAGGAGCCACCGGATCGTCAAATTCAACTATCTTACTGGGCCTGAGAGCGTGGCAACCATAATGGGTGGCGATGTTAAGCTTGGCAAAGGTTCTCTCGATCTTCTCTTTGATAGGCTCCATGCCCACCTCATGGTAGAGAACGGAGAGAAAATGCTTTACCTCCACTCCTCCCTCATAGTTCAATCCCTCTTTTTGCAGAAGCGTGTTGATCTCAGCCCGCAAAGATGAATCTTCTTTAAGAAGATGGTCTGCCTTTTTCAGGCTGCCATAGCAACATTTACACAAACTCATCAGGTTAAGCTGCTTTTGGGCAGCCAGGGCCAGATTTCTGGCTGAAAAAAGAACAAAGGTCTTGAAATCAAGGTTCCTCACCGGGTAGCCACAACAATTAAACTGTTTGATATCTACCAGGTCCACACCGAGTCTTTTCGAGACCGCTCGCGCTGAGGCTTCGTACTGATTTAAGTGGGCCGGAATTTGGCAGCCGAGAAACAGGGCATATTTCATAGTCTTCTTCCTACTCTATGTTTGCGGCTTTGCTTTCACGTAGTTGACTGCGCGATTCTTGAGCTCATAGAGCACATCAGTAACACATACCCCCTGGGGGCAATTCTCCTGGCACTGGTAACAGGTAAGGCAGTCCCAAAGCATATTGGAACCAAAGGCCAAGTCCTTCAGCCCCAACCCACAGGAGTGCATGATCTGATGGGGCAAGAGCCCCAGCTCCTCTTGGGGGTTGTCAAAATTGGCCACCACCGGACATACGGTGGTGCAGGTCTCACAGCCGAAGCAACCCGAAAAAGTGCTCGCCTGATCCGCAAGGCCAAGGCCACTTTTGAACTCCCTATCTGTGGGCGTCAAAGATATGACTTTCTCTGGACTCTTGAGCAACTCGCACCCGGCCACAATTGCCTCTCTGGCCACAGCCAGGGGTGCCGGGTAATTGTCGTCAGCCAGTTCCTCCCGCATCAACCCCCGGTAGTAGGAAAAGGGTGAAAGAGCCAGAAACTCCGGGTAGCCTCTGTGCAGTAAGGTTTCCCGCACCTTGAACCACAAATCCTGCAAATTGATCCCCACCGGGCAGACCACGGTGCAGCGGCGGCAATTGGTACAGAGATATATCCCCTCCTGGATGTGCTTTAGCTGTTGTTCGCTCAGCTGCTTGCCGGAAGCGAGGGCTTTCACTGAGGCTATCTTTTCAGAGGGAAGGATGTTCCAGTTGGGAATCTTGGCAAAGGCTACCCCCACAGAGCAATTGAGGCTGCAGGTGCAGCAATGGGTGCAGGCATCAAGCTCCATCACCTGCCGGGTGGCTATATTGGCCGGCTCTGATATTTCCTTTGCCATGACCGCATTGGCCAGAAGACTCACCGGGCTGGCGAAGATGTGAAAAAACTTGCTGAAAGGCAGATAGGCCAACCCCAGAAAGCAGGCAAGGAAATGAAGGTACCAGAGGATCGTCGGCGCCTTGGCTCGATCCAATCCCAGGGCTATGGGGCTGATGATCTTGGCGGTAGTGTAGCCCAAAAATGCCGACTGAGGCTTGGAGTGACACTGGGCGCAATTCATCTCGTGGGATTCTTTGCCCTCCGCCAAAGTCTGCTCAGCAAAGGGCCCTTTGAGATTGGGAGATACCAGAGCAAAATCCTTTACCCAGTACGCCTCGAGAGCTCTGAGCTCTTGTTCGTCCGCTGCCATGGTGTACTCGTCCACCATCTCCTGATATTTGGTATAGGAAGTTATCTTGCTCCCCTCCAGCAGCACACCCGAGATCATGATGACCGCCAGGATAATGATGGCGTAGTGATCCTGGCCGGTGGTTCGAAGACGGGGGACCTTCAGAATAAAACGGCGATACAGGGCAATGGCGATGCCAATAAGTACCATAAAACCAAAAAAATCCCGCAAGAACAAAAAGGGGTTGATGGTCGGATAATATTCCGCAAAGAGCGCAGAGGTCACGTACTTATCCAGAGCATGCATCAGAAGCAGCAGCATAAAACCGAGATAAAGACAGATGTGCATGAGCCAACGAAGAAAATCCTGGCGCAACACCCTTACCTGCAAAAGGGTGTCAACAATGAAAACTCGGAGCAGGGTAAAGATTTTCCCGCTGAAAACAGTTAACAGAATCCCCTTGGCCGCTGCACCAACCCTTGCCGAAGTCGGTATTGCTTTCGCATCTATACCGATTCGGTAGCGGAACCAGGTCGAGATCCTATAAAGCATGCCGAGTCCAAAAATAGCCAGAGAGATGTACAGTGCAGTATCGAAAAACATAGCCTATTTCCCTTG
>JARRNM010000246.1:0-4277 GCA_037384945.1 Deltaproteobacteria bacterium
CTGGTCCTGAGGATTTTCCGGCCTGAAACCCAAAACCCTGGGAGTGGTACTGCAGCCCCCCCTATCAAAATATAATCTCTGCGGAGATTTTTTGTCATCGGCCCCTTAAGATTATTCTTTGCTATATCGCACATTGTATCTAAACATTTAGCTTTTTCTAATCGATATGCACGTTTTTCGCCAGGCCGAGATCTTCGAGTATTTGCATGACATCGTTGTTGAAGCTCTTTTCGAGCTGTTTCCCAATAGTCACGGAAAAATCGATCCCTATCTTGAGGTCTGAGCCGCTCCGCAGTTTCGGCAACACTTTCGTTCCTAGTCTATTCCAGATTTCGGGCGGAACATTTCCAGAAATATGGGATGTCTTTTGGATAGCACCCAGCGGTGGTTCCGCTCCAGGCTCCGGACCCGGTTCAGGTGCTGGCTCAGACCCCGGGGGGAAGACAGGTTCAGGCCCACCCGCTGGTATAGGTACAGGTTCCGGCGTAGCCTTGAGAGCCTTTGCTTTTGCCTTCAAAAGCAAGAAAACGCCAGACTCAAAGGCAACCTCTGCCGAATCAATCAACTCGTTGAAAAACACGCGCTCATAGCCGCCTTCCGGTTTCTGGCCGGAAGCCAGCCCGAAATCACCCCTCGAAACAAATTCGACGATCTTGCCTCGCAGGACTGTGTCGGGATCCAAGAGACGGGTCAGGGAGCCGTTCAAGAAACTCTGTCTCAGGCTTGCCAACGGCCAGGCGCCAGAATCCTTGAGCCCCGGGGGCCAGTTCCGCTCAATATAACCTGCCCCTACTGACTCGTTAAGGAGGGCCTGAGATTTCAGCGCCGTGAGCACGCGGCCGCAAAGTGTCTCGCCACTGCTCGAATGCCCTGCGCCAAGATCGATGGTTTTTAGCCCATGAGGCTCCTGGCTATCCGCGATGACCACAAAACGGTAGCCGCCCCAAACCTCGTCTTTGGCGCCCTCTTCAGCGTCAGCCACCTTAGAATGGATTTCTGCCCGGTCGGCCCGGTCGAAGTCGCCCCCCAGCGTCCCTTCGGCGATCTCTTGGGCTACACGCTTCCAGGCGAGCCATAGCTCAACCTTCTCTCGGAAGTCACGGCTGGGCCTCTTCAAACACCATACGAGGGCTCCCGGATAAAGTCGGGGGGACTTGCCCCGCTGCTTGGTCCATTCCGCAATCTGCTGGCGTAACGCTCCCTCTCCCGTCCACTCGTTCTCTGGATCAACAATTATGAGGGTTAGCTTCGGTGTATCCGGAACGGCCGGCCCATCCGCCGGGAAAGGCACCAGCGGGATGCTCGCACCTCTTTCAAACTCTTTCTGGAAAAGCGTCCGCATGGCTGGTTTGATCTCGGAGTCCTCATCCAGAGAGGCCCGCCGGTCATTTACGACTTTCTTCATGGTCGCCTGGTGACTGATTTTGAAGCCATCCGCACCTACTCGGCGAATGAAATAGGACTTATCTTGTAGCGTAAAGGCGGCGGTGTCCACAGACGTGGTATCTACCTCAGGTTCGCCTAGGGCGAAGCGCAACTCCGGCAAGTGGGCCACTTTGTCTATCTGTCCTCCGGAGGACTCGAAAAGAATTGTCGTCCCCACGCGTCGATGGATGTTCCGCAAGGACCCCTTGGTGTCCGCGTCAAGCGCCCGGGCATGAGACTGGGCTCCGGAGATGTCGGAGTCGATGGCAGCCACCAGCCGGGATTCTCCGAGTTGCCCGAGGACCACTCCCCGGAAATCTGCTACATCCAAGGGGGCGGACCCAAGAGTAATGAGAGGTTCCCGGCGGGCCTCGGTGAAGCCGGTGTGATAAGCCCAGGCGATCCACTGGGCCAGCATGGCCAGCGTGCCCCGGGTCTGCTGATATTGTAGGAGGGACTGCCACTTCCGCTGAAACACCGAAAGTGTCGCCGGATGGAACGGGTAGCAGGTCTCAAAGCGATGGCGCAAATATTCTCTTGATTTGGTTTCTGTCGTGGCGCTGTCAACCGCGGTCCATTCCGCCGGCAACTGCGCCCGCCGCTCAAAACACCAGTCCGCATAGCTCTTCGATACGCTCTTACGAGTGCGTTCATTCCCGATGTCCTCGAACAGACGCCGACGGACCACCTCGCTAATTTCAGATTCGTCATTGGCGATCAAGTCCTTGGCCACCCGGCGAACGACCCTAGTAATCTTTTCCTGCCATTTAAGATCCCAATCAGTCATCTCTACTTGGCTTCGAGGCAGACTGATAATTGCCGCCCCATGGGTAGTGCCAGTTGTCGCCACGGTCAAATTCTGGACATAGGCATGAAACTGCTCGGCCATACCGCGGTGACGGTTGAGGAAGTTCAGCACCTCGTCGAAGAGCAGGAGAACCGGCGCCTCGGCTGCCTTGAAGACGCGGCTTAGCGCCTCCGTCCCAGGCGGCGTGGTCTTTGCTGCCGCGCCAAGCTCCTTGACACCCCTCTCCCCGGCAAGCTGCAGGCTATATCAATCCAGGGCGTCTCCCGTCCCTCTTGGGGGTCCCAGGCGTTGCCCACGAAGGCGGCGACCTTGGCCGCGGAACGGTGCCGATGCTCGCCTCCTGGATTAGGGCGCCCACACCTGGATATTCTGCGGCCTTGGCTCCCTTGGCAGCCATGTGGTAGAGCGCTGTGAGCGTGTGGGTCTTGCCGCCGCCGAATTGGGTGATGAGTGTCATGACCGGCGAGGTGTTGGCCGTTTCCCCGGAGAGCCGCCGGAGTACCATGCCCGCGTGTTCCCTCAGCGCTCTCGTAAAGCAGGTCCGCGCAAAGAATTGCCGTGGCTCTCGGTAGTCCTCCGGTGCGGTCTTGGCGATGACTTGCTCCAGGTGGATGGCGAAACTCATCCGGATTGAATGATCGGCCTTCTCGGACTTCCTTGCGCGGTGTGGCTACCTTGTACCACGGTTCCATGCGAATTCCTCCATGTTACTCACCTGGCCCCCGCTTCGAGGCGTTGATGGATAAAGTCTCTAAGGGGTTGGAACGCCCCATCCCTATAAACACAAGCTGTCTTCGCAAGACCCAGGAGAACCCGACCTTTCTCCAAACCGACCCTTCGACCAAGTTCATAAGGGATACGTTTTGCTTCCTCTATGGCAATTGAAGTGAAAAGAGCGCCCACCATTTCCGGGGTGGCATTCAGTTCAGCAGCAACAAGAGATCGATATGTAATTTCTTGTCCAACTTGATAAATAAAGGCTTCTGGTGGAACATTTCCAGGAAGAAATTGAAGCCTCTCCTGTAAACATGTCCAATCTTCTTCTGATGCAGATCCTCCGAGGAATGTTGCATATATTCCTTTATGCTCTGCATCCTTGCCTACTCGTTCTCCATCAAGTATTCCTACTACGTTTCCAAGGTCTGGATCCTGGCGAAAAGTGGCTAAAAACCGAATTACATCGCCCCAGCTGCCACAATATACCACTCGAACTCTCTGACGAACCTCCGCAGGAAGGCATTCGAGAACCAGTTCTTTGGCTGCAATGTCTTCAACGTATACGGATATCTCGGTTACCTGGGCTTCACTCATATCACTCATTGCTTCTGCTACAGAGACACCATAACGAGGTTGAACAGATGGCCCATGCCGAACCAGGAGAACTCTGGCTTCCGTGGGGACGGCTTCGAGGATAGCCTGCGAATGTGACGAACATACAATTTGCAATTTCCTTTCGTGACAGCATTCTAAGAGCTTCTTGATGAGTTGTCTCTGTGCCGCGGGGTGCATGCCGGTCTCGATCTCTTCTATAAGATGGGTTGGGGGATGGCGATACAGCGCCAGATTGGACCGAGCCAGTGATAGATCAACTCTCGGGGTTGATAACCTTCCAGCTGCGGGCAGAGCGATTCGGTGGGGGCAAAGGAAGAGAGTACACAGTCTTCGTGAATGCCTTGGACAGTGAAAATAACTCCAGTCAAGCGCAAATCAAGATACTTGTACCCCACGATAAGAAACCTAAGTAAAAGAAACAATAGATCTTTTTAAGAGAAAGGCGGGGTTAAAACTACCTTGCCTTCCTCTTAACCCGGATTATTCAGCAAAAAAGCTTAAAAATGAAAAGGGCATGTGCTGCTGTAACGCATAGAAAAACAGCTTCTCAGCAGGGATGCCCTATGGGAACAGTCTGCCATAACCAACTCAGGTTCGAAAGTCTTTTTTCCAAAGAGGTTGTCGCCGATTTTACCGGCGGAAGCCTTACCTCGGATGCCGGTGGCCTCGTGCTCCGAGAGATTGATCAGCGCTATCGTCTCACCGAAAAAGC
>JARRNM010000247.1:0-4203 GCA_037384945.1 Deltaproteobacteria bacterium
GCTGACCTCTTTCATAACGATGTCCATGATGTCCTTCTCGTTCCCTTATTTGGGTCGGAGTATAGGGGATTTCGCCTCAAGTGTCAAAGATCGCGGTCCACGGTAAATTTATTCTCTTATTTTTGTTTATAACCTCTTGTTTTCCGGGGATGCAGGAAGTCGAAAAGGTCAGCCACTGAGTTGTCTTTTATCCTGGTACGAGCCATTTTGATAGCCTGCGAGTAAGAAAAAGTGGATAATTCACTTTTTCTTACTCGCAGGCTTAACATAAAAAGAATCATCATTCTGTGACCTGGACAAAGGCAAGGTTTCACCTCATGGGGGGAGGTGTTACTAAAATTATTTTAGCCAGTCCGGATAGGTCTTTTTAGAGGCGGGCGGAGAGGCAGGAATTTTTTGTCATCCGCAAATAATCGAAGACTAAGCGAACATCGCGTGTCAGTTGTCGCATTTTCTGTGCAACGCTACTTCCTCCTGGCTTGGCTTTGATGAGACCGATGGCAAAACGTCGGAGGCGAGAGATGTTTTCCGGGCCATAGCCGGTACGTATCCGGCTGCGGTCTTCATCGAAATTCCAGTCCAGGATGTAATGACAGCAGTTCTCGATGCTCCAGTGGCCGCGATTGATGGCAAGGAGCTGTTGAGCGTCTGCTTCGTGCGGGTTTCGGCTGGTGACGCCATAGGCGATGTCGTGGGAGATTTTGCCGCTCTTTTTTTCAACAGATTCTCTCTCAATCATGATGGTTTGTTGCACATGGGGGAAATCGAGGTAGGAGTTGAGTTCGGTGGTTGTCCAGATTTTTCGAGTCTCGATTCGACCGTGATCTGGAGGATCGTAAGCGATGAAATCCGGTTCCTTTCGATCCTGAAAATAGAGTTGAATATCTTGAAAGAGAGTGGGTTGATTGCCTTTGACGATGAAATGATAATGGGCCTTACGCTCCATGCATAAGTAATCGGCGAGCTTGCGTTGGGTCAGCAGGGCATCTGCGGTAATGTCTTTGCCCTGCAGATCAATAGGATCGAGCAGGGGGATGGCCATGCCGATTTCGTTGGTGCGTTTGACTTGGTCACCGCCTTCTACGGGCAAAGAACCGACTTTTTTTGGGTGTAGGAGGCTTTGCTCTGATGACCGACCACGCTCATAATGTGGGTTTGACAGCCTTGTTCATCAATGGCATTGCGCATGGTCTTGCCGTCTATGGCCAGGCTTTGATCCTCCTTGCCATAGGCGTGGTTCCAGCGTTGAAGGGCACGGTCCAGATGCACGGGGTCGACCCGGATCAGGACATCGCGAATGATGGAGAGGCTGGGAACAAGGTAACGCCCTTTTTCCCGGCGGCAGTTGAAACGCTCTCGCGCCTTCTGGCCAAGGCTGTCTGCCCAATCCGAGATAGCCCGATATCCCCGCATTCCACACAGAATGGCTCCGGTGGCAATGGATAGAACCGTGGGAAGGGAATGTCGCCGTCCTTGAGCGCGGCGGGGATCGGGGATGTCCCTAAAGAAATCCGGCAAGGATCTCATCTGTTCGGCTTTTAGCATTATCTTGGGTCCTCCTTTACGATAAACTGGGTCGAGAATCGATTGGGATAATACAGATTGAGTATCAACCTGCAAGGCCTTGAGAAACACCATCTTGGGGGATTGAGCCGTGCTACTGTACCCTTGGCGGGTCCTGCGAAAGCCTTTCGTGTCCCCTACATAGAGCCAGTTTGATGCCTTATACACGGTTCCATGGAATCGCTGAGGATCTACGAAGGTCTCCAGCAGCACCACCGGATGAGCAAAATTTTCCTGCCAGTCGGTGGGTAGCCTCCTCTGGCACAAAGATAGGATGCGAGAAGCTAAATTGGGAATATGATAATCTGGAAGGATCAGGAAACGGCTGTTATTGGTCACCAAGTGCAGGCGATCATACTGATGGCGAAAGTCCCATCCAATCCACCGATCCCGTGCTGCACACTTCCAAGCCGGGGTGGAAAAGCTCAGAAGAGCCACCCATGTACCATGCCAGGAGGCAATGTACCAAAGAGTTTCGCCGATTTTGGGCAGAAAGCCTAAATAATGATGCTTCTGCATCTGCTCCCGGTAAAGGGGTTCTTCGAAGGGACGAACAGGGCGGACAATGATTTCTCGCAAGTTCAAGACACTCAGCCCTCCAATGAAGTGGATGAAATATAACTCTTTCACTCATTCATACATCATCTGGAGGACTTTGTCCAGAACTATATGCAACTAATCGACATATTTATCCTTATAGGTGAGGACAAAATCACCCTGGATCGCGGTCTCCCAAGATCCGCGATTGACGTTGAATTTGTAGGCAAAAGAATTGAAAAACCTCGTTGAATCAGTTAGATGTATGTTAGTCAAAGACAACACCAACCGAACCAACGAGGTGAGAATGAGATGATAAAACAAACCGTTCTTCCTTTCAAGCTGGAAATGACAAGGGATTTGATCACATCGCATGCGGGTCTGGCGCTTATTGGGGAATTTGCAGTGGGTCTTGGATTGATAGAGGCAGTGAATAGGTGCATGCCGGGACCGGGCAGCGGAGCCGGATACCTTAACAGTGAGTATATAATGCCTCTCATGCTGATGCTCAATGGTGGTGGTCGCAGCCTGGAGGACCTGCGCGAGATAAAGTCTGACGAAGGTCTTCGGGAAATATTGCCTTTGCAGAGGATTCCGTCGTCGGACGCGATAGGGGATTGGTTGAGGCGCACGGGGGGCAATGGAGGTCTGGCAAGGGTGGCGAAGGTGAACCGGAGATTAGTCAAGCGTGGTCTGAAGCGTGATGGAGTGAAAGGGTACACGCTGGATATCGACGCGACGGGAATTGAGGCGGAGAAGGCATTGGCGAAGATGACCTACAAGGGATATCAAGGATATATGCCGATGGTGGGCCACCTGGCAGAAAACGGGCTGATCGTGGGAGATGAGTTTCGAGAAGGCAATGAGTCGCCTGGTAGCAGGAATCTCGAATTCATAAAGTATTGTGTAGGGCAACTGCCGAAAGGCAAAAGGATTAAGGCATTGCGGGCGGACAGCGCCGCCTATCAAGCGAAGGTGATCAATTATTGTCAGAGTAACAAGATAGAATTTGCCATTGGAGCAGATCTGGATAAAGCGGTGTTGAAAGAGATTGGGAACATCAAGGCGGAAGATTGGAAACCTTACCGGAACGGATATATAGCCGAGACGGTGCACTGTATGAACAAAACGAAGGAAGCCTTTCGTTTGATAATCATCCGTCGTCCTTATCAGGGGAGGCTGTTCGGCGAAGAAGGGTTCAGCGAGAAGTACACGGCGATAGTGAGCAATGGCAAGGGACCGGCTGAAGAGGTAGTGAAGTGGTACAATCAGCGGGGGGAATGCAGTGAGAACCGGATAAAGGAACTGAAGATCGGTTTTGGAATGGAACGGATGCCATGCGGTCAATTTGAGGCGAATGCCGTGTTTTTCCGAATTGGGGTATTGTCCTACAATATGGGGCGTTTGTTTGTATTAAAGACCTTGGAGGAATCCTGGCATCGAAATCAAGTGCAAACCTTGAGATGGAAATTGTATCAAAGTGCGGGCAAGGTTGTATTTCATGGCCGGAATGTGTATCTCAAAGTACATCGTCATCTGCAGGGTCTATTTTCCAAGATCCGTTTAAAGAGTTGGGAGTTTGCATGCACTTAGCCCTATGCCTAGATTACGAAACGAGTGATGGTTTTTAGGTGTAGAGGTATGCCCAAAAATGTACTGAATTCCGTTCACTAGCCGTGGATCCAGTGCCCAACGCCTGCCACAGGACCACTATAGGCTGGCGAGGCTTGCTGTTCAGCCCTAAATGGCTACACAAATAAGTTCATACGAAATCAATCGCGGATTTTGGGTAATTTGATTCCAATTGACAGACAGTTCTAACTAGATAATATTGTTTAATAACTTGATAATTTTTCGCTGATTGCGAACCCTTAAAAATGGGACCAATTCTGCAAAAATAAGATCATTGGTAACAATGAGGTTTTCGTCGATTAGGAAATCAAGTTTTTCAGAATTATTTCCGGTTTTAAAATACTCAATCCATATGGATGTATCGACTAATACCGACATTGACGTCCTCTGAGATCGTTCATATCGATACCTAAATCGACCTTTCCCTTAAATGCTTTCAATCCTGAGATCCTTGATTTTCTTATTAAATCT
>JARRNM010000248.1:0-4194 GCA_037384945.1 Deltaproteobacteria bacterium
GTCCGAAACCTATAACTGGCTACGCTATTTAAATGTTCGCTGCCTCTCTGAGGTGGGTGCGAACGAAAAAATTCAATAGAAGCAAACGGCGAACCCTATTTTCCCGAAAACAGAAGCATCCAGCCACCCATGATCACAAAAAGTGTTCCCGCTCCCATCCTGACATAATTAGCCGGGACAATGCGGCTTACGAAGGATCCGAAGACAACTGCAAGCAGGGAGGTCAGAGCCAGAGCCCCGGCGGATCCGATAAAGACAGCCAGTCGTGATTTGCTTTCAGCAGCAAAAGTGAGGGTTGCCAGCTGTGTCTTGTCGCCAAGTTCTGCAAGAAAAATCATCCAAAAGGTGGCGAAGAACACTTTGAAATCCATCTTTTAATCCCCCATTTTAGGTTGAGCTGTTCAAAATAGGATTATTTGCGGGCTGAACTTTTCCCTAGATAATCTTGAGAGATTCTATATCATACCTTAGGAAGATTGTGCTGCGTATTTAGATCGCAGATTTTCACCGCCATCCTGCCTATACAATATGTTGAGGTGCTGCTGAGAATTACTTCTGATAAGGTTGAGAAGTGAAAGCCAGTTGCAAGTCACCAATAGGATTATCCCTGAATTTCAATACACTTCAGGATACGTATCGCATGCATTCCTTTCGAGGAAAGGTGAAGAGGATAGCATTGATAATAAATGG
Source organism: Deltaproteobacteria bacterium (assembly GCA_037384945.1). Classification (GTDB taxonomy): domain Bacteria; phylum Desulfobacterota; class Syntrophobacteria; order BM002; family BM002; genus BM002. The sequence goes on from JARRNM010000248.1 coordinate 691, forward strand.
CTCACCTTTCGGTGCAGCTCAGGCTCAAGGATCTAGATAACTGTATTTTCACAGGCATCGGCAGTTTGGCGTCCTGTGCGAAATAATGTTGTGTTTTATCTTTTTTGGTTATTGTGTTCCGACCGCGCTTGTAAGTTTCAAAAGATTCTCGACGGCTTTTTCGCCCGCCGCCTTTAAGATTTCCCGATTCTTCGGGTCGTTAGAGTTTCCGACGCCAATCGTAATGTAGTAGTCGCCCTTGATAACATGCAATCCCGGTGGCGCAATGAAGGCATCGTCACCGATCCCTTCAACGTTGACGGCATTCGGGAAGTTGGCTTTCAGCGATTCGTAGATAGATTTTGGGCTCTGACCGTTCGTCGGCATAAAGGCTTGCTGAGTAATGCCTATTTGAAAGAACCTAAATGAGTCTTTCTTTGCGGATTCATAAATACAGAGTTTCAATCCTACCACTTTTTTGTCTCTTTCTTGAGGGTTTTTCATGGGCTCGCCGATAAGCTGTTCAGCATCTGTTTTGGAGATCAGCTCGCAAGGATCTATAATCTTTCCTTTTTGGCTTTGTTTTTCGGACTTGCTGCCGCTGCAGCCGGCAGCGAGAGTTGCTATAAGAACAGCCGCCAATACAAGGGTCGCCTTCTTCATCTCAGATCTCCTTTCGTCTAGAAGGTCAAGTTTCCGTTTAGTTCTATGGAAAAATTATAAGTTCATTGGGCGGAGCCATCTATGTGCCGGCTTAAACCTTTTCGCAGCAGGCACAACGGTGCGATCAGTTGCAGCCAAGGCTTCCACCGACCGTTTTAACTTGGATTTCCCTGCTTTAAGCAACAGGGAATTCCAAGTTAAAAAGAATAGCCATGAACCACAAAGAAAATCAGCTCCATTTCTTTCCCAGTTCGTCAAGCCCCGCTTTCCCGAGATCCTCTGGGGACATCGCAATCCTGAACTCGCAATCTGCGTTGAAATTTATGAAAAAGGGTTCGGCAAAAAATGGAATCCGTGAAGAGTCAGCGACATCGATAACGGCAACAGCGCCTCGAGTGCCGCCTTGCTCCGTAAAATAAATGGATTCCGGCTTCAAATCATCCAAAATCCTGCGAATGACCTCACTGACCTTTCCTTCCCTTACAAGGGTATTGAATGGCTCGTGAGGAATCCTCACATTCATTATCATTTTCATTTTTTATCCTCCTCTCATCTCTAATACCGAGAACTATACTCTGGGCTCCTAACAGATCTAAAAACAACATAAATATAGAATTAGCCAAGTCAAGAAGGGAAATACCACGTTGTAGCAGTTTTAATCAGGGGGGAAGATATGCTCTGCATGAAGATATCTTGCCAGGACCAAATCTTAACAGCACCTGCTTACTTCCATATATCTGTATTATATCTCATACTTGCATGGCAGCTGTTTTTTCTTTGTTAACCTCAGGAAAGGGAGGAAGAGCCATGCAAGTATCGAAAGCAATAGAAATTTGGCTGGAGTACCACAAATCCAACTCAAGAGAAAACACCCATAAGGCCTATCAGGTTGTCCTTTCCAATTTTAGCCGGGAATTTGGAGAGAGGGATGTGCGTGAAATAACCTCGGATGAGGTCCTCGCATTCCTCAACCGAGTGACCGAAGGCACCAAGCAACAAACAAAACGCACTCGCTATTCTCATCTCTCCGCCTTTTTCAATTTCATAAAGAACAATATTGACCAAGATCTTCAGAACCCCTGCGATACCCCGATTCTGAAAAAGCTCTTCAGGAACACAGGGCTCGCTCGCTGGAACACCATTGAAAAGGACACGATCGATGAGGTTATTTTCAAAACAGTTAAGGTCAGGAATCGGCTTATGCTTGAGCTCATGGCAAGAGGAGGAATGAGAATCGGAGAGGTATTAAAGCTGACGCCAAATGACATCCATGAGAGGAAGCTTATCATCAGGGATCCCAAGAGCGGAAAGGAGCAAGAATTCGCGTTTATCCCTCAAAAAGTGGCCGAACGGCTGAAAGAATATATTAAGGAGAACTGCATTGATCCTGACCGAAGGGTCTTTCGTATTTGCTATGAGACAGCCAGGTCCATAGTGCGAAAGGCCGGAAGCATGGCGGGGGTCGAATTGCGGCCGCACGACTTACGCCGGCACGCTGCTACCCATGCGTCTCGATCAGGTGTACCCATTGAAATCGTGAGCAAGGTAATCTTGAGGCACGCAAATTTATCAACGACTCAGCGCTACCTGGGAAAGGTCAGCGATACGGAGGCCATGAGGTGGATCGATAATCTGTATGGGTAGCGAAACCACAGGGAGAGACGGATGAAAGGATTCTCCCTGAAAGGTCACTCCCTGTGAATATGCGTTGGATACCACAGAGTTTTGGCGAGCTGATCTTTGTTTGGAAGCATAGCAGATATGCCCATTCGATGAATGTCCGATAAAGGAATCAGTTCCGCAACCTGTGCGTCATGCAAGAACTAATATAAAGCTTGACTAAATCCTGCTTTTAGTGCTTAAGTTCAAAATACTCCATCCAACTAAAGTCTCTCCTCTGGAGGTTGTCATGGAAAGCCCTCTCAAAATGGGTATACTTCAGTCCTAACGGAAAGTAATTTAGCCGTTAGAATCTACCGGTTATCTTCCATTTCTCGCTATCTTCCCCATCACCTAATCCCACCCGGAGGGCTCGCTAACAAGTGTCCGGAATGCGGTTTGGATAACGTCGACAAGGCAAAATTTTGTCGAAAATGTGGGACAATGTCTTTGCTTGTCTGCACCAAGTGTGCTGCTGAAAACCTTCCTGGGGATAGCTTTTGTGACCAGTGCGGCCGCAATTTAACCCTCCCTTCTGAGCAATCCCCCGAAGAGCTCTCCTTTGACGAGAGGCTGGACAAGATTCAGCGCTATCTTCCCAAGGGCATTACTGAAAAGATCCTGTCTCGGAGAGATTGGATAGCAGGGGAGCGAAAACAGTTTTTTTCTTGTCATAGAAGCACTTTTTTCATAAAACTGACATTGAATTAGGAGAATTAAAATGAAGTGCGCCATATGCGGAATTGAAATAGATTCGGTCGATGATGGGATTGAGCAGGGGTGGATTCCGTACGTTTGGGAGGGAGACCACACGAAGGAGGGGCCGTTTTGTTCTTCTTGTTGTGAGGCCCTTTTCCAAATTGACGAGGTCGGGGAATACGTGGTGAAGGAAGAATACCGGGGAAAAATCACCTATCAGGAGGGAGATTCCGTTGAACAGGATCCTCTAGGCCAAGCGTTGATGGGGGTTATCCTGGGCCATGAGGACAAATAACCTCTTCTCAACAAGCGGATCCGCGGCGATCACGAAGGAGCCATGGCAATGACGTTGACAAAGAAAGATCTCGTTGAGACGGTTCGGAATGGTTGCGGGTTCAGCAGGAAACACAGCTGTAGGCTGGTGGATGAACTGCTGGGAACCATAAAAGGCGCGCTGGAAAACGGAGAGGATGTTCTCATCAGCGGTTTCGGTAAATTCTGTGT
>JARRNM010000249.1:0-4186 GCA_037384945.1 Deltaproteobacteria bacterium
AGTTCCCCGGGGGTGGTAATTAAAAAGAAGAAAAAGCGTGCCAAGAAGAAAGAAGAAACAGCCGAACCGGAGAGCATACCAAAGAGAGTGCTCGCGCTCCTTTCGGATGCTGGTGATACGGGGTATCCTTTGGAGGATTTGTCGGATTTGCTGGGTATAGTGAGCCCCAAATTAGAGCCTTACCTGGATGTGCTCAAGGAACAGGCATACATAAACATCGCGGTTGAAGTTGGCCGGCCACCCGAATATAAGATCGCCGCAAAGGGCAAGCAGTACCTGGCGGAGAGCGAGTATATTTGATCAAATTCCTCGGCGGTTATCAACGGTCACTGAAGTCTTCTCCCGCAATCAAGGTCAATGCCCGAGCAGCTTTCTGGCGAACCAGTGGGCTCTTATCAGTTAGGGCTGCAGAAAGCGCTGCCAATGCACGGCGGTCCCTGATTTTGGCCAAGGCGTCCACCGCGTTTCCCCTTACCGTAACATCTTTGTCCTCCAATGCCAAAATCAGCGGTTCTACCGCCTGGGGATCCTTAATGCTGCCCAGTGCCTCGGCAGCACAGCTTCTCACCTCCCAATAGTCGTCAGTGAGGGCGACAAGCAAGGGTTCAACCGCATCAGGATCCGCCAGCCAACCCAGGGCTTCTGCCGCACTCATTCGCACATGTGGTTTTTTGTTTTTATCCCCAAGGACAACAATCAGAGGTTCTACCGCCCGAGGGTCGTTGATCCTTCCAAGTGCTTGTACCGCTTGTCTTTGAATGAGCGGATCTTTGTCGTTCAGAACTTTAATTAGAGGCTCTACTGCCCGGGGATCGCGAATCGCCCCCAATGCTTTGACCGCATTACTGCGTACCAGAGGATCATGGTCTTGCAATTCATATATCAAAGGTATCACTGCAGGCTTACCTATTTTAATCATGAGCTCTGTGGGTTGCCGACTGAGAGAAGCGGCACCTGGTAAGCTATAATCCTCGTCCAGGTAGAGCAGTACCTTGCTCTTGCTCCACTGAAGACGTTGAGCAATGTCTTCCGCACTCAACCCCTCTTGCTGAAGAGACCGCACTGCCAGAAGTTCCGCTTGGGGTTGGGATATTTGCAGGTAGCCTTTAGCCCGCATGCATAAGGCTAGCTTCCTGCCATCTTGCGGGTCAGTGCTGCAAGATTGAAGGTCAGTCCTCATCGTGGCCTCTGACACGTCTTCTTGGTACCAGACCTTCTTCGTTGGGGCACAGCTTGTCAGCCAGATGGCCAACAAAGAAAAAAGGATAATCCTGAGTGGCGTAGTCAAGTCCATGTTAATTTCCCATCTCAGCTCTTTCATTTATTAAAGCTTACTAGGTGTATTACGCCAACCGCATAGCGCCAACCAGTCAATTAGTCAACTGATAAAATTGTTGAAGTGGTTAAATCAGCTCACAGGAGATTCGTTCAAGTCGCAGAAACCGTCCATCCCAGAGGTCAGAAGTCGGAGATCAGAGATCAGCTCTAACCCCGACTTCCAACCTCTGAATTCCAACCTCTGATTTCTGACCTCTGAGTTCTGGCTGCTGCAAGCTGCCCGCTGCCTCCTGTCAGCTGTCGTCTGTCTTCTGACTACTGCCTGTCAAGCCCTGCCTTTCGCCATTCGCACTTCAAGTCTCTGTACCGCGAGGGAACAGGTGAAAGTCATAAGAAAATACAAAGCAGCAATGGTAAGCCAAATTTCAAAAGTGAGATAGGTCGCTGCCATTAATTCCATTCCCTGAAAAGTCAATTCCTGAATAGAGATGACCGAAACAATGGAAGAATCCTTAATAAGCGAAATGAATTGTCCAGCCAGGGGGGGTAAAATTCTTTGTACTGCTTGGGGGAAGACGACATGGCGCATCTGTTGCCATTTGGATAAGCCGAGAGCATAAGAGGCCTCCCATTGCCCCTTGTCGATTGACTGAATACCCGCCCGAATTATCTCGGCAATATATGCTCCCTCAAAAACCGCTAGGGTAACCAGGGCGGAGAGAAAAGCCGAAAGAAAAGGGGGAGGCGCCAATAGGATTGCACAGGCCCGCTGTACAATCTGAGATTGGCTAAAGATGAAGTCATCAATGGCCAAAATCGGCATGATTTGGCTGCTGACAAAGTAGTAAAAAATAAAGATCAGAACCAGAGGGGGCATGTTGCGGATCAATTCCACGTAAGCTCGGCCTATGAGGCGGTAAAACAATCCCCGGCTCAGACGGCAGAACCCCACTATCGTACCCAAGACAGTGGCAAGAATCGTACCCCAGACACTCAGCCTTAAGGTAGTGAAAAGACCTTGCATGATTAGATTGGCTACCCATTTTCCTTTTTCTTGATCATAGTAGAAAAAGTAGTGGGGAATGGCTTGCCAATTCCACTTGTAGTTCAAGCCAGCCCTGATCTTGTGGCTGAGATAAATCACCCCAAGCAAAATTAGCACCGAGGCCACCAAATCAAGGGAGGATAGTTTAGCTTTCTTTCTTCTCAGAGGTGTCATTGGTCAATCCGAATTTCTTCGCCCTCGCTCCGCTCGACTCAGGCCCCCACCGCAAAGCGGCATCTGCGACAAGGGGGTCCCTGGTTCCGCATTTCTGCATTTCTCATTCACGACGGCAGAAGGCGCAAGGCTCAGGGCAATCTGGTCCATGCGTAGAAGTCGTAGAAGTCGTAGAAATCGTTCAAGTCGTAAACGGTAAACGATCAATTGCCTTACCATTTGACTAATTCCCTAATTCTCTAATTCTCAAATTCCCGCATCCACAATCCGAAATCCCAAATCCGAAATTCGAAATTGAAAAGCTGTCGTCCGTCATCTGACCTCCGATCTCTGATCTCTGGCCTCTGAGTCCCACCTGCCCATTACCAGCTGTCAGCTGCCAGCTGTATTTCCCCGTGCCCCGTGCTCCATGCTCTATGCCAGATCCGCAATCCGCAATCCGAAATTCTGCCGTCTGTTCTCTGTCTTCTGCCATCTGACCTCTGTCTCCTCACTCCGCGTTCTGTGCCACATGGCCTACTGAAGCAAGCTTTCCCATTCCCGGGTGTTAAACCAGTAATTATGTCTCTCTAGCAACCAGCCTTCAGCCTCGATAGTGCGAATCCAATTATTGAAGTAATTGAGAGTGTCGAAGTCGCCCTTGCGAAGGGCAAATCCTATGAGTTCACGGGAAAAAGGCTCGGTGAGGGCGAATAGAGTATCTGGGTATTTCAAGGCTTGGTAGGCGGGAGTTGGCAGGGAGGCAACAACGCCATAGAGTCTGCCATTGAGCAATTCCTGATAGAGCTGGGGCTCATCTGGAAAGAGACGGAGCTCTGCCTTGGGCATAACTCGCTTTATTGCGGCCACGGAGCTAGATCCGAGCCGGGCGCCAAGTATGACGCCAGGGCGATTGAAGTCCTCAGGCTGCTTAAAACCGGCGGCCAGTTTGCGGTTGGCGCAGATTGTTTGGCCGCTGTAATCGTAAGGAATAGTGAAGTTTACTTTAAGGTTGCGATCCGGTCGAACAGTCATGCCTCCTATGATGACGTCGAATTTGCCGGTAAGGAGGGCAGGAATAATGCCATCCCACTTGGTTGGGACGAATTCAACCTCCACCCCAGTGTCTTTTGCCAGTCGAGTGGCGACGTCGATTTCGAAACCGATGAATTTACCAGTCTTATCTTTCATAGCCCAGGGAACAAAGGTGGACATGCCCACACGAAGCACCCCCCGTTTAACCACGGTTTCTATGGTGCTTTCGGCCGTTAATTGTGTCTGCAACTTACCTGCCGAGGCCGGTAACACCAAAGAAAAAAGCACAGTGGTGACGATTAAAGGTTGTAAAAGTCCGCGAAGTGCTTTCATTTTTTCTCCTTTCTCTTATATACGCACGGAGTATAGCGTTAGGTCAAAGCGTTCAAGTCGTTCAAGCCGTTCTAATCGTAAAAATCGTAGAAACCGTATCGACCTTTAAATCAGTTCATAAAAAGAAATCTTCCGTATAAGTAATAACCAATAACGGATAACGACAGCGTCATCTGCCTTCAGTCCTCTGAGTTCTTCCTGCTGCCAGTTGCCTCCTGCTGGCTGTCTGCTGTCGTCTGTCCTCTGTCCTCTGTCCTCTGTCTTCTGACCTCTGCCCTCAAAGAATCTGGCTGATGAACTGTTTGGTTCTCTCTTTCTGCGGACTGCAAAATATATGTTCCA
>JARRNM010000250.1:0-4162 GCA_037384945.1 Deltaproteobacteria bacterium
AACGCTGGGGAGATTTGCTTGGTAAAAGGCCGGAGGACCTGAAGGTGGATGAGGTAACTCTGGCTTTGTGGAAGAAGAACAACAGCAAGGCCTTTGCAGGTGAGATAGTTAGGGATGAGGTTAGTTTCAAAGTGGCGGGCAAGGAGGGACACTACCAAAACATAGTCCTGCCTATCCATGAAGGAGAGGAGATTCAAGGTATCCTGGGGGTGAACATTGATATCAGCGAGCACACGCGGGCGCAAGAGGCGCTGAAGAAAGCCCATGCCGAGTTGGAACGGCAGGTGGAGAAACGCACAGCAGAATTGGTCCGGGCGAACGAGAGGCTGCAGCAGGAAGTGAAGGAACGAACCCAGGCAGAAGAGGCGGCTCGTCACAGCGAAGAACACTTTCGTTCAATTTTCGAGAGATCCCGAGATGCCATCTGTTTGATCGACGATGAGGGGTACTTCCATATGGTGAATGAGGCCATGTGTGACCTCACAGGGGTGCCACAACAAGAACTCATAAATATGCACTACTCAGTTTTTATGGAAGAACAGACATATGATCTGATGGAACAATACTGGCAGCGAAGAAAACATAACCAACCGGCACCGAGTCGCTATGAGTTCAAGATGATACGTCCCGACGGAGACATTCGTATCGTCGAGAACGTGCCAACTGTAGTTCGTTTATCAGACAAATCTCCCTTCACTTTGGCTATCCTCCGAGATGTCACCACCCGCAGGCAAATGGAGGATGCTCTGGGCAGTATGCGTTCAAAGCTGTTGAACCTCCAGGAAAGTGAAAGGAGTACGATCTCCAGAGTTCTGCACGATAACATCGGCCAAAACATCAGCATCCTGGATTTCAATCTAACTACCATAGCGGAAATGCTCGATAGAGAGAGCCTGGAGAGGATAAAGGGGCTAATAGAGAATATGAGAAGTGTAATTCGGGAGACTGGCGACAAGTTGAGAGATATATCCAGCGATCTTCATCCCCGCATTGTGCAGGAACTAGGACTGGTGGCGGGCATTAACAATCTCATTGAGCGTCTGCGCAGGACAACCGGGCTTAAAGTAAAGACTTCCTTCGCCTTAGATGAATTTCAGATCGAGGAAAGCGTGGCGTCGAACCTTTATAGAATTGTCCAGGAAGCTCTTACCAATGTGGTGAAACATGCCAAATGTGGCGCAGCGTCTTTGGAGATGGTCTTGGCGAATGGGAATTTGGCGATGGTGATCAAAGACAATGGCCAGGGGTTTAGTTTGGAAGACGTGAACCAGCGCGAGATTGAGCAGCGCGGTATGGGAATATTTATCATGACGGAACGTGCCAAAGCCATAGGCGGCAAACTGCAGATTGTCTCGGAGCCGAATCAGGGCACTGAGTTGCAGGTGCAGGTTCCATTGATAACCGCTTAGCGCTCCGCGCGAAGCGGTTATCAGGCGAGATGAGCTAGACGAGGTAACTATACCCGACCTCCCATCTCGCCCGACATCTCGTCTCGCGCAGGAAAGCGCTAGACGCTTTCCTGAGGCTTTCCTGACAAGGGCCAGGAAACGGTGAAGGTGGTCTCCCTTTCAGGCACGCTGGAAACGGTAATCTCTCCTCCGTGTTCTTCAACAATTCCTAGAGCGATGGATAATCCAAGTCCTGTTCCCTCTCCCTTGCTGGTGAAGAAAGGCTTGAAAATCTGCTCGATCTTCTCCCCGGTGATACCAGGCCCACTATCCTTAACCTGGATCCATTGCCTGTGGCGGGACTGAAAGCTTGCCAGGCGAAGTCTACCCTTACCATTTAGTGCCTGCAGGCTGTTGATGCTTATATTCAGAATGACTTCTTTCATTTTTGCTCGGTCAAAATAGCAGGGTTCCTCCTGAATATTCGGTTCGTAGGTGATTTTCACTTCCCTCGTAAGGTCGGGGTCTTGTTTGAGTTGAGCTACTGTCTCCTGCAAGAGTTCGGATACCAGGCCTGAGGTAAGATTTGGTTTGCTCGGTCGAGCATAGGCGAGGAATTCGGAAAGCTTCCCCTTTAATCTGAAGGTCTCTTTTTTTAATAGAGACAGCACTAGTTCTTTTTCGGCTCTTTCATCCGTGCCTTTTTCCAGGAGCTTAATCCCGGTGAGAAGCGCCCCCAGGGGCGTACGTATTTCGTGGGCCAGGCCCGAAGAGATCTCGCCCAGGAGGGCGAGCCGCTCTTGCCGCCTCAGTCGGTCCGCCTGCTTGGCCACCTTTGCCTCGAGGTTTTGAGAATACTCCAGCAATTGAGCCTCTAGTTTCTTTTGTTCTGTAACGTCGCGCAAAATGTGCAGTCTAGAGTGGCTGCCGTCTGGATTGTAAAGTGGCGAGATCAACATGTCATAGGTGCTGCCGGTAACCAGGGAAGTCCATTCCAGCCTCTGGGGTGGACCAAAAACACTCATGCCCTCATGGCACTGGCGACAGTTGGTTGAAGAGAGACCGAAGAATTCGTGACACTTCTTACCCAGGCCTTCGCCGAACTGGTAAATCAGATCCTGGTTCATGAACTCAATCTGGTGGTCGCGGCTAGTTATGAATACACCGTCCATGAGGTTTTCAAAGATGACGCGCAGCCGATCCCTCTCGTCCCGAATCCGGTCGTTACTTTCTTTGGCAGACATCTTTCTCCGATTTCAATGTGGGGAGCTAAGACGTTACGTCCTGATGTGTGATGTGGGATAAATCAGAAGTGCTCACATAGGAAAGATCTCATATCTCACATCTTATATCCTTATTCCCTATGTCTCCGCGTCTATCTTTAAGGTGGTTGGATGGTATATTTTTTCATCTTCCTCCACAGGGTGTTATAGCCGATTCCGAGTTCTCGGGCGGCACGGCTTCTATTCCACTGGCAGTTTTCGAGAACCTTCCGGATGTGGACCTGCTCCATAGTCTCCATACTCATATCACCAGAACTCTCAACTGGTTCAAAACCTTCTCCCAAAGGCATACAAGCTTCTAAGGGCAGATCAGAAGGTTGGATCTCTTCACCTTGGCAAAAGATGAGTGCTCTCTCGATGGCATTCTCCAGTTCCCTGACGTTGCCGGGCCAGGTGTGTGCCTCTAGCCTACTAACTGCTGCCTCTGAGAGTGAACTATGCCTCCGCCCCATGCGGTTTCCATAGTGAAAGACGAAGTGCTCCGCTAAGGGTTTGATATCTGCCACTCTTTTTCTCAGGGGCGGCAGGTAGATGGGTATTACTTTGAGACGGTAGTATAGATCACGGCGAAATTGACCCTTGGGAACCAGGCCGGCCAGGTCTTTGTTGCTGGCGGCAATAATTCTAACATTAACCCTATGCTCCGTGGTGTCGCCCACCCGGCGAAAGGTTCCGTCTTCGAGTACACGAAGCAGTTTGACCTGAAAGCCCGGGCTGGTCTCGCCGATTTCATCCAGAAACAAGGTGCCACCATCTGCCACCTCGAACAACCCTTTTTTGTCCTTGATGGCGCCGGTGAAAGCGCCTTTGACATGGCCGAAGAGCTCGCTCTCGAGAAGGTTTTCGGGGAGAGCACCGCAATTAATCGCCACAAATGGGCCGCTAGTCCTAAGTCCTGAATGGTGGATGTACCTCGCCATGAGCTCCTTCCCCGTACCACTCTCGCCCTCGATGAGCACGGTGGCTTCGTTTTGTGCCACCTGTTGAATTAATCGCATAATCCTTTGCATCTCGGGGCTGACGGCCACAATTTGCCCAATCCCTGCCTGTTGCGCCACCTCTTGCTGCAGGTAGGCAACTTGGCGGCGGAGTTGGAGCCTCTCAACCGCTTTTTTCAGGCTTATCACCAGATCGTCGGGATCGACTGGTTTGGTCAGGTAGTCGTAGGCTCCTGCTTTCATGGCCTCCACAGCAGTGTCTACCGAGCCAAAGCCGGTTAGGAGGATAACCTCAGTCTCTGGAGATTTTTCTTTGACTGCAGCCAAGACTCCTAGACCATCAACCTCATCCAAGCGTAAGTCGGTGACCACAGCATGGTACTGGTTAGCAGCAATCCGCCGGAGTGCCTCAGAACTGCTGGCAACAGCAGTTACCTCAAACCCTTCTCGCTCCAGGTACATGGCCTGGGTGACCCGCCGGGAATCATCATCTTCATCAAGTAAGATAATATTTACCAACCTGTGGTAATTTTAACCGCCATTAGAGCTTTTA
>JARRNM010000251.1:0-4157 GCA_037384945.1 Deltaproteobacteria bacterium
AGGCCCATTGCCACACCCCGAGCCAACAGTTCAACTGCTGGTGCAACCCCAGAAGCCAGTTTCATATTACTCTCGGGATTGTGGACAACTTTCACACCTCTGTCGGCAAGCAAGTCCATCTCCTCATCTTTGAGGACGACACAATGGTCGGCGACAAGGTGCGCTCCCAAGAGCCCAAGTTTTTCCAGGTGCATTACTGGTGAAACACCATAAAGACCCATAACCTGATCCACTTCATCCTGCGACTCCGCCAGGTGGATAATCATGGGAACCCTGTATTCAACTGCTATGTCACGACAAGCTTTTAGCAAGTCGGGAGAGCAAGTGTAAACCGCGTGGGGCTCTACAGCAACTGAGATCAGGGGGTCCTTTTCCCAGGCATTAATCAGGTCCTTGGTGAAAGACAAGCCATTTTCCGGCGGTCCGTAATTGGGAGAAGGGAAGTCGTAAAGGACTTCGCCCACCACTGCCCTCATGCCTGCTTCATGAGCGGCTTTCGCCACCTGATCTTCAAATAGGTACATGTCGCAGAAAGTGGTGGTACCACTCAATATCATTTCGGCGCAAGCCAGTAGAGTTCCCTTGTACACCAGCTCGCCGTTAATCTTCTTCTCGGCAGGAAAGATGTGTTCAGTGAGCCAGACAGCAAGAGGCAGGTCATCGGCCAGTCCCCGAAAACAGGTCATGGCAGCGTGGGTGTGGGCGTTTATCAAACCCGGCATTATCAAACCGCCGGCCATATTCACCAACTCCCCCGGCTCAGATTGGTCGGACCATGAGTCTTCGGGGCCAACCCAGACAATCTCATCATTATGGATGGCAACAGCTCCCGGGCTAAAGATGTCATCCGAATCGTTGAGGGTAAGAACCTTGGCGTTGTGGATCAAGAGATCAACTGGAGTTCTATTCTCGGCCGCTTGCTCCATTGGCGATGGCTCGCTTTCGTATCTATGTGACGTTCAAATCTTTAAAGTCGTTCAAGCCGTTCAAGCCGTTCAAGTCGTAGAAATCGTAAAAGTCGTCAAATTAGCTCACAGCTGATAGCCCACAGCTCAAAGGAAATCCTTCAAATCGTAAATGGTAAACGGTGAACGGTGAACGGCAAATGGTCAAATATTTGACCAATTCCCTAATTCCCCAATTCTCTAATTTCCGAATCCGAAATCCGAAATTCTGTCGTCTGACCTCCGACCTCCGACTTCTGGCGTTTATCCCCGTCTCGCTCGACCTCTCGTCTCGCCCGTCTCGCTTTACTCTATGCCCTATGCCCCTTGACAACAACCTACATCCGCCTGAGAATCTCCTCCACCAACCTCTCCAGGGTTGGCTCCGTCCCCTTCGCCGTGGCAATGACCTGCTCAAGGGGAGCCGGCTGGTAGTTGTCCGGATCATTCACATTGGTGATGACCGATATCCCGAGAACCTGAAGGCCGGCGTGTACAGCAACAATTACCTCTGGGATGGTGGACATTCCCACGGCGTCAGCTCCAATTATTCGAAGAAACCGGGTTTCTGCCGCAGTTTCCATACTCGGACCGGAAACACCAACGTAAACACCCTGGTGAATTTTGATGCCCAAGTCCTCCGCCGCCTTTTGAGCCAGGTTAATTAGTCTCCCGCTGTAAGGTGCGGTCATATCAGGGAAGCGTGGTCCCCACTCCTCAATGTTATAACCTCTCAGCGGGTTTTTCCCGGTGAGATTTATATGATCCCTTATGAGCATGAGGTCACCAGCCCTGAAAGAGAGATCAAGCCCACCGGCAGCATTAGAGATGAGCAGGGTATTTACCCCCATAGCCGCCATGACCCGGATTGGAAAAGTGATCTCTTTCGGCTCGTAGCCTTCGTAAAGGTGAAAACGCCCCTGCATAGCCGCCACTGTCTTGTCTCCCAAGGTGCCAAATATTAAACGACCCTCGTGGCTTGCCACTGTTGAAACGGGGAAATTAGGTATGTTCTTGTAGGGAATCACGGCGGCAGCCTTAATCTTATCGGCCAGCCCGCCCAGGCCAGTCCCGAGCACAACGGCTATTGCTGGGCGGAGTTCAGCCTCCCTTTGGAGAAAAGCAACACTCTCGTTCACCCTAGCAAGCTGACTCCGCATATGGGCCTCCCCTCTCTTCTCATTCACTAAGGCACAAGGCGCACCGTTGTTCGTTACAATTGTTGAAGTCGTTCAAGTCATTCAAGTCGAAAATTAGTAAATTAGTCGATTAGAGAATTAGTTAATTCGTCAAATGGCAAATGGTAAACGGTATACAAAGTTATCCGTTATTAGTTATACGCTATTCTCTGACTTCTGACCTCTGATCTCTGACCTCCAAGTTCTACCTTCTGTCGTCTGTCCTCTGACTTCCACCTCTTACAACAAATGACAGCCCAGCGTAGTGACTTAATGACGCCGCAGGCATATGACGCGAAGCTTTAGCTGCCTGCTGCCAGCTGCCAGCTGTTTACTGACCTCTGATTTCCGACCTCTGATCTCTCGCTTATTACTCCTCTCCCCTCACTGCTTTCAGAAATGGTTCCAGACTCGCCGGATCCTCCACGTTATAGACCTCCACATTGCGGTCAATTTGCCGCATTAGGCCTCTCAGCACTTTTTTGGGTCCAACCTCAACAAACCTTTGATGCCCATCGCTGATCAGCCTTTCCATTGATTGCTGCCAGCGAACGGGAGCGCATAATTGTTTGGCAAGATTCTCCCTGGCGCCATCACCGTCTCGTACGTAGTGAGCGTCCACATTAGCCACAACCGGGATTTCTGGATCCCGGTATATATGCTGCGCCAATTCAGGCTCAAACTTCTCTTTGGCCGTCACCATACACCGACTATGCCAGGGACCACTCACATTTAAGCGCACACACCTTTTCGCCCCGGCATCTGCGCAGATTTCCATCGCCCGAAGAACACTTTCTTCGACGCCACTTACAATTATTTGCCCCGGCGAGTTATAATTTGCCATCTCAATTTCACAAGTCTCACAAACCTCGTCAATCTTTTCTGCAGGCAGATTGAGAATAGCTGCCATCGCACCTGGTTGCTCGTCTGCTGTTTCCTGCATCAGCTGGCCTCTGAGTCGCACCAACTGGAGCACAGACCTTTCGTCAATAACTCCAGCCAAATGAAGGGCACTGTATTCTCCAAGACTGTGACCGGCTGCCGCTGCAGCCTCCACACCATGGAGCCTGAGCACCATTGCGCATGCCATGTTTATCAGGGTGATTGCTGGTTGGACGTTATGGGTGAGCACTAGCTTGTCTTCCGGCCCCTCGAAGCAGAGCTGTTCCATGTTCATCTCGAGGATCTTGTTGGCCAGAACGAAAAGCTCCCGGACCTCTTGATACTCGTCATAGAAAGCCTTTCCCATGCCAACATATTGGGACCCTTGTCCTGGGAATAGGAAAACCAACCCTCGGCTGTTCATAAATGCTCCTCCTTTATATCAATAGAGCGGAAATCTTTAGCCCGCACATTTCATCAAATCTCCGAGCCAGGCAAGGTTTTCTATTAAAAATTGAGCCTATAGAGTTGTCAAGAGAAACCTTTGCCCGGCTACCCCTTGAACAGTATTGTAACCAACCATATAATCCCGGAAATGGGCTTATTCAGTTTTAATGGGTGAAGACAATCTACTTCAACGGATAGGTAAAGCAAGAGATGTATAAGGCAAACTGGCAAAAGCTCTATCAGAGCAAGTTGACAACTGCTGCGGACGCCTTTAGCCACTGCCTTGAAAGTGGCAGCAGAATATTCATTGGCAGCGGCTGCAGCACCCCTCAACATCTGGTGCAGGTTTTGGCTTCTCGCCTGGATCAATATCGGGATGTCGAGGTAATCTACTCCATCGCCTTTGGCCCGAGTCCCTTTATCCAGGGACATCTGCTCCATGCCTGCCGGGTTAAGACCTTCTTCGTTACCGACACCTTGCGGGAGGCCGTGTTCGAAGGACGGGCTGATTACATCCCAGTTTATTTCTCTCAGGCACCAAACCTTTTTAAAAGTGGAGTGCTCAATCTCGATCTCGCCATTATCCAGGTATCACCTCCAGACGAGCACGGATTTTGTAGTCTGGGAGTCTCTGTGGATGTGGTCAAGGCTGCAGTCGAAGGTGGACGTCGGGTGGTGGCACAGATAAATCCCAGGATGCCTCGAG
>JARRNM010000252.1:0-4127 GCA_037384945.1 Deltaproteobacteria bacterium
GAAATCAAGCTTACTCCAGCAAGAGAGGGGCTTTCTCATGAAAAAGCGTACTCCCTTCTTCTTGATCTCAACTTTGGTCCTTTTAGCCATTGTTGCAGGGCTCATCGTCTGGCAGTGGAACGCCCTAGTCGAAAAAATTGCCGGAGAAAAAATCAAGGAAGAGCGCCAGAGTTGGATGGAGCGAACTCATGAGCTCGAGTCCATCATTCAGGAGTTGCAGCAGGGTAAAGAATCTAGACCACTCCTCCCAGCGGAGAGACTTAGTCAGGTCTTTGGTCCTGCTTCGCCCTTAGTGAAGGGGGCGTCACCAAGAAGCTTGAAGTGCCGGGAACTGGAGGAGTCCCTCCGCGCCTTTTGCCAATATCTGGACGCCGGTGAAACCTTTCGGTCGCAAAAAACTTATCATGACAGTTGGGCATTTTTTAACAGCATTCTTGAGTCCTTGCAAAAACGGCCTCCTGTGATCAGCGCAGAACTTTATAGCCCGTCGACCATAATAGAAAATAGCTTCTATTTCTTCAGGTTGCTTGGCAAAGAGAAGATCAATATTATCCGCCAGGTGATCAAATATGAATCAGATATCGCTGAACCCCTTATGGGCATCGTTTACTACTGGCTGATGACTGGAAGGACTTGTAACAAGCCTCCTTCTCCCTCTTCTGCTTTAAAGTTTATGTATAATTACGCCGGCTTCTTCCTCAATACCCTGGGGGGACACTCTTATTTATACCGGCAAGAGTCAAAGATTAGACTATTGACCGTTTATTACTCTATTCTGGCTGTACATGAGGCCAACATGAAGGAATTAAACGAGGTGGGATTTGATCTTCGCCTCGTCCTTCCCCATATTTTTCAGGAGATTCAGAGCCGCAACGATCTTTTATATGCGGATGACTATCTCCAAACTCTGACCAATCTGCAACTGCAATACTTCCGGATGGAGTGAAAACAAGAGATTGACCACACCTCAGAGGAATTTGCCAGGTCCCAGTGGTTAAAAAAGGTAACGGAGGAACGTATGGCGACTAGATTCATTAATAACGGCGATGGCACCGTGACCGATGTGGAGACCAATCTAATATGGCAAAAGGATCCGGCCCCCGAGCGGATTACTTGGCCAGAAGCGAAGAAGTACATTGACCAACTGAATGCAGAAAGCTTCGCTGGTCATGATGACTGGCGCTTGCCGACCAATGAAGAATTGTTAACCCTCATGCTCCCAAAGGAGAACATCAAGCGCCTTTATCTTGACCCTATCTTTGGTTCTCATCGCTGCTTCTGGAGCGCGGACACCCGAGGCCACCATGTGGCCTGTTACGTTGACTATTACTACGGAGGGGTCTACCGGTTTCAAGAAAATTATGTTGACCACTCAGTGCGGGCCGTTAGGGACCACATGAGGGAAGTTGCCGAGCAAGCCACTGGTTAGCTCTATGCGATCCGGGTAATGTCTCAGGTGGGCACTGCATGCCGAGGTGATGGTGGGCGGTGCCCACACTTTATTATTGGTGTCTCGGAGAGGGGGTGAAGATGACTAGGCACTAAGCACTGGACACTAGGCACCAAAGAGATGAGAAGTCAGAGGTCTGAGGTCAGAGGTCAGACAACAGACTGAAGCTAGCAGCTGGCAGCCTCTTCAACCAAACACGATGGACTAAGCACCAATTCTCAAGGTTTCAGGTGTCAGGGAGGAAAAACAAAAAGGCTGAAACCTGACACCTGAACACTGAAACCTGAGTTCTTGCTTTATGCTCTATGCCTTTTCAAATCCGAAATTACTAGAGTGCATACTGCCTAGTGCCTAGTTTATTATTTTCCTTACGCCGTCTCTCCATTTCGCCGACCCCCCGTTCCTGATGTTTGAGGGAAGAACGAGCATGAAAGGCTATGTCCAGGTCTACACCGGCGACGGGAAAGGCAAGACCACCGCCGCCATCGGTCTGGCTATCAGGTCACTAGGAGCAGGCTGGCGGGTATTTATCGCCCAGTTTCTGAAAGCCGGGGAATACAGTGAACATAAGGCTTTGGCAAAGTTTTCAGATCGTCTCACCATCAAAACGTATGGCAGGAATGTTTTCATAAAGGGAAAGCCCGAAGAAGAAGATAGACGGTTAGCCCGGGCAGCTTATGAGGAGATCTCTGAGATTGTTGCTTCCGGGCGCTATCGTTTAGTGATTCTCGACGAGGCTAATGTGGCTGTTCACTACGGTCTGATAACGGTGGAGCAAATTCTCGACCTCATAGACCGGAGGGCTAAGGAGGTTGAACTGGTCATCACTGGCCGTTATGCCCACTCACGGTTGATCGACCGAGCCGACCTGGTTACTGACATGCAAGAAGTGAAGCACTATTTCTCCAGAGGGATTAGAGCGCGTAAGGGCGTGGAGAAATAGAGGTTTCAGGTGTCGGGTTTCAGGTGTCAGGCATCACCAACTATTTATATTTTTGCTGAAACCTGAACACTGAAACCTGAAAACTAAGTATTGATTTCAATAAGTGTCGTATGAAACGGATCACCCTGATAACTGGGGGCAGTCGAAGTGGTAAGAGCAAAATTGCCTTACGCTTTGCTGCACCATATGAAAACAAGGTTTTCATCGCCACCGCTGAAGCAATCGATGCCGAGATGTCGGCTCGCATCGAACGCCATCGCCGCGAACGTGATTCTTCATACTTAACCATGGAGGAACCGGTAAACCTAGACGTGGCTCTAAAGTCTCTGCCTAAAGAAACGGAGGTGGCGGTAGTCGACTGTCTAACAGTTTGGCTTGGCAACCTCTTTTACCGAGAGAAAATAATTGATGGGGTTTGCCCAGACATAGACGCTTTTTTGGACATTCTTGACTCCCCACCTTGTCATCTCATCCTGGTAACAAATGAAATTGGCATGGGCGTCATCCCCGCAGACTCGGCCACTCGTCGCTTCCGTGACCTGGCTGGTGGTCTGAACCAGCAGGTTGCTGAACGAGCCCATGAGGTTATTTTGTCGGTCAGCGGGATTCCCCTCCGGATCAAGTGAGGAAACCGCGTAGAGCATTGCCTGGAGCCAACCAGGCACTGCTCACCCGAGTGAGCAGAATCAAAGATCAGAGGTCAGAGGTCAGACGACAGAAGACAGAGGACGGAGGACAGAAGAGAAACGTCATAATCTCTCATTTTGAAGGCCCTGGGCTCTATGCCCTATGCCTTCTCAAATCCGCAATCCACAATCCGAAATTAGCAAAGTGGTTACTGCCAAGTGCTTAGTGTAAATGACTGCCAGCTGAATAAACGGAGAGAACCGTGGAAAGACTAAAACCAATTCTGGAGGCGATTTCTCCTGTTGACCGGAGTCGGGAACCGGAGGTTCGGGCACACCTAGACAATCTGACCAAACCCCCTGGCAGCCTCGGTGAACTGGAGGACTTCGCCACTCGCTACTGCCTCATGAGGGGCACTATCTCGCCGCAAATGGGTAAGAAGAGAATCATTACTTTTGCCGGAGACCATGGCGTGGCCAATGAAGGTGTATCTGCCTTTCCTATGGAGGTAACACCCCAGATGGTCTATAACATGCTCGCCGGTGGGGCGGGCATCAATGTCCTCGCCAAGCACGTGGGGGCCGACCTTCAGGTAGTCGACATTGGCGTAGCAGATCCCTTAGAGGGTGCTTCCAACCTAGTGCGTCGGAAGATAAAGCCGGGAACTGCTAATATGAGCAAGGGCCCGGCCATGACCATGGAGGAGGCCGTCCAGGCCATCCTGGTTGGGGTGGAGCTGGCCTATGCTGCCGCTGACGAGGGCGTCACCTTGCTCGGCACCGGCGAGATGGGAATCGCCAACACCACCCCTTCCTCGGCTCTCTATGCCTCCCTTATTCCCTGCCCGGTGGTAGAAGTAACCGGGCGAGGGACTGGAATAGACGATACTAGGCTCCAGCAGAAGATCAAAGTCATTGAGCGTAGTCTCGAGGTTAATGGCTCCCTGCTCGATGATCCTCTATCGACTCTAGCCGCGGTGGGTGGTTTGGAGATCGCCGGCATCTGTGGACTCATCTTGGCTGCGGCCGGGCGGAAATTGCCCGTAGTTGTCGATGGTTTTATCTCCTCAGCTGCAGCACTTGTGGCCATGAGGCTTAGAGAATCAGT
>JARRNM010000253.1:0-4123 GCA_037384945.1 Deltaproteobacteria bacterium
CCAAAAAGCCGAGATCACCCAATTACGGAACCATTTAGAGGTGAAGCTTCCCGACTATATGATTCCTTCGGCCTTCGTCACTCTCGATGAGATGCCCCTGTCTCCCAACGGCAAGGTTGACCGTCGCGCCTTGCCAGTCCCCAGCATGGAAAGGCCTGATCTGGAACAACCGTATGTTGCACCGCGCAATAAACTCGAGCACTATCTCGAAGGAATCTGGCGCGAAATCATAAAACTCGATCGCGTCGGTATCCACGATAGATTCTTCGAGCTGGGAGGCAGTTCTTTACAGGCTGCCCGGTTCATCAACAGGTTGCAGCAGGAACTGGGTGAGAACATTTACATCGTGTCAATTTTTGAGTCACCGACCATAGCGGAATACGCTGCATTCCTCCAGAGAGACTATGCCCGCAGTGTCTCAATAAAACTCGGCCTCGAGGAAGTCCCCGTCCCTGAAAAGCAGCCTGTACCCAAGGTTGCCGCGGATGGAGAGAAGATAGACGTGGAGATGATCGCCCTGATGCATGAATGCATACCCACTTTGTCTTGGGACGATAAGGAGAGCGATGAACCAAAAAACCCACCTGCTCTCTTTATTATCTCACCTCCCCGGTCGGGAACAACGCTGCTGCGGGTAATGCTTGCCGGCCACCCGGATCTCTTTGCCGCAAGTGAACTGCAGCTCCTAGGCTTCAACACCCTACAAGAACGGAAGATTGCTTTCGTAGGAAAGTATAGCCTGTGGCTGGAAGGTACCATCCGCACGATCATGGAAATTAAAGGGTGCGACGCTGAAGAAGCCACCCGCATCATGGAAGAGTATCAATCATCAAATTATACCACCAAACAATTTTATCGCGTCCTGCAGGATTGGATCGGGGATAAAATCCTCGTTGACAAATCCCCGGCCTACGTTTCCGATCTCAAGGCCCTGGAAAAAGCTGAACGGGACTTCCGAGATCCCCTGTACATCCATCTCTGCCGGCATCCATACCCTATGGTTCGATCCTTCGAAAGTTACCATATGGAACAGGTGCTTTTTCTCAAGAGCCAGCCATTTTCCCCTCTTCAGCTGGGTGAGCTGCTCTGGCTGATCAGCCATCAAAACGCCCTACAATTCCTCCGGCAAGTGCCACCGCATCGGCAGTACCATATGCGTTTCGAAGACCTGGTAAGCCAACCCCAGAAAGTTATGGAAGAGCTCTGCAAGACTTTCCAGCTGCAATTTCACTCCGACCTGGTGCGGCCATACGACAAGGTCGAGAAAAAAATGACCGATGGGATTCACAGGGAATCCAAGCCCATGGGGGATACAAAATTTCTGGAATACGGCAAGATCAATCCAAAGGTTGCAGAGACCTGGAAGGGTGTAATGACTGATAATTTCCTCAGTGATGCCACCTGGGAGCTGGCGTCTATCCTTGGTTACGAAAAACCCGGCTCGGAAACCTTGGACCACGAGATCCAGCCGACAGCCAGAAAGCGAACGGCACGTAGTCGCAGAGAACTCCTGGAGCAGAGCAGACAGCGCAGACAGCGAATTCGAAAGTAACCATTAACCCGGATATCTCATGAATTCCTGTCGCGAGACCACGAAGATGGGCGTGCCACCTGGCAACCGCAGGGTGTTGGTTCCGAGGCGTACCTAAACGGTACGTCGCAGGGTCCAACACCCGAGGACGCCAGGAAGGACGGCCAAATCCGTGGTCGCAGCAAGTGATTCATGAAATATCCGGGTTAAGGAAACCACTCTCAATGAGCCACGAAGAGATGCACAAAGAGGTTGAACAAATTGCCATCATCGGCATGGCCGGCCGTTTTCCTGGAGCCAGAAACGTCGCCGAATTCTGGCAAAACTTGAAAGACGGCGTCGAGTCGATCAGATCTTTTACTCAGGAGGAGCTCAAGGCTTCCGGGATCGACGATAGGACCCTGAAAGAGCCGAATTTTGTTAATGCGGGGGCGGTCATGGACGACGCCGACTGCTTTGACGCAAAGTTTTTCGGGTTGAGCGTCAGGGAAGCCGAGATAATGGACCCGCAACATCGCGTTCTCCTGGAAGTCGCCTGGGAAGCGCTGGAAAACGCAGGTTACGACTCAGAAAGGTTCGGAGGACTCATCGGAGTTTTCGGGGGGGTGGCGCCGAACACTTATTTTCAGCAAAACCTCGTCCGCAGACCCGATCTCCTGCAAACGGTGGGGCGCTACCCGGTTATGCTCGGAAGCGAGAAGGATTATGCCATCACCCGGATTTCCTTCAAGTTGAACCTCACGGGACCCAGTATAAGCGTCAATACCGCCTGCTCCACTTCCGGGGTTGCCGTTCATCTTGCCAGCCAGAGCCTGCTCTTGGGTGAGTGTGATATGGCCCTGGCCGGCGGTGCCAGGATCATGGTGCCCCTGCATGGGGGTTACCTGTGTGAGGAGGGTGGCATCCTGTCCACGGATGGCCGGGTTCGTGCCTTCGACGCCGGGGCCAAAGGAACGGTTGTCGGCAGCGGCGCTGCCATGATTGTCCTTAAACGTTTGTCAGATGCCATTAGCGACAGGGATAATATTCTCGCTGTCATCAAAGGATCAGCTGTCAACAACGATGGATCCCTAAAAATCGGCTTTCCCGCACCGAGCGTGCAGGGGCAAACTCTGGTGATCTCAGAAGCCCTGGCAATGGCCGATATCGACCCCGAGACAATTGGCTACATCGAGGCGCACGGGACAGGAACCGCTCTGGGCGATCCCATCGAAGTCGCTGCTCTTACCAGTGCCTTCAGCAAATGGACCAGGAAGAAAGGGTACTGCCCCATTGGCACCGTGAAAACAAACATTGGACATCTTGACGCAGCTGCGGGGGTGGCCGGGGTAATCAAAACTGTTCTTTCCCTCAAACACAGACAAATACCCCCTTCTCTCAATTTCAACAAAGCGAATCCCCAGATTGACTTCGACAACAGCCCGGTTTACGTCAATACTCATCTCTCTGAGTGGCCGGCCGGCAAGACCCCGCGCCGCGCAGCGGTTACCGTCCTCGGCCTGGGGGGAACCAACGCCCAGATTATTCTCGAGGAGCCCCCTGAAAAGGGACCCTCGGGGCCAAGCAGGCCCCACCAGTTGGTGTTGCTTTCGGCGAAATCCGCTGCTGCGCTGAGGGGTTTGACAAAAAATCTTGCGGACCATCTGAAAGAGCAACCCGAGCTGAACCTGGCAGATGTCTCCTACACCCTCCAGACCGGACGCCAGGCTTTCAGCCATCGACGGATGGTTGTTTGCCGGGATCTGGCTGACGCCACAGTGACCCTGGAAACCATGGATTCGACAAGGGTAAGGACATCCCTTGCTGAAACAACGGAACGGGATGTGGTTTTCATGTTTTCGGGGCAAGGCTCCCAGTATGTGAACATGGGACTGGAACTTTACCAGACTGAACCTGTGTTCAGGGAAGAGATCGATCGCTGCTCCGAGATCCTGCAACCATATCTATCCAGAGATCTGCGCCAAATTTTGTATCCAGAGGGAAACAACCTGGAAGAAGCAGCGCAGATGTTGCAACAGACATTGTTTACTCAAATTGCCTTGTTTGTCATTGAATACGGGCTGGCCAAGTTATGGATGGATTGGGGTGTACATCCCAAGGCAATGGTGGGTCACAGCATCGGTGAATATGTGGCTGCTTGTTTGGCCGGAGTATTTTCACTGGAAGAGGCGCTATCACTGGTGGTCGCCAGAAGTCGACTCATGCAAAAACTGCCCGGTGGTTCCATGTTGGCCGTGTGTCTTTCAGAAGAAGAAATCCAACCTTTCTTGGGAGAAAACCTCTGCCTTGCTGCAATTAACGGTCCGGCACTCTGCACGGTTTCGGGAGATTGTGAGGCTATTGAGAACCTGGAAAAAGAACTTTCCGACAACAATGGAGATTGCCGTCCCCTTCATACCTCTCATGCATTTCATTCAAAAATGATGGATCCCATCCTGGATGAATTTGCCGAAACCGTCAGACAGTTCAGACTGCAGTCCCCCAGAATTCCCTTTCTCTCACATGTCAGCGGGAACTGGATCTCCGCGGAACAAGCAACGGATCCGACCTATTGGGCCAACCACCTGCGCCAGACAGTTCGGTTTTCCTGTT